>NZ_QKTF01000001.1:0-413469 GCF_003234745.1 Curtobacterium sp. MCLR17_039
CAAAAGGAATTGCTTCATGACCCAGTCAGCAAGCCGACCAGGCACGAGGTCAATCAATAAATTGGCATTGACAATGTGCACGCTGTTGAGTTCTCAAGGACCAGACGCACTCCCCGCTCGACCCATCACAGGTTCCGCCAGAGAGGCATTCGTCTTGTACAACATCCTGGGCGCACAACCAGAGGTCGTGGTTCCGAGGAGTTGGTTGCCTGAGCGGGGGCCCCGTCCGGACTGCATCTCCAGGTGTTCAACCCGGTGATCGTCTCGGCCGTTCCGTTCTCCGCCTCAGCGGCAACGAGTGATTACTTTACGCAGAGGTGAACGGCAGCGCCAAGCCGGGCCACATCCCGGGCGTGTCGCCATCTACGCCGCGGCTGGGCACTGCCCCGAGAACGACGAACGGCCCGCTCCCCACCTGGGGGAACGGGCCGTTCGGCAGCGCTGTCAGTGCCGGGCGATGACGGGGTTCTTGAGCGAACCGATGCCGGAGATGGTGACCTCGACGATCTCGCCGTCGCGGATCTGTCCGACACCCGCCGGGGTCCCGGTCAGGATGACGTCACCGGGCAGCAGGGTCCAGATCGAGGACACGAACTCGACGAGCGACGGGATGTCGTGCACCATCTCGTTCGTCGAGGCAGCCTGCCGGAGGTCACCGTCGACGCGGGTCTCGATGCGGATGTCCGACGGGTCGATCTCGGTCTCGATCACGGGGCCGAGCGGGCAGAAGGTGTCGAACCCCTTCGCCCGGGTCCACTGACCGTCGCGCGCCTGCAGGTCACGGGCGGTCACGTCGTTGGCGATCGTGTAGCCGAGGATGACGCTCGCGAAGTCCTCACGCCGGACGTTCTTCGCGAGTGAACCGATCACGATGGCGAGTTCGCCCTCGTGGTCGACGCGTCCGATGTCGGCGGGGAGGCGGATGGGTTCGTCCGGACCGATCACCGAGGTGTTCGGCTTGAGGAACACCACCGGGTCGTCGCCGGCGCGCTCGTCCATCTCCGAGGCGTGCTCCGAGTAGTTGAGCCCGACGCCGATGACCTTCGAGCGCGGGATGACGGGGGCGAGGAGCTTGGCGTCGGCGAGTGCCACGCGCTCCCCCGTGGTCTCGAACCCCTGGTACATCGGGTCTCCCGCGAGCACCACCAGAGCGCGCTCGTCGAGGATGCCGTACCGGGGGTCTTCACCCTTGCTGCTGAACCGTGCGATCTTCACCGTTCGACCCTACCCACGCCCGCCGGTCGATCAGGACGCGTCGGTCAGCTTGGTCATCCACCCGTGCGGGTCGGGACGACGGCCGTACTGGATGTCGGTGAGCTCGTCGCGCAGGGACATCGTGAGCTCCCCCGCCCCGACGGTCGGCGAACCGATCGTGAAGCCGTCGCCCCGGAGCTCGGCGATCGGGGTCACCACGGCGGCGGTGCCGCACGCGAAGGCCTCGGTGATCGAGCCGTCGGAGACGCCGTCACGCCACTCGTCGAGGGTCACCCGGCGCTTCTCGACGGTCAGGCCGCGGTCCTCGGCCAGCTGCAGGATCGAGTCACGCGTGATCCCTTCGAGGATCGAGTCGGAGTCGGGCGTGACGAGGGTGCCGTCGGACTTGACCAGGACGACGTTCATGCCGCCGAGCTCTTCGAGGTACTTGCCCTCCACCGAGTCGAGGAACATCACCTGCTGGCAGCCGTGCTCGTAGGCCTCTTGCTGGGGCAGCAGCGACGAGGCGTAGTTGCCGCCGGTCTTCGCCGCACCGGTCCCGCCCTTGCCGGCACGGGCGTACTGCGTCGACAGCCAGATCGACACCGGCTTCGGGCCCGAGGTGAAGTACGCACCGGCCGGGCTCGCGATGCAGTGGTACGCGACGGCCTGTGCCGCCCGGACACCGAGGAACGACTCCGTCGCGATCATGAACGGCCGCAGGTACAGGCTGGTCTCGGGCGCCGAGGGCACCCAGTCGACGTCGGTCTGCACCAACTGCCGGATCGACTCGACGAACGCCTCGACCGGGAGCTCCGGCAGAGCGAGCCGTCGCGCGGACCGCTGGAATCGCCGGGCGTTGGCGTCCGGTCGGAACGACCACACCGAACCGTCCGCGTGCCGGTAGGCCTTGAGCCCCTCGAAGATCTCCTGGGCGTAGTGCAGGACACTCGCGCTCGGGTCGAGGGACAGCGGCCCGTAGGGGTGGATCGACGCGCTGTGCCAGCCGTCGTCGAGCGTCCACTCGACCGTCGCCATGTGGTCGGTGAAGTGCTTGCCGAAGCCCGGGTCGGCGAGGATCTGCTCGCGCTCGGCGGCCGCGCGACGATCGGCGGACGGGGTGCTGGCGAACTCGAGTCCGAAGGCGGTGTCGGTGCTCATGGGGAGGACTCCTTCTCAGGCGGTGGTGGTGCGTGCCGTGGCCGCGGCGGCGATCGCGTCGCCGATCTCGGCCGTGCGACGCGGCGCGGTGCCCCGGTCGGCGAGGTCGGACTCCACCGCAGCCGTCACCGCGGCCGCCAGGTCACCGCGACCGATGTGGTCGAGCAACAGGGCGACGGAACGGATCGCGGCGGTGGGGTCGGCCAGCTGCTGACCTGCGATGTCCGGCGCGGAACCGTGGACCGGCTCGAACATGCTGGGGAAGGTGCCGTCCGGGTTGATGTTGCCCGAGGCCGCCAGACCGATGCCGCCGCTGATCGCGCCGGCCAGGTCGGTGATGATGTCGCCGAACAGGTTGTCGGTGACGATGACGTCGAACCGTGCGGGGTCGCGCACCATGTGGATGGTGACCGCGTCCACGTGCTGGTAGTCGACCGTGACGTCCGGGTACTCGGCGCCGACGGCCGCGACGGTGCGCTGCCAGAGGGCTCCAGCGTGCACCAGGACGTTGCTCTTGTGCACGAGGGTCAGGTGGCGACGCGGGCGTCGGTCCGCCAGCGCGAAGGCGTACCGCACGACCCGCTCGACACCGAAGGCGGTGTTCAACGAGACCTCGGTCGCGATCTCGTGCGGGGTACCGGTCCGGATGGCACCGCCGTTGCCGACGTAGGGCCCTTCGGTACCTTCGCGCACGACCACGAAGTCGACCTCGCCGGGGTCGGCGAGCGGTGTCGGGACGGCCGGGTGCACCGTCGTCGGCCGGAGGTTCACGTAGTGGTCGAACGCGAAGCGGAGCTTGAGGAGCAGCCCGCGCTCGATGATGCCCCCCGCGAGCCGCGGGTCACGCGGGTCACCGCCGACCGCTCCGAGCAGGATCGCGTCGTGCTGCGCGATCGCTGCCATGTCGTCGTCGGTCAGGATGTCGCCGGTCTCCAGGTACCGTGCGGCGCCGAGGGAGAACGGGGTCTCATGCACCACGAGGTCGTCTGGCAGGACCGCGTGCAGGACCTTCAGGGCCTCGTCGACGACCTCGGGGCCGATGCCGTCACCACGGATGACCGCGAGTCGGATCGTCTGCGCGCTGCTCATGTCCGCCACTCTCCTAGAGCGTGATGTCGATCTCGCGGAGCGAGGACGCGTCGATCGCCGAGCGGACGTGCTCGAGGATCTCGGCCGGCACGGGCGAGTCGACCGTCAGGACGCTCAGCGCCTGGCCACCGGCGGCTTCGCGCGAGATCTGCATCGCGGCGATGTTGATGCCGGCCTGGCCGAACTCCTTGCCGTAGACCGCGACGATGCCCGGTCGGTCGGTGTACTCCATGACGACGTGGTGCCGGTCGAGCGGCACCTCGACGTCGTGCCCGTTGATCTCGACGAGCTTCTCGACCTGCTTCGGGCCGGTGAGCGTGCCGGACACGCTGATCGCCGGGCCGTCGGACTGGGCACCGCGGATCGTCAGCACGTTGCGGTACTCGGGGCTGTCGGTCTCGGTGATGAGGCGGACGGTGACCCCGCGCTGCTCGGCGATGAGCGGGGCGTTGACGTACGAGACCTGGTCGCTCACGACGTCGGTGAAGACGCCCTTGAGCGCCGCGAGCTTCAGCACGCTGACGTCGTACTCGGCGAGCTCGCCGTGCACCTCGACGTCGATGCTCGTGACCGGCGAGGTCGCCAGGGCGGTGAAGACCTGGCCGAGCTTCTCGACGAGCGGGATGCCGGGGCGCACGTACGGGTCGATGACCCCGCCGGCCACGTTCACCGCGTCGGGCACGAGCTCGCCGCCGAGGGCGAGACGGACCGACTTGGCGACCGAGACGCCTGCTTTCTCCTGCGCTTCGTCGGTGGAGGCACCGAGGTGCGGCGTCACGACGACGTTCGGGAGTGCCAGGAGCGGTGAGTCCTTCGGGGGCTCGGCGACGAAGACATCGAGGCCGGCGCCGGCGATGGTGTTCGCCGTGAGTGCACGGTGCAGGGCGTCCTCGTCGATCAGGCCGCCGCGGGCCACGTTCACGACGAACGCGGTCGGCTTCATCAGGGCGAACTGGGCGTCCGAGATCATGCCGAGGGTCTCCGGCGTCCTCGGCATGTGGATCGTGGTGAAGTCCGCTCGGCGCAGCAGGTCGTCGAGGGAGACGAGCTCGACCCCGAGCTGCTGCGCACGTGCCGTGGTGACGTACGGGTCGTACGCGATGACCGTCACGCCGAAGGCTTGCAGCCGCTGGGTGATGAGCGCGCCGATGCGGCCGAGGCCGATGATGCCGACGGTCTTCTCGTAGAGCTCCACACCGGTGTACGACGAGCGCTTCCACGCACCGGCGGCCAGCGAGGCGTGGGCGGCCGGGATGTGCCGCGCGAGCGACAGGATGTGCCCGACCGTGAGCTCCGCCGCCGAGATGATGTTCGAGGTCGGGGCGTTCACCACCATCACGCCGGCGGTCGTCGCGGCCTTGATGTCGACGTTGTCGAGGCCGACGCCGGCACGGGCGACGACCTTCAGGCTCGGTGCCGCGGCGATCGCCTCGGCGTCGATCTTGGTGGCGGACCGCACGAGGACGGCGTGCGCGTCGGACAGCGCCGCCAGGAGCGCCGGACGGTCGGTGCCGTCCACGTTCCGGATCTCGAAGTCGGGCCCGAGGGCGTCGACCGTTGCGGGCGAGAGTTCTTCGGCGATCAGGACGACCGGCTTCGACACAGCAGCTGTTTCCTCACTCGAGACGGTTGGTATCCCACCATGCTATCGACGCGGGCCGGTGGTTACGACCGCGGGAGCGGTCCTGTGGAGAACCACACGACGGCCGGGAGGCGCGGGGCGGGGCCGCACCGTGCCTCCTGGCCGTGGGCGGGTCACGTCAGAAGTCCAGCAGCGTCGGGACGAACAGCTGGAGGTCGAGCCAGAGGGCGCCGGCACCCGCGAACGCGACCACGAACACCGCGATCGTGACGGGCAGGCTCGCGCGCCGGGTGATGACGATCGCCGCGACGAACGCGACCGGCGCGATGAGGATGTCGAGCACGAGCCACAGCCACGGGGTGCTGGTCTGCAGCGAGTCGCCACCCGAGGTCGTCTGGAGGAACGCGTTGAAGGCGTCCACCCGCTGGTTGATCTGCGTCAGGTTGCCGACGGCCTGCACCGTCATGTAGGCGAACAGCGCCGCGAACACGACCCAGACCACGATCTTCGCGACCACGGGGGCACTGTTCCGGCGGGTCGTCGCCGGCACTGCCCCGGTCACCCGAAGCTCCGCGTCAGGAGGAACGGCCAGGGGAAGAGCACGACGGCGCCGAGGAGCATCCAGAGCAGGCGGGTCCGGGTGCGGCTGCTGCGCGCTGCCCAGAGCACCACCGTGAACCAGAGTGCCGGCGCGAGGATCGCGAGGAAGCGGAGCACCTCGACGAAGAGCGTGAGGACGGTGTCGACGCCGGAGACGTACGCGGTCGACGCGGTCAGGAGCCAGGCCACCGTGTAGAGCAGGTAGAGGCCACCGAAGACGCCGAACCCGACGAGCGCGCCGGAGGTCTCGGGTGCTTCGGGGTCACGGGCTCCGCGGTCGCGCACCGCCACCGGGTTGTGCGCCGCGTCGACGTGGGTGGCGTCGTCCGCGTCACCCCAGCTGAGGGCGGCGTCGTCGGTGTCGACGGCGTTCGGCACGTCCGGGTCGATCGACCCGTCTGGTGGGGATGCTGCCGTGGTCATGCCCCGATTCTACGAGGGACACGACCCCGGGGAGACCAGCGACGGCCGGGAGGTCGACGTCAGACGTCGGCCGGCTGCGTCGCGAGGACCTCGGCGACGACGTCGCGGACGGCAGGGAAGAGCGGGTGGCTCTCCATCAGGCCCGTGAGGATCTCGGTGAGCGCGTGCGCGGTCGCCCCGGAGCGCAGGAGCGCGTGCAGCTCGATCGACTCCGGGTCGTTCTCGTCATCGAACGCGAGCGCCGCGCGGACCGCACCGAGCAGGTGTTCGACGGGCAGGCCGCGCTCGGCGAGCTGTGACGCCGGGCCGACGAAGCGTTCACGACGGCCGAGTTTGCGGAGCGGGTTGCGGCCGACGCGTGCCGTGGAGTCCGGCAGGTGCGGGTTCGCGATGCGGGAGAGGTTCGCGGCGACGTAGCGCGCGTGGTCCTCGGGGTCGAAGCCGTGCTTCGCGATCAGCAGTGCGGTGGTCTCGGCGAGCACCCCGTCGACCTCGGCGCGAACGGCGTCGTCCTCGAGTGCTTCGCGGATGAGCCGGATGCCCCGCACGTAGCCGTGGTAGGCGGCGGTGGCGTGCGCCGTGTTGACCGTGTAGAGCTTCCGCTCGACGAAGGGCTGCAGGTCGTCGACCCAGGTGACGCCCTCGATCGTCGGCGGTTCGGCGTCGGAGCCGAGGAACGGGGTGCGCTCGATGACCCACTCGTAGAACGGTTCGAGCACGACGTCGAGGCCGCCGGACTGCCCGAGCACACCGGACTGGTCCGGGACGATGCGGTCGATCGCGCAGTTCGCGAAGACGGCGGCGATGTCGCGGTCTTCGAGGATGGGGGCGCGGCGGATGCTGGCGTGCAGGGAGTCGGTCGCGTTGAACGCGTTCTCGCAGGCCACGATCGTGACGTCACCGCGCTCGAGCGGACGTGCCGCGAGCCCTTCGGCGATGAGCGGCGCGACGAGCGGGAGCGTGCGTGCGCCCACGGCGGTGGTCACCACGTCGGCCTCGGCGATGGCCTGCACCACACGCTCGCGGTCGGTCTTGCTGCTGAGCGCACGGAACCCGTAGACGAGGTGCTCGACCGGCATCTCGCCGACCTCGTGCACCACGAACCGGCCGGCTTCGTTCAGCGCCGAGACCACGCGTTCGTCGACGTCGACGAAGGTGAGCTCGTAGCCGCTCGCCACGAGGAACTGGCCCACGAACCCACGCCCGATCTTGCCGGCGCCGATGTGGACCGCTCGCTTCGTCACCGCCATCGAACGATCATCCCATGCTGGTCGGGGCGGTCCTGACCGCGGGTGCGCAGCACGGCCGACGGGTGTCGGGAATCGTCCGCGCGCACGGCGGAGGGACGCCGGTCCGCGGCGTCGGGGCTGGAGAAGAGCTGCTGCATAACGTTCGGGTCACATCGCGAGGCGGCGGTGCAGGTGCACCGCCGCCTCGTCATCGAGTGGTTCTCGGAAGACTACCGCGCGGCCGAGCCGTCCACGTAGTCGCCGTCGTTCTGCTTCCACGCGAAGAGAGCGCGAAGCTCACGGCCGGTGGCCTCGATCGGGTGGCCCTCACCCTTGGCACGGAGCGCCTTGAACTCCGGAGCGCCGGCGTCCTGGTCCTCGATGAAGCGCTTCGCGAAGGCACCGTTCTGGATGTCCGCGAGCACCGCCTTCATGTTCTCCTTGACGTCCGGCGAGATCACGCGCGGGCCGGAGACGTAGTCACCGAACTCGGCGGTGTCGGAGATCGACCAGCGCTGCTTGGTGAGGCCGCCCTCCCAGATGAGGTCGACGATGAGCTTGAGCTCGTGCAGGACCTCGAAGTAGGCGATCTGCGGCTGGTAGCCCGCCTCGACCAGGGTCTCGAAGCCGTACTGGATGAGCTGCGAGGTGCCACCGCAGAGGACGGCCTGCTCGCCGAACAGGTCGGTCTCGGTCTCCTCGGTGAAGGTCGTCTTGATGCCGCCGGAGCGGAGGCCACCGATGGCCTTGGAGTACGACCACGCGAGGTCCCAGGCGGAACCGGACGCGTCGACCTCGACGGCGACGATCACGGGGACGCCACGGCCGGCCTCGTACTCGCGGCGGACGGTGTGCCCCGGGCCCTTCGGCGCGACGAGCGACACGTCGACGCCCTCGGGCGCCTCGATGTAGCCGAAGCGGATGTTGAAGCCGTGGCCGAAGACGAGCGTCGCGCCCGGCTTGAGGTTCGGGCGGATGTCCTCGGCGTAGACGATGCGCTGGACCTGGTCCGGCGCGAGGATGACGACGACGTCGGCCCAGGCGGTGGCGTCGCCCGGGGTGTGGACCTCGAAGCCCGCCTCTTCGGCCTTCTGCCGGCTCTTCGAGCCCTCCTGCAGGCCGATCTTCACCTCGACACCCGAGTCACGGAGGTTGAGGGCGTGGGCGTGGCCCTGCGAGCCGTAGCCGATGACGGCGACCTTCTTGCCCTGGATGAGCGTCAGGTCGGCGTCGGCGTCGTACACGATGTCAGTCACGAGGGTGTGTCTCCTTGGTTCTGTGGTCTGTGCCGGGCACCATCGGCGCCCGGGAAGGGTGTGACGGGCGCTCAGCGCACCCGGTCGGTGATGCTCTTCGGTCCGCGGCCCATGCCGAGGAGGCCCGCGCGGGCGAGCTCCTTGACGCCGTAGGGCTCGAGCACGCGGAGGATCGCCTGGATCTTGCCGGGGTCGCCGGTCACCTCGACGATCAGGGAGTCGGTCGCCACGTCGACGACCTGGGCACGGAACAGGTTCACTGCTTCGAGCACCGCCGAGCGCGTCTGGTTGTCGACGCGCACCTTCACGAGCATGTGCTCGCGCTGGACCGACTGCGAGAAGTCCAGTTCGACGATCTTGATGACGTTCACCAGCTTGTTGAGCTGCTTCGTCACCTGTTCCAGCGGGAGGTCCTCGACGTCGACGACGACCGTGATCCGGCTGAGGCCGTCCACCTCGGTGTTGCCGACGGCGAGCGACTCGATGTTGAACCCGCGCCGGGCGAAGAGTCCGGCGACACGGGTCAGCAGACCGGGCTTGTCCTCCACGAGGAGGGAGAGGACGTGGCTCATGCGGTTTCTCCCGTCATGTCGGCGTCCTCGTCGTCCCAGGTGGGCGCGAGTGCCTGGGCGTACTCGATGGAGGAGTTGCTGACGCCCTGCGGGACCATCGGCCAGACCATCGAGTCACGGCTCACGACGAAGTCGATCACCACCGGGCGGTCGTTGGTCGCCAGGGCGAGCTCGATCGCGGCGTCGACCTCGTCGGCCTTCTCGACGCGGATGCCGAGCGCACCGTAGGCGTCGGCCAGCTTCACGAAGTCCGGGACGCGGCGCGAGGCGTGCCCCGTCTCGAGGTCGGTGAAGGAGTGCCGGCCGTCGTAGAACAGCGTCTGCCACTGCCGGACCATGCCGAGCGACGAGTTGTTGATGATCGCGACCTTGATCGGGATGTCGTTGATGACGCAGGTCGCGAGCTCCTGGTTCGTCATCTGGAAGCAGCCGTCGCCGTCGATCGCCCAAACCACGCGGTCCGGCTGCGCGACCTTCGCACCCATCGCCGCGGGGACCGAGTAGCCCATGGTGCCGGCTCCACCGGAGTTGAGCCAGGCGTTGGGCCGCTCGTACTTGATGAACTGCGCGGACCACATCTGGTGCTGGCCGACACCGGAGGCGTAGACGGCCTCGGGACCGGAGAGCTCACCGATGCGTTTGATGATGCCCTGCGGCGCGAGGAGTCCGTCGGTCGGCTCGGCGTACCCGAGCGGGAAGTCGGTCTTGAGCTGGTGGAGCTTCGCCCACCACTCGTCGGTCGACGCGCGGTCCTCGACGGCGATGCCGCCCCAGGCGTCGAGCAGGTCGACCAGGACCTCGCGGGCGTCACCGACGATCGGGACGTCGGCGAAGCGGATCTTCGAGATCTCGGCCGGGTCGATGTCGACGTGGACGACCTTGGCGTCCGGCGCGAACTCGTCGGCCTTGCCGGTCACCCGGTCGTCGAAGCGGGCACCGAGGGCGACGATGAGGTCGCTGTCCTGCAGGCCGAGCACCGCGGGCACCGTGCCGTGCATGCCGGGCATGCCGAGGTGCTGCGGGTGCGAGTCCGGGAACGCGCCGCGCGCCATCAGGGTCGTGACGACCGGCGCACCGGTCGCCTCGGCGAAGCGGAGCAGCTCCGCGGTCGCGCGGGAGCGGATGACCCCGCCGCCGACGTAGAGCACCGGGCGCTTCGACTCGGACAGCAGCTGCGCGGCCGCGGTGATCTGCTTGCCGTGCGCCTTGGTCACCGGGCGGTAACCGGGCAGGTCGATCTTGGGCGGCCACACGTACGGCGCCGACTTCTGCTGGGCGTCCTTCGTGATGTCCACCAGCACGGGACCGGGCCGACCGGTCGTCGCGATGAGGTGCGCCGCGGCGAGGGTCGCCGGCACGTCGGCCGGGTCGGTCACCAGGAACGAGTGCTTCGTGATGGGCATCGTGATGCCGACGATGTCGGCTTCCTGGAACGCGTCGGTGCCCATCAGCGTCGAGAACACCTGACCGGTGATCGCGATGAACGGCACCGAGTCCATGTAGGCGTCGGCGATGGCCGTGACGAGGTTCGTCGCACCGGGGCCGGACGTCGCGATGGCGACCCCGACCTTGCCGGACGACGAGGCGTAGCCCTCGGCGGCGTGGCCGGCGCCCTGCTCGTGACGGACGAGGATGTGGCGGATCGTGGTCGACGCCATCAGCTCGTCGTAGAACGGGATGATCGCGCCGCCCGGCAGGCCGAAGACGTCGGTGATCCCGAGGTGCTCGAGCGTCCGGAGGACGGCTCCCGAGCCGGTCAGGATCTCCGGCGACCGGCGTGCACCGGCGGCCGCGGACAACGGAGTTGCTTCCGTGGGCATGAGTGGTCCTTGCCTGAGTGGTGGCGGTGGTGCGGGTGTCGGACGCTAGCCCGTGACCGCGCCCTGGGCGGCGGACTTGACGAGCTTGGCGTACTTCGCGAGGACTCCGCGGGTGTAGCGCGGGGGCAGCGGGGCCCAGCCGTCACGGCGGGCCTCCAGCTCGGCCGGGTCGACCAGTAGGTCGAGCGAGCGAGCCGCGATGTCGACACGGATGCGGTCGCCATCACGAACGAAAGCGACTGGACCTGCGTCCACTGCTTCCGGTGCGATGTGGCCGATGCACAGGCCGGTTGTGCCGCCTGAGAATCGACCGTCGGTCAAGAGTAGTACATCCTTGCCGAGGCCCGCGCCCTTGATGGCCGCGGTGATGGCGAGCATCTCGCGCATGCCCGGGCCGCCCTTGGGGCCCTCGTAGCGGATGACGACGACGTCGCCCTTCTCGATCTTGCCCTCGGTCAGGGCGTCCATCGCCGCACGTTCGCGGTCGAACACGCGGGCGGGGCCCTCGAAGACGGAGGCGTCGAAGCCCGCGGTCTTCACCACGGCGCCCTCGGGGGCGAAGGAGCCCTGCAGGACGGTCAGGCCACCGGTCTCGTGGATCGGGTTGTCGAGCGTGCGGAAGACCTCGCCGTCGAGTGCCGGCGGGTCGATCTCGGCCAGGTTCTCGGCGACGGTCTTGCCCGTCACGGTCATGCAGTCGCCGTGCAGCAGGCCCGCGTCGAGCAGCGCCTTCATGATCACCGGGATGCCGCCGTTGCGGTCGACGTCGACCATGACGTACTTGCCGAAGGGCTTCATGTCGGCCAGGTGCGGGACCTTGGAACCGATGCGGTTGAAGTCGTCCAGCGACAGCTCGACCTCGGCCTCGTAGGCGATCGCGAGCAGGTGCAGGATGACGTTGGTCGACCCTCCGAGCGCCATCGCGACGGCGATCGCGTTCTCGAAGGCTTCCTTGGTGAGGATCTGGCGGGCGGTGATGCCGTGCTCGAGCATGTTCACCACGGCCTCGCCGGAGCGGTGCGCGTAGTAGTCGCGGCGACGGTCGGCGCTCGGCGGGGCGGCGGAGCCCGGCAGCGACATGCCGAGGGCCTCGGCCACACTCGCCATCGTGTTGGCGGTGTACATGCCACCGCAGGCACCTTCACCCGGGACGATGGCGCACTCGATCTTCTTGAGCTCTTCCTCGCTCATGGTGCCGGCCTTGCAGGCACCGACGCCCTCGAAGGAGTCGATGATCGTGACTTCCTTCATCGTGCCGTCGGCCTGCTTCACGTAGCCCGGCATGACCGAACCCGCGTAGAGGAACACGCTCGCCAGGTCGAGTCGCGCGGCGGCCATCAGCATGCCGGGCAGCGACTTGTCACAGCCGGCGAGCAGGACGGTGCCGTCGAGGCGCTCGGCGTTGACGACGGTCTCGACGCTGTCCGCGATGACCTCACGCGAGACGAGGGAGAAGTGCATGCCCTCGTGGCCCATCGAGATGCCGTCCGAGACAGAGATGGTGCCGAACTGGAGCGGGTATCCACCACCGGAGTGCACGCCCTCCTTCGCACCCTGCGCGAGGCGGTCGAGCGAGAGGTTGCACGGCGTGATCTCGTTCCACGAGGACGCGATGCCGATCTGCGGCTTGCTCCAGTCCTCGTCTCCCATACCGACGGCCCGCAGCATGCCACGCGAGGTGGTTGCTTCGATCCCGTCGGTGACGACCCGGCTGCGCGGCTTGACGTCGATATCAGGCATGGGATGAGTCTAGGACGCTTTGGGATACCAGCCGTGCACCCCCGTGCATTCTCATGCTCCGGGCCCGCGATCAGCGGGTGGCGCGGAGCCTCGCCAGCTGCTTCAGGACCCCGGTCAGGGCCGCGGGGTCGGCGATGCGGTACCCGGCCCGGGTCTGGCCCGGCCCGACCTTCACCCCGACGTCGCCGTCGCCGAGCACGCGGAAGGCGTCCTCGTCGGTGACGTCGTCGCCGGCGAAGAACACCGCGTCGGCGCCGTGCAACTCGCGGAGCCGGGCGATCGCGTCGCCCTTCGTGACGTGGCGCACCGCGAACTCGACGATGTCCTTGCCACCGCGCTCGAGCACCTCGGGGTCGGCCTCGTGCGCCGCACGGCTCGCCGCCGCGTTCGCCTCGGCAGCGACCTCGGCGGAGACGCGGCGCGTGTGCACCCCGTGCCCCGCGGGCTTGTGCTCGATGACGACGCCCGGGAACCGTTCGCCGACCGCGTCGAGCGCGGCGCCGATCCGTGCCACTCGACCGACCTCGTCATCGGACAGCGCGGCCTCGTCGTGGCCGTCCACGCGCCACTCGACACCGTGCGAGCCGACGAGCGCCATGTCCTCGGGTGCGTGGGTCACCGCGGCCAGGCTGCCGAGCGGACGCCCGGACACGAGCACCACCTCGGTGTCCTTCGCACGGTGCAGGGTCAGGACCGCGGCCCACGAGCCGGGCAGCGCGCCGACCTGCGAGGGGTCGTCGGCGAAGGGGGCCAGCGTGCCGTCGAAGTCGAGGGCGACGATCAGTCGCGGCGCAGCCGCGAGCGTCTCGAGGGCCGCGTCGATGGCGGTCTGGTCGGTGGTGGTCTCAGTCATCACGTGCCTCCCGGGTGTCCTCGGCAGCCCTGGCGGACTGGGCGTCCTGGTCGAAGATCGACATGTTGTCGGTCTGCGCCTCACGGTGCTGCTCACGCGGGTCGGCGGCGGACGGGTCGATCTGGGCGTTCCGCGGCGCGTGTCGGTCGAGCGCCTCGAGGAACGAGCGCGACCAGCGCGCCACGTCGTTGTCACGGACGCGCTTGCGGAGCGCGCGCATGCGCGTCGACCGCTCGCGACGCGGCATCTGGATGGCGCGCTCGATCGAGTCCTTGAGCGCCCCGATGTCGTGCGGGTTCACGATCACGGCCTGCTTGAGCTCGTCGGCGGCACCGGCGAACTCGGACAGGATGAGCACCCCGTCGTTGTCGAAGCGGGCGGCGACGTACTCCTTCGCGACCAGGTTCATGCCGTCGCGCAGTGCGGTGACGAGCATGATGTCGGCGGCCAGGTACAGCGCCACCATCTCCTCGCGCGGGTAGCCGTGGTGCAGGTACGAGATCGGCTGGTGGCCGATGACGCCGAGGTCGCCGTTGATGCGGCCGACGCTCAGCTCGATCTCGTCGCGGAGCGCCGCGTAGGAGTCGACACGCTCGCGACTCGGGCTCGCGACCTGGATGAGGGTCGCGTCCTCGACCGCGATCCGGCCGTCCTCCACCAGCTCGCCGAAGGCCTTGATGCGGTGGCGGATGCCCTTGGTGTAGTCGAGCCGGTCGACACCGAGCAGCACCGTCTTCGGGTTGCCGAGGCTCTCGCGGATCTCGCGTGCACGCTCCTGCACCTCGGGCTTGCGGGCGATCGCCTCGAAGCTCTCGGCGTCGATGGAGATCGGGAAGTGCCTGGCCTCGACGTGCCGGACCGTGATGCCCTTGCGGCTGCGCGGGGCTGCCGGGTCGTCCACCGGGACGTCGATCGTGGTGCCCTTGGTCGTGTAGCCCTTGATGTGCCGCACCGCACGCAGGAAGTCGCTGGCGTCGTCGTGGCGCTGGAAGCCGATGACGTCGGCGCCGAGCAGCCCGTCGAGGATCTGCGCACGCCACGGCAGCTGCGCGTAGATGCCGACCGGCGGGAACGGGATGTGGTTGAAGAAGCCGATCGTCAGGTCGGGACGCTTCGCACGGAGCAGGGCCGGCACGAGCTGCAGCTGGTAGTCCTGCACCCAGACGATGCCGTCCTGCTCGACGATCTCGGCGATCTGCGTGGCGAAGCGCTCGTTCACCCGCTTGTACGCGTTCCACCAGTCGCGGTGGTAGCTCGGGTGCTCGATGACGTCGTGGTACAGCGGCCAGAGCGTGTCGTTGCTGAAGCCCTCGTAGTACTCCTCGACGTCGTCGTCGGAGAGCGGGACGGGGACGATGTGGATGCCCTCGTTGTCGAACGGTGCGACCTCGACCTCGGCCTGCCCCACCCAGCCGACCCAGGCTCCGTCGTTCGCGCGCATCACGGGTTCGAGGGCGGTGACGAGGCCGCCCGGCGAGTGCCGCCAGCCCTCGTTGCCGTCCTGGTCGACGACGCGGTCCACCGGGAGACGGTTGGAGGCGACAACGAACGAGTAGCGGGTCTGTTCGGTGCGGTCTGCAGGCATGGGGTGGTGTGATCTCCGTTCCGCCCGGCCGGGGCCGGGTGCGTCGGTGCGTCGTGCGTCGGGTGCGACGGGTGCGACGGCCGGCGTGGTGCGCCGGGCGCGCTGCCGAAGTTACCAGCGTGGGGACAGCGCATTCACGGCGGATCGGCGGTTCCGCTACGCTGCAGGCACGTGTCGGGGGGACACGGGTGCTGGAGTGCGGCGCCGGCCTCCCGGTCGGAGAGGACCCCCAGCCGTGAGCGAGAACCCGCCCAACCAGCCCGTCCCGCCGTCGCAGCCTGGTCCCGGCCAGTCCGGTTCCGGCCAGCCCGTCCCGCCGTCGCAGCCAGGCCCCGGCCAGTCCGGTTCCGGCCAGCCCGTCCCGCCGTCGCAGCCAGGCCCCGGCCAGTCCGGTTCCGGCCAGCCCGTCCCGCCGTCGCAACCCGCCTGGCAGCAGCAGCCTGGAGGCCCGCAGCAGTGGTCGGGTCAGCCCGCCCCCGCCGCGCAGCCGTCCGATGCGTTCGGTCGCTTCCTGCGCTCCGTGTCCGGTCGCGACTGGCTGGCGGCCGTGCTCGCCGCCGTCGGCGGCTGGGTCGCGGCGTACGTCGTCGCCGGACTCTCACTGCTCATCACCGTGGGCCTGCTCGCATCCGGCGGCAGCGGTTCGGCCGCTCCGTCCACCGGGTCCGGCACCGACCTCGGCGCGGGCTCGGCCCCCGACGTGGAGTCCCTGCTCTCCGGCGTGAGCGTGCTGCTCGGTGCGCCGGCGCAGCTCGTGGCCCTCGCCGACCTCGGCCGTCTGCACCTGTCCGGGTCCATCGGGTTCCTCGGGTCCGGTTCGGGCTCGCTCGCCGTGGTGCCCGCGCTGGTGCTCACCGCGCAGGTCGTCCTGGCCGTCGTGCTCACCCGCCGGATCCGCACGCGAGGCCTCGGTCGCATGCAGGTGCTCGTCACCGCGGTGGTCTCCGGCCTCGTGACCACCGTGCTCACGAACGTCGCGGCCGCCCTGTTCGCGATCCGGTTCCCGTCGGTGTCCGGCGCGGTCATCGAGCCGGTGCACGCCGTCGGTGTCGGCAGCATCCTCGGCGCGTTCGTCATCGGTGCCCTGGCCGCGCTCCTCGCCCGGCCCTCCGTCCTCGCTGGTGGCAACGTCTTCGCCGCCCGCCTGCTCGGCACACTGCGTGTCGCCGCGTCGCAGCTCACGGTCCTCGTCGTGCTGGTCGCCCTCGTCGTCCTCGTCGTCGCCGTCATCGCCCAGCCCTCCTTCGGCTCCGCGTTGCCGCTGCTGCTCGGCAACGTCGCGGTCGGGCTGACCGCGCTCGGGTTCTTCGGTGGTGTGGGGACCTCCGGCTTCGGGTCCGCCAGCGACACCGCCTCGGTGTTCGGCGGGGCCGGCGGCTGGACCTGGCTGGTCGTGCTGTTCGTCGTCGTCACCTCGGTCGCGGCCGGGCTCGCACTCGCCGTCCGCCGCAACGACCGGATCCGCACCACCCTCGACTGGGTCGTCACGCCGCTGGTGTGGTTCGCACTCGGTCTGCTGTTCTTCGTCCTCGGCACCGGCGTCGCCTCGTACCAGGTGAACAGCACGAGCTCCGTGGACGCATCGGGGTCGATCGGCGTCGCGCCGTGGACGCCGATCGTCTTCGCCCTGTGGGGCGGCGTGATCGAGGTCGTCGCCCGGTACCTCGCTCCGGTGCTCCTGCCCCGCCTCGGTGGTGCCGCGGTGCTCCGGACGTCGCGACTGGTCGGGGCGGACCCCCGCCCCGTCGTGCCGCAGGCGTTCCCGGCCGGGCCCGTCGCCGGTCCGGGTGCCCCCGTGGCACCCACCGCCCCCGTCGACCCGGCCGCTCCCGGTGCTCCCGCCGCGCCCGGCGCGCCTGTCGCCGCCGGCGCTCCGGCCGCCGCCGCGTGGAACACTCCCCCGGCCGCCGGCCAGCAGGCGCCGTACCCGCCGGCCGGGTCCGGCCAGGAGCCCGCGGACGGCCCGCAGTCGAACTCCGGCGCGCAGCCGTCGTACCGGTCGCAGCCGCCCTACGGCACGCAGCCCCCGTACGGCGCACAACCCGCCTACGGGTCGCAGCCGTTCATCGGCGGTGGTGCCCCCGCTCCGGCACCGATGTCCCCGCGGTCCAAGAAGATCCTGGTCCGTTCGCTCATCGCCGGCGGCGCCGTGATCGTCGTCGTCATCGCCGGCGCGGTCACGACGAGCGTCCTCCGCGCCAACGTGTGGGGTCCGGCCCCGACCGTCAAGTCCTACGTGCAGGCCATCGCAAGCGGTGACGCCGACACCGCCGCCGACCTGAGCGAGGTCCCCGACGACGCCGCGATGCTCGACTCGAAGGTACTCCGGAGCGCGAAGGACCGCCCGTCGGACATCCGCGTCGGCCGGGTCGCCCGGACCGGTGACACCGCGATCGCCACCCTGAGCTACACGCAGGACGGCAAGAACCGCTCCGGCCAGGTGTCGTTGCGGCGCACGGGCACCTCGTTCCTGGTGAAGGACGAGTGGCGTGTCACGCAGCCCCTCGCCCAGCAGGTCACCCTGACGGCATCCGACGTGCTCGAGGGTGCACCCGTGACCGTCGGCGGCAAGGAGATCGGGAAGATCAGCGAGGGCAAGTTCACGTCCCTCGCCTACCCCGGCACCTACCAGGTCTCGGTCGGCGGGACGAAGTACTTCACCGGCGGCACCGAGAAGGTCGCCGTGGGCGCGGCCACGTCCGGCTACGTCGACTTCGCACCGAAGGCGACCAAGGCACTCGAGCAGGACGCCGAGCGGTACGTGACCGACCTGATCGACGACTGCGCCGAGAAGACCGAGCTCCGGGCACTGAGCGGTTGCCCCTGGTACGGGCCCTACGACGCCGACGGCGGCGTGCAGTACGACGTCACGTCGAAGCCCGAGCTGCAGGTCGAGGCGTCCCGCGCCGGCACCGTGATGGTGACGAGCACGAAGGACGGGAGCGTCTCGTACAGCTACACCTCGTACCTCGGTGACGAGAAGCGCGGCGAGGATTCCTTCGATGTGAACCAGTACCTGAAGGTGGAGGACGGCAAGCTCGTCTCCGCCTACTGAGCAGGAGCCGACTGAGCAGGAGCCGACTGAGCGGCTCCGCAGCGCCGCGACGGCCGACCCGGGATCTCACGGGTCGGCCGTCTCAGTAGGCTGACGAGCATGGTCAGGACACGGGCGTGGTGCAGGGGCGACACGGTCGAGCGGGACTTCCCCGTCGACCGGATCTCCGACCTCGTCGCCGATCCGGACACGTTCGTCTGGATCGACTACACCGACCCGACGTCGGGCGACCTCGAGCAGATCGAGGAGGAGCTCGGCATCCACGCGCTCGCGGTCGAGGACGCCGTCGAGCACGGACAGCGGCCGAAGCTCGACCGGTACCGGGACAGTCTGTTCCTGGTCGTCTACGACGTGGGCGGCACGGACGACGAGGGCGACCTGATCACGCACGAGGTCAAGGCCTTCGTCACCGAACGGGCGCTCGTCACGATCCACGGGTCCGACGTCGACACCACCCCGATGGAGCACCGGCTCACCGCGAACTCCGACATCGCCGAACACGGCGTGCCCTGGCTCGTCTGGGCGCTGCTCGACGCCGTCGTCGACCGGGCCACCGACACCGTCGAGGACCTGGAGCGGCAGATCGACGCGCTCGAGGACGACCTGTTCGAGCCGGGCGACCCCCGTGAGCAGCAGATCCAGCGGCGGTCGTTCCGGCTCCGCAAGACCCTTGGGGTGCTCCGGCGGCTGGTCGTCCCGACGCGGGACAGCGTCGCCTCGTTGCTGCACGGTGACGCGGAGACGATCTCGAACGGCATCCGGCCGTACTTCCGCGACGTCGAGGACCACCTGGTCTCGATCGCCGACTCCGTCGAACAGCTCCGCGACGCGGTGTCGAGCGTGCTCGACACGACCCTGAACCTGGCGTCGAACCGGCAGAACACCGTCATGAAGAAGGTCACGAGCTGGGCGGCGATCATCGCGATCCCGACGGGGGTGACGAGCTTCTTCGGGCAGAACGTCGAGTTCCCGGGCGAGGGAGCCTGGAGCGGGCTCTGGGCGTCGCTCGCGATCATCACCGCGTCGTCGCTCGTGCTCTACCGCGTCTTCAAGACCCGCGACTGGCTCTGACCGCGCAGGGTTCCGGCACCCGAACGGTCCGAGGCCCCGCCGACGTCAGAGCGCGAGCGCCAGGACCCCGGCGACGACGGTGAGCGGCGCGACGACGCACCCGAGCGCCATGTACCGGCCCCACGACAGGTGGACGCCCTCGGCCGACAGCCGCGCATGCCACAGGAGCGTCGCGAGTGAGGCCCACGGGGTGATGAGACAGCCGGCGTTCACGCCGATGAGCAGGGCCGCGTACCGCACGGCCTCGTGCCCGGCGGCAGGTTCGAGCACCAGGTACGCCGGCAGGTTGTCGATGCCGTTCGCCGCCACCGCGCCCGCACCGCCGAGCAGCAGCAGCGGGCCGGTCCCGGTGCCGCCCTGCAGCGCGTGCACGATCGGGTCGGTGATGCCCGTCGTGTGCAGCGCCTCGACCACCACGAAGAGCCCGGCGGCGAACAACAGGGTCGACCACGGCACGCGGGACACCCGGAGTTCGGACGGGGACCGGAACGCCGCGACCACGACGAGCACCACGGCGGCCAGGACCGCAGCGATCCACACGGTCACCCCGGCCGTCAGGGCGACGACGAGCGCGACGAGCACGGCGGAGGCCGCCCAGAAGAACACGGGGTCGCTCGGCGTGCGGACGGACACCGGCGAGTAGCGGCCGAACAGCTTGCCCCGGAACACCACGAGCAGGACGACGCACGGCACGACCACCCCGGCGACCGCGGGCCAGGCCATCAGCCCGGCGAACGGCAGCGGGCCGCCGAGCCCCATCCGGTCGACGGCGAGCAGGTTCGTCAGGTTCGACACCGGCAGCAGCAGCGAGGCGGTGTTCGCGAGCCAGACCGTGGTCAGGGCGAACGGCATCGGGGGCAGTCCCACACGCCGTGCAAGCGAGATGACGATGGGGGTGAGGAGCACCGCGGTGGTGTCGATCGACAGGAAGACGGTGCAGAGCACGGCGAGCACGACGACCGCACCCCAGAGCCCGATGGTGCGTCCGCCACCGACCCGGGCGGCGACGTCGGCGAGGCGGTCGAACACTCCGGCGTCCGCGGCCAGCTCGGCGACGATGGTCAGTCCGAGCACGAACCCGAGGACCGGCAGGACCCGGTCGGCGAGCACGGCGAGGTCGTCGAGGGGCAGCAGCCCGAACACGACGCAGACCGCGCCGACCACGAGCAGGGCCGCTCCGATGACCGCTTGACGCACGAACACTCCTCCGGCAGACACCGCGGCAGGGTGACCGGCGGCGCTCCAATGTACGGGCCGGTAGCGTTGTCAGCACGACGACAGGAGGCCTCTGTGCGCAAGTTCATGTTCAACGGTGCGGTGTGGAGTTCGCTCATCAGCGGCTACAGCGTGCTGCAGACCACCCGCCAGGGACCGCGCGACTGGCGGCTCGCGCTGACCTGGGTCGCGTGGCTCGCCACGACGATCGTGGCGATCGGCACGGTCGTCGAGGACGACCGCGCGGTCAAGGCGCGCCAGTAGGACCAGACGCGGCAGGCGGTCGCAGACGCGACCGGACTGACGAACGGGAGGCACGGTGCCAGCTGGCACCGTGCCTCCCGTTCGTCGTCCTGGCCGTGCAGGGCACGCCGATCCCGTCACCGGGTCAGCGCTCGGACTCCGGGATGCCGGAGGTCTGGATCGGTCCGGTGAAGAGCGCACCGCGCTCGTCGTCGCCGAACAGCTGCGAGTCCCCCTCTGCCGGGCGTCCGCGTCGGCGCGGCGCCGTCGCGCTCGGCTCGGTGAGCTGCACCCGCTGCACCGGCAGGGCGTCCGGGTGGGTGCGCTGGATCCACTCGACCATCTCCTCGCGGACGTAGCAGCGGAGGTCGAACAGGCCACCGGCGTCGGGTGCCGTCACGAGGATGCGGACCCGGACGAGTCCCCCGACGGCGTCCGTGACCTGGAGCACCTTGACCCGGCGGTCCCAGATCGTCGAGGTGTCGAGGATCCGGTCGAGCTCCGCCCGCATGTCGGCCGGGCTCACCCGCCAGTCGAGGTCGAACTCCACGGCGCCGAGCAGTTCGCTGCCGGTCCGCGTCCAGTTCTCGAACGGCGTGCTCGTGAAGTACGTCGACGGCAGCACGAACCGACGGTCGTCCCACAGGTGCACGACGACGTAGGTCAGGGTGATCTCCTCGATCCGGCCCCACTGCTGCTCGACCACGACGACGTCGTCCACCCGGATCGACCCGGAGAACGCCAGCTGCATGCCGGCGAACACGTTGCCGAGCGTGGACTGCGCGGCGAGGCCCGCGACCACGGAGATGAGGCCGGCGCTGGCGAGCACGCTCGCACCGGCCGCCTCGACCCCGTCGAAGGTCAGCAGGATCGCGCCGACCGCGATGATGACGAGCACGGCGACGGTGAGCCGCCGGATGATGAGCACCTGGGTGCGGATGCGACGCGCCTGCCGGTTGTCGGGCACGTCGATGCGGAAGCGGTGCAGCCCGAGGTCCTCGAGGAAGATCGCGACCTGGCACGCCAGCCAACAACCGGTCGCGATCGTGACGATGAGGAAGGCGTGCGCGACCTCGTCGCGCCACGGGTAGGCGTCGGCGTTCCGCGGGATGCTCGATGTGAACGCGATCCAGAGCAGGACCACCAGCAGCACGGTGCGGAACGGGTGCTTCGTCCGTCGCGAGAGCACGCCGGCCCAGCGTTCCCGGCGCGCGATCGCCCGGAGGACCAGGTGCAGGACGAGGGCGACGACGGCGGTGACGAGCAGGGCGAACCCGATCGCGACGAGGAGTCGGAGGAGGATGTCCATCCCTCCATGCAAGCAACCGACGACGGTCGTCGTTCAGGATCGGGCCACCGTCGGCTGTGCGGACGTTCAGCAGCTGCGGTTCGACCGAACCGGGGTTTGCGTGACGGCCCGGTCCGGTGCGCATGTAGGTTCTCTCGCATGACAGCGCAGAACGACACGGGTGGCAACCGAGCGCCGGCGAACGACTTCTCGCACGAGCAGGAGGGCTACCAGCACGGTCTGAAGCCCCGGCAACTGCAGATGATCGCGATCGGCGGCGCGATCGGCACCGGCCTCTTCCTCGGTGCCGGTGGACGCCTGCACACCGCGGGCCCCGCGCTCGCGCTGACCTACCTGGTCGCCGGGATATTCGCCTTCTTCATCCTGCGGGCCCTGGGCGAGCTGGTGCTGCACCGCCCGTCCTCGGGGTCGTTCATCTCGTACGCCCGCGAGTTCTACGGCGAGAAGTTCGCGTACGCCGC
Source organism: Curtobacterium sp. MCLR17_039 (assembly GCF_003234745.1). Classification (NCBI taxonomy): domain Bacteria; kingdom Bacillati; phylum Actinomycetota; class Actinomycetes; order Micrococcales; family Microbacteriaceae; genus Curtobacterium; species Curtobacterium sp. MCLR17_039. The sequence continues at coordinate 22,459 of NZ_QKTF01000001.1, forward strand.
GGGCTGGATGTACTTCCTGAACTGGGCGATGACCTCGATCGTCGACACCACCGCGGTCGCGATCTACCTGCAGTACTGGTCAGCCTTCACCGCCGCACCGCAGTGGCTGCTGGCGCTGATCGCCCTGGTCGTCGTCCTCGCGGCGAACATGGTCGCCGTGAAGGTGTTCGGTGAGCTCGAGTTCTGGTTCGCCCTGATCAAGGTCGCCGCACTGGTGACGTTCCTCGTCGTCGCGATCATCTGGCTCGTCTTCGCGTTCCCGGTCGAGGCCGGTGGCGAGGCCGTCCGGACCGGCTTCTCGATCTGGGGTGACAACGGCGGGCTGTTCCCGAACGGGCTGCTCCCCGCGGTCATCGTGATCCAGGGTGTCGTCTTCGCCTACGCCGCGATCGAACTCGTCGGCACCGCGTCGGGTGAGACGCAGAACGCCGAGAAGGTCATCCCGCGCGCGATCAACTCCGTGGTCTTCCGCATCGCGGTCTTCTACGTCGGGTCGATCGTCCTGCTCTCCCTGCTGCTGCCGTACACGGCCTACAAGGAGGGCGAGAGCCCCTTCGTGACGTTCTTCTCGTCGCTCGGCAACCCGCACGTCGGCGCGATCGTCGGCGGCATCATGAACTTCGTCGTGCTCACCGCGGCCCTGTCGTCCCTGAACGCCGGCCTGTACTCCACCGGACGTGCGCTCCACTCGATGGGGATGAACGGTTCGGCGCCGAAGTGGACCACGAAGATGTCGAAGGGCGGTGTCCCCTACGCCGGCATCCTGCTCACCGCGGCGTTCACCGTCGCGGGCGTCGTGCTGAACTACTTCGTGCCGAGCCAGGCGTTCGAGATCGCCCTGAACATCGCCAGCCTCGGCATCATCACCGCGTGGGGCACGATCATCCTGTGCCAGATGCGGCTGCGCCAGTGGGCCAAGCAGGGGCTCGCGAAGGAACCCTCCTTCAAGCTCCCCGGGGCACCGGTCACCGCCTGGCTGACCCTGGCGTTCCTCGCCTCGGTCATCGTCCTGATGGCGATCGACTACCCCGTCGGCACGTACACGATCGCGTCGCTCGTCATCATCATCCCGCTGCTCATCGTCGGGTGGTTCCTGCAGCGTGACCGCATCCTGCGCATCGCCGCCCTGCGCGAGGGCGTCACGGGCCCCTACCCGATCGGTGTCCGCGACCCCGCCGCCTCGGTACGGCGCGACGGCGACGGGAGCTAGCGCTCCGCTTGTCCCCGGAACGCAAGGCCCCCAGCGCCGAACACGAGCGGTCCGGCACCCGTCGCTACCATCAGCGGGTGCCGGACCGCTCTGTTTCTCCCACCCTCGACCTGCAGCTCAGCTGGCGAGGTGCCTACGGACGCCTCCGGGTGTTCGCGGATCGTCTCGAGGCCGAGACCGACTACCAGCGCGAGACGCGCACGACGGTGCCGATGGACGCGGTGCAGGGGTGGCGCCTCGGACCGTGCGACGAGGACGCCGTCTGCGTCGAGTTCCTCGCCGGGCAGGACACCTACCGGGTGCTGCTCGACACCCCGGACGAGCAGCTCGCTGCGCTGGCGATCCGGAAGGTGCTCGGCCCGCCGCTGGAGTCCTGAGGACGCCGGTGCCGAGCTCCCGGGTGCCGGGTGCCCGGGTCAGTCGTCGGTGTCGACACGGTCGGTGACGACGTCACCGGAGCCGGCGTCGATGCGCACGCTGTGCCTGGTGCCGGACGAGTCGAGCACGTCGCCCTCCCAGACCACCGTGCCGACGTGGTCGTCGAGTCCGAGTTCGGTCACGGTCCCCGCGTGCAGGTCCTGGAAGGCGTCGACGGCCTGCTTGACGCTCAGGTCGGCGGCGGCGACGAAGCGCTCGTGCTCGGCCTTGTCGTCCGCGTCGGCGGCCTCGGTCTGCGGGGTGCCGGCGACCGAGGTGCCGTCGGCGTTCGTGTGCACCTCGTGCTCGGTGCCGTCCTTCGTCACGACCAGGACCTCGTAGGCGGAGGCGCCCTGCTCCTGCTCGACCGAGATGACGGTGCCCGAGCCGACCTCGCCGCGTGCGGTGGCGACCGCTGCGAGCAGGGCCGTGTTCGAGCCGGTGGACGCGACGCCGGACGCACCGGACGACGACGAACCGGAGCCCGACGAGTCCGTCGCCGACGAGCCGACCGAGCCGGAGCCGGCCGAGCCGGTGTCGTCGTCGGAGTCGTCGCTGGCGCAACCGGTGAGTGCGAGCGCCGCGACGATCGGCAGGGTGGCGAACGCGGCGATGCGGCGGGCGGAGGGCTTCTGGTGCTGGGTGCGGAAGTTCATGTGGACGAGCATCGCGTCGGGGTGCTGAAGCAGCCCTGAAGCCACCTGTTCAGCCGCCGAGTGCGATGCGGACGACGAACCGCGCGCCACCGAGCGGGGACGTGACCACGGTCGTGTCGCCGCCGTGCGCCCGCACGGCGTCGCGGACGATGGCGAGGCCGAGCCCCGCGCCACCGGCGTCCCGGCTGCGGGCCTCGTCGAGACGGACGAACCGCTCGAAGACGCGCTCGCGCTCGTCCACGGGGACGCCGGTGCCGTCGTCGTCGACCGTGAGCACCGCGGACCCGTCGTGCTCGGTGAGCGACACGGCGACGCGTGTGCTCGCGTGCCGGACGGCGTTGTCGACGAGGTTCCGGACCACCCCTGCCAGCACGCGCTCGTCGCCGAGGACCCGCGCTGCCGAGATCGCCGAGCCGTCCACCCGGACCGCGGGGGCGTCGCCGTCCCGCGCGGGCGCGTCACCGGGCGTCGACCGTGCTCGCGCGCGGGCCACCGCGTCCAACGCCAGGTCGTCGAGGTCGACGGGGCGCCGCGTGCGGATCCCGCCCTCGTCGAGGCGGGAGAGCTCGAGCAGCCCGGTGACCAGGTCCTGCAGGCGCACCGCCTCGGACCGGACGACGTCGGCGAGGTCGGCCACCTCGGCCCGCTCCGGGTGCGCGACGGCGACCTCGGCGTGCTGCCGGATCGACGCGATCGGCGACCGGAGTTCGTGGGAGGCGTCGGACACGAAGCGCCGCTGGCTCTCGGCGGACCGCTCGAGGCGGTCGAGCATGGCGTTCATGGTGCTCGCGAGCCGGGCGACCTCGTCGCCGGTGTCCGGCACCTCGACCCGGGCGTCGGGACGGGCCGCCCGGATCGTCTCGACCTCGGTGCGCATCCGCTCCACGGGCCGCAGCGAGCGCCCGGTGACGGCCCAGGTGACCGCGACCAGCACGAGCACCAGCACGGGCACCCCGACGGCGAGGAGCACGACGGCGGTGCGGACCGCGGTGTCGGCCTGGTCGAGCGTGGTGCCGTAGACGAGCGTCGCCTCACCGCCGCCGGGCAGGTCCACGTCGTCCGCCACGAGCAGCCAGCGTTCGCCGTCGTGGGTCCACCGGGACTCGTCGGCGGTGGGCAGGGCGGCGCCGTCGGCGTCCTCGCCGTGCGCCAGGACCGCCCCGCCGTCGCCGATCACCTGCACCAGGACGTCCTCGTAGCCGGTCACCGCAGCCGCACCGTCGGTCTCGACCCGCGAAGACACCTGCTCGAGACCGGCCTCGGCCGAGGTCCGCACGCCGTCGAGCAGCACGAGCCGCAGCACGACGACGAACGCGACGGCGCCGATGACCAGGGCCGCGAGGACGACGACCCCGGCGCCGAGGGTGGTGCGGGCACGGACAGACCGGGGGCGCCGTGGCCTGCTTCGTGCCGCTCCGCTCGCACGGGGGGTGTCGAACCGCTCAGCCACCGTCCGCCGCCAAGCGGTACCCGGCGCCACGGACCGTCTCGATCGCGGCACGCCCGAACGGCCGGTCGAGCTTCCGGCGGAGGTGTCCGACGTACACCTCGACGATGTTCGGGTCGCCCTCGAAATCGACGTCCCAGACGTTCTCGATGACGTCGCGCTTCGACCGGACCTGCCCCGGGTGCCGTGCGAGGTACTCGAGCACGGCGAACTCGCGGCTGGTCAGCTCGACGGGGGTCTCGCCCCGGGCCACGGTGCGCGCCGCGGGGTCGACGACCAGGTCGCCGAGGGTCAGCACGGTGGGGCGCTCGCGGGCGCCCCGTCGGACGAGCGCCCGGAGCCGTGCGACGAGCACCGGGTGCGAGAACGGCTTGGTGACGTAGTCGTCGGCCCCCGCGTCGAGCGCCTCGACCTGGTCCCACTCGCCGTCCTTGGCGGTCAGCATGAGCACGGGGGTCCAGTCGCCGTCGGCGCGGAGCTGCGCGCACACGGCCCAGCCGCTCAGGCCGGGCATCATCAGGTCGAGCACGATCGCGTCGTAGCGGAACTCACGCGCGTGCCACAGACCGTCCACGCCGTCGTTCGCGACGTCGACCGCCCATCCCTCGGCCTCGAGGCCGCGGCGCACGCCGTCGGCGAGCCGGACCTCGTCGTCGACCACCAGCACACGCATGGGTTCGATCCTGTCGTGCCCCGCTGAAGCAGGGCTGAAGCGACCGGCTCAGACCAGCAGCAGGATCCCTGCGATGACGGACGCGACGGCGATCGCGAGCGCGATGAGCAGGAGCACGAGGTGCACCGTGTAGAAGGTCGTCGGCTTGCCGGCGGCGTCGCGGGCACGAGAGTCCTTCGCGACGCGCTGGAAGAAGCGCGGCCAGGTGACGACGTTGAAGACGGCGCCGATGAACAGGACGACTGCGGCGAAGACGAGCACGGGACGATCCTACTGAACGCCGGTCTCGACGATGCTGGTGCCGCGATGCCGGGCGGGTGGTGCTCGGCCGCCCCCAACGCGGCCGAGTCCCGACCCGGCAGGCCACAGAGTCTGTAGCACCTGCTACAGACTCTACACGGCCTGTCCGGCAGCGTCGAGGGACTACGCGGTCTCGAGCGCGGCCTCGGCGTCGGCGAGGGCAGCACGCTCGGCGTCGGACAGTGACGCCCGCGCACGCCGGACGCCGTCGTTGATCTCGACGATGCGGCGGCTGAGCCGGGTCGCGGGGTCGTCGGTCGGCGGGTAGGCGTTGTCCACCCCGATCCGTTCGTGCAGCGGCGCCAGGCGGCGCAGCGCATCGTCCACGCGGCGGGCCCGGCGCCGGCGGGAGACCCGGTGTCCGACGACGAGCAGCAGCATGCCGGACGCCACGCACAGCACAGCTCCCGGCGTGGTGACGTCGTAGGGCAGCGAGAGCGCGTGCGTGACGTCGAGGTCACCGGCGACGTGGGCGACGTCCATCACGACGACCACGACCATGCGGACGACCCCGAGCACCCCACCGAGGACCAGGACCCACAGCCCCACCAGGTCGGTGGTCGTCCGGGCTTCGCGGAGCCGGAGCACGCAGATGAACCCCGTCGCGCCGAGGGCGACTCCGAGGTAGACGGTCTGCGCGATCGAGTACACGGTGGCCGCCGGGTGGGAGCCGGCGTCGAGCATGAAGGTCGTCGTGGTCGCGGGTTTGTCGAGCACGGTGAACGCGACGACGACCACCACGACGACCACGGCGAAGGACACCACGACCGCGTTCCGGAGCCAGGGCCGCGCAGCACCGACCGCCTTCGCCACGCCCCACAGCAGCGTGCTCGTGCCGGCCACCATGAGGCAGTCGCTGATGACGGTCACGACGTTGTACCCGCCGAGCAGCGGGTCGAGCCACCGGTACAGCGGGTCGACGTTCGTCACGATGGTGGCGGCGAAGAGCAGGAACGTGAACGCCAGCGTGCGGTCCTGCCCCCGTTGCAGGACCAGCAGCACGATCGTCCCGACGATGAGCAGCACCGCCTGGACGACGGCGATGATCACCCGAAGACCCCTCGGAAGGCGCTCGGGCGGCCGCGGTGCTGGCGGATCACGGTGGCCAGGCGGTCGGCGAAGACCTCGGCCTCGTGCTCGTAGGTGTTCGAGAACATGCCCCGGGCCAGCGCACGCTCGACCTTGTACTCGGGCAGGTCGGGGATGACGTCGCGGATGTACGCGCTCTGCGGGGCGTGCTCCTGGTGCCGATGCAGGACGTGCCCGAGCTCGTGGCCGATGACGAACGACCGGAACGTCGGCGAGGCCGTCGGCGAGATCATCACGAGGTGCGCGTGCTCGAGCGTGGCCACGAAGCCGCACACGGGCTCGGCGGCCAGGAACGACTCCTCGCGCACCACGATCGGCTTGCCGACGACGTCAGCGGCGGCGGCGACGGCCTGGTCGACGTCCGACCACCCCTCGGCGGCACCACGAGCCCAGAACGCCTCGACGAGGGCGTCGGTCATGCGACACTCCCCCGCTGCGATTCCTCCTCGAGCACCTCGGCGATGCGCCGCAGCGCGTCGGGTGAGAGTTCACCGGGGAAGGTCCGGGCCGCGAAGCCGCTCACGCGGGCGGAGCGCAGGGACCGGACGAGGGCGAGCTGGGCACCGATCCGTTCCGGTACCTCGCTGTCCTCGAGCAGGAAGCGCTCGTCGACCTCGAAGTACCCGGCCAGCAGGCGCAGGAGCTCGGTGTCGCGGTTGCGGCGACCGTCGCCGGAGAGCATGTAGGTCCACTTCGCCCGCGACAGCGACCCGCCGTGGGCCGCGACGTACTCCTCGATCGAGGAGAACGGCACCGGGGCGCCACGCTGGGACTCCTCGAAGTCGAGGAGCAGGTTGAGGCGGCGCGCGAGCTCGGCGGCGTCGAGCGCCCCGCCCTTCAGATCACCCGTGTCCATGTCGGACTCCTCCCCAGCCGTGTCCGCGCGAGGTGTGGGTCCGGCGCGTGGACGCCATGCTAGCGCGGGCGCCCGGCACGCGCGCCGCTAGCCTCGTGGGCATGCCCCGCCGCTTCCCCGCCACCGTCGCGGCACCGGTCGAGCACGAGATCGTGATCACGAAGTCGCGCTTCATCACCACCGTCGCGCCGGTCTCCGGCGTCGAGGACGCCGACCGCGTGATCGCCGAGGTCCGCCGGCGGTACTGGGACGCCCGGCACAACTGCACGGCGATGGTCACCGGCGTGCTCGGGGACCAGGCCCGTTCCTCGGACGACGGGGAACCCTCCGGCACCGCGGGCGTCCCGATGCTCGAGGTCCTGCGACGCCGCGAACTGACCGACGTCGTCGCGGTCGTCACGCGGTACTTCGGCGGGGTGAAGCTCGGTGCCGGCGGACTGGTCCGGGCCTACTCGACCTCGGTGTCCGAGGCGCTCGACACGGCGGTCCTCGTCCGCCGCGAGGCCCTGACGCAGGTGCGCTTCGACGTCGACCACGCCGACGCCGGGCGGCTCGACAACGTGCTGCGCGACTGGGTCCGGCACCACCACGCGACGCTCGGCCCGACCGAGTACGGGCAGGCGGCGACCTTCGAGGTGTGGGTCCCCCACGAGTCGCTCGGCGCCCTGACGGCCGACCTCGCCGCCGCGTCGGCCGGTTCGCTCGAACCCGTCATCGGCGAGGAGCGGATCGTCGACGTCCGCGCCGGCTGACGTCCCCGCCGACTGAATCCGCGGTTCCTGCACACCTCGGGCGTGTCTCCGCTTCGGCGTGGAAACCTGCCCGGAACGCACGAACGCCCCGACTCGATGAGCCGGGGCGTTCGTCCTGCGGTGCACCCCCTCGGACTTGAACCGAGAACCCACTGATTAAGAGTCAGTTGCTCTGCCAATTGAGCTAGAGGTGCATGTTCCGGCTTCCGTGCCGCAACGGGAATCAACAATAGCATGGGTTTCGCGCGCCCACGACCACTCGTGGGCGCACGACGCGAACAGGAGCACCATGACCGACCGTCTCGTCCCCGGCGACACCGCCCCCGACTTCACGCTGCCCGACCAGGACGGTGTGGAGCACTCCCTCGCTGCCCTTCGTGGCAAGAAGGTCATCGTGTACTTCTACCCGGCGGCCTCCACCCCGGGCTGCACCACCGAGGCCTGCGACTTCCGCGACAACATGTCCTCGCTGCAGGCCGCCGGCTACGAGGTCCTCGGCGTCTCGAAGGACGAGCAGGCGAAGCTCAAGACGTTCCAGCACGAGCAGGCGCTGACCTTCCCGCTGCTGAGCGACCCCGACCTCGCCGTGCACAAGGCCTACGCGGCCTGGGGCGAGAAGAACAACTACGGCAAGATCGTCACCGGCACGATCCGGTCCACGATCGTGGTCGACGAGGACGGCACCGTGCAGCTGCCGCTCTACAACGTCAAGGCGACCGGTCACGTGGCGAGCCTGCGGAAGAAGCTCGGCCTGGTCTGAGGACCGGCCACGCACCGGAGGCCCGGTGCCGGTTCTCGGAACCGGCACCGGGCCTCCAGTGTGTGGCGGACCAGACCGTCTACTCGGCCGGACGCGCGAGCGCGGCCGTCACCGACCGCGACAGCACCAGCGTGATGCCGAGCAGGGCCGGGACGAGCAGCAGCCAGCCGACCGCGGCGACCCGGAAGACGCCCTGGAACGCCCCGATCGCGATGGCGCCCTGCAGCACCTGCCAGACGATGATGCCGGAGCGCACCCAGGCCCGGCCCTGCCACAGGCCGTTCAGCAGCGCGCCGAGCCAGAGCGCAGCGATGGCGACGAGGACCGTGAGGGCGATGCCGGAGGCGATGCTCGTGGCCGGGGCGACGAGCAGTTCGACCACCAGGACGACCGTCACCACCACCAGCGCGAGGAACTCGAGGCCGACCACGGCGAGCAACCCCAGCATCGCCGGCGACCGGCGCGCGACGGGTGCGGAGGGATCGGTGTCGTTCGGGGTGTCGTCGTGCACAGTGATCCTCCAGCATCGGAACCCTTGATTTGGCCCTACCAGTATGGAACGATATTGGAGGTCGTTTGGACGGCACGATGTGGTGTGCGTCTCCCGTGGTTCATCGCTCCTCCCCCGAGCGTCTCGCGGGCGTCAGACACGCTTCCTGCGGACTCCTCCCCACAGTTGTCCCCTCCATGCCGCATGCATGGTCAGCGTTCCGATCCCCCGAACCACGGCCCCGGCCTGCCGTTCGAGCATCGACATCAAGGAGCACCACACATGGACTGGCGTGACAAGGCTGCCTGCCTCACCGCAGACCCCGAGCTCTTCTTCCCCGTCGGGAACACCGGGCCCGCCGTCGACCAGATCGAGAAGGCCAAGTCGGTCTGTGCGCGTTGCACGGTCACCGAGATGTGCCTGCAGTACGCACTCGAGAACAACCAGGACTCGGGTGTCTGGGGTGGTCTCAGCGAGGACGAGCGTCGTGCCCTGAAGCGCCGCGCCGCCCGCGCTCGCCGCGCGTCCTGACCCCGGTCGTCTGACACCACGACGCCCGTCGTCCCCTCGGGGGCGGCGGGCGTCGTCGTGCGCGCGGGGCGGCTTCTGCAAAACACCGGTGTTCACGCATCGAACACCGGAATGCGGGTGTTCGACCGGCGAACACCGGTGTTTTGCGGACTCGAACCGCCGGGCGGCGTCAGGCGGGGGCGGTCAACCAGCGGAACGGGATGGTGATCGTCACCTCGGTGCCGCTGCCCGTCAGGGTGTGCCAGTCGATGGTGCCGCCGAGCTCGCCCTGGATGAGCGTGCGGACGATCTGCGTGCCGAGGCCCGAACCGACCTTGCCCTCGGGGAGCCCCACGCCGTTGTCGCGGACCTCGATCTCCAGGTGGTCGTCGAAGCGGCGGGCGACGATCTCGACCTCGCCGTCACGGCCGTCCAGCCCGTGCTCGACGGCGTTCGTCACGAGCTCGGTGAGGCCGAGGGCGAGGGGCGTCGCAGCCTCGGACGGCAGCACCCCGAACTCGCCGGTCTTCTTCGGGTGCACGGTCGTGTTGTGCGACGCGGCGACCTCGGTGACGAGCTTGAGCACCGAGTCGAACACCTCGTCGAAGTCCACCGTCTGACTGAGGCCGCTCGACAGGGTGTCGTGCACGACGGCGATGGCGGCGACGCGGCGCATGGCGTTCTGCAGCGAGGTCCGCGCTTCGTCCGAGTGCGTGCGACGCGCCTGGATCCGGAGCAGGGACGCCACCGTCTGCAGGTTGTTCTTCACGCGGTGGTGGATCTCGCGGATCGTGGCGTCCTTGGTGATGAGCTCGCGCTCCTGGTGCCGCAGCTCGGACACGTCGCGGCAGAGCACGATCGCACCGATGCGCTCACCGTGGTCGCGGAGCGGGATCGAGCGGAGCGACACCGTGACGCCCTTCGACTCGATGTCCGCCCGCCACGGTGCGCGGCCGGTGACGACGAGCGGCAGGGACTCGTCGACGTCGAGCTGGGCGCCGATGAGCTCGGTGGTGACCTCGGCGAGGGACTTCCGCTCGAGTTCCCCCTCGAAGCCCATGCGGTTGAACGCGCTCAGGCCGTTCGGGCTCGCGAACGTGACGATGCCGGCGGTGTCGAGGCGCAGGAGGCCGTCGCTGGCACGGGGCGCACCACGACGTGGGCCCGCCGGCGCACCGAGATCGGGGAAGTCACCGGTGGCGATCATGCCGAACAGGTCGTTCGCGCTCGCGGTGAAGTTGAGCTCCTGGCGGCTCGGGGTCCGCATCTCGTCCTGGTTGGAGTGCCGGGTGACGACGGCGATCGGCCGCTCGGTGGTCTCGGCGCTCTTCGCGCTCAGGCGGCGGAGCACCGGGATCGCGCGGACGCGGGTGGGGGTGTCCTCGTACCAGTCCGGTTCGGCGGAGTCGACGACCCGTGACCCGGCGAAGCTCTCGGTCACCTGGCCGCGCCACTCCTCGCGGATCTCCTGGCCGACGATGTCGCGGTAGAACAGCGTCGCCGCAGAGCTCGGCCGGGCGTGTGCGACGGCCACGAACGAGCCGTCCTCGGCCGTCGGCACCCAGAGCACCATGTCGGCGAACGACAGGTCGGCGAGGAGCTGCCAGTCCCCCACGAGCAGGTGGAGCCACTCCACGTCTGCTTCCGAGGAACGGCCTTGCGCGAGGACGAGGTCACTGAGGGTCGACACCCAGCCAGTCTAGGTCCGACGCCTTGTGGAGAACGTCGCCCTCTCCACAGGGTGGAACGGTTTGTATTTTGCATGTTGCACGCCCCATACGCTCGCTCCAACGACGGAAGGGGCAGGGGTGGCAGAGCAGGCACGCCGCATCGATCACGAGACGACGACGACGCACCCACCGCCGTTGCGGATCGTCGAACCGCCGCCGGAGCCCGCCCCGGCGACCGGTCCCCCGGACCCGGCGACGACGGCACGAGCGCTCGGGCTCTGCGTCGCCGAGGTGCTCACCGGCGCGCGGGAGGTCGACAGCATCGCCCGGTGGATCAGCGACGACGTGCAGCGGCACCTGCAGCAGCGGGCCGCGGTGGCAGCGCACGCCCGGGGCTCCGGGCGGCGGGCACGCGGGCGCCCGGTGCTCCGGGTCGGCAGCGTCCTGGTGTGCCGCCCCGCGGCGGGCGTCGCCGAGGCGACGGTGGTCGTGCACACGCGCAGTCACGCGCGAGCGGTCGCCATGCGGCTCGAAGAGCGACACGGACGGTGGCAGGCGACCGCGATCGGGGTCCTGTAGCCGGGTCGCGGACGGACGGGAGGCCCGTGGCGGCGCCGCCACGGGCCTCCCGTCCGTCGGCGGTCACGCTTGGTGAGCACGAATGGTCGGGTCCCGACGTGGGACCCGACCATTCCTGCTCACGATGCGCTCGCGCGCGGACGCTAGTTCTTCTTGGCCGCCTGGCGACGCTCGGCGCGGTTGCTCGCCGCGGCCTGGCCGGAGGCCGTGGCCGCGTTGCCGAACGCGGAGCCCTGCTCCGGCTCGGCGGCCGCTTCGGCCTCGGCCTGGGCGCGCTGCGCACGAGCGGTCGCGGCCTGCTCGAGGCGACCCTTCTCGTCGCGGACCTCGACCTCGCCGTCGATCGACGGCGCCGAGTACTCGAGGCCGGAGACCTCGTCCTCGCCGAGACCCTTGGCCTCGATCACCGCGTTCTCGCCGTCGGACTGCACCTGGACCTCGAGGTTGAACAGGTAGCCGACGGACTCTTCGCGGATCTGCCCCATCATCGTCTGGAACAGGGCGTAGCCCTCGCGCTGGTACTCGACCAGCGGGTCGCGCTGCGCCATCGCGCGGAGGCCGATGCCGTCCTTGAGGTAGTCCATCTCGTACAGGTGGTCGCGCCAGCGGCGGTCGATCACCGAGAGCACCACGCGACGCTCGAGCTCACGCATCGCCTCGTCGCCGAGGAGCTCCTCACGCTGCTGGTAGGCCAGCTTGGCGTCCGAGAGGATCTCGCGGGCGAGGAAGTCACGCGACGCCTTGCCCTTCGAGCCGGCCTCGGTGATGACCTCGTCGATGGAGATCGAGATCGGGTAGAGCGTGCCGAGCTCGGTCCACATGGCGTCGAGGTCCCAGTCGTCCGGGGAGCCTTCGCCGGTGTGGCTGTCGATCACGTCGTCGATGACGGCCTTGAGGAACGACTGCGCACGGTCGTGCAGGTCGTCGCCCTCGAGGATGTGGCGGCGGTCGCTGTAGATCGCCTCGCGCTGGCGGTTCAGGACGTCGTCGTACTTCAGGACGTTCTTGCGGATCTCGGCATTGCGGCCCTCGACCTGCGCCTGGGCGGACCGGATCGCACGGCCGACGAGCTTGTTCTCGATCGCCAGGTCGTCCGGCACGTTCGAGCGGCCCATGAGGCTCTCGGCGGCACCGGAGTTGAACAGGCGCATCAGGTCGTCGGTCAGCGACAGGTAGAAGCGGCTCTCGCCCGGGTCACCCTGACGGCCGGAACGACCACGCAGCTGGTTGTCGATGCGGCGCGACTCGTGGCGCTCGGTACCGAGCACGTACAGGCCGCCGACGGCGCGGACCTTGTCGCCCTCTTCCTCGACCTCGGCCTTGACGCGGGCGAACACGTCGTCCCACTCGGCCTCGTACTCGTCCGGGGTCTCGGTCGGCGACAGGCCCTTGACGTGCATCTCCTGCACGGCGAGGAACTCCGCGTTGCCACCGAGCATGATGTCGGTACCACGACCGGCCATGTTCGTCGCGACGGTCACGGCGCCGAAGCGACCGGCCTGGGCGACGATCGCGGCTTCACGGGCGTGGTTCTTGGCGTTGAGGACCTCGTGCTTGACGCCCTGCTTGGCGAGGAGCTTCGACAGGTACTCGGACTTCTCGACGCTCGTGGTGCCGACGAGGACGGGCTGGCCCTTCTCGTGGCGCTCCGCGATGTCCTCGGCGACCTGCTCGAACTTCGCCTTCTCGTTCTTGTAGACGAGGTCCGTCTGGTCGATGCGCTGCATCGGCTTGTTCGTCGGGATGGGGACGACGCCGAGCTTGTAGGTCGACATGAACTCGGCCGCCTCGGTCTCGGCGGTACCGGTCATGCCGGAGAGCTTCTGGTAGAGGCGGAAGTAGTTCTGCAGCGTGACGGTGGCGAGGGTCTGGTTCTCGGCCTTGACCTCGACGCCTTCCTTCGCCTCGATCGCCTGGTGGATGCCCTCGTTGTAGCGGCGGCCCATCAGGATGCGGCCGGTGTGCTCGTCGACGATGAGCACCTCGCCGTTCATCACGACGTAGTCCTTGTCCTTCTTGAACAGGGCGACGGCCTTGATGGAGTTGTTCAGGAACGAGATGAGCGGGGTGTTCGCCGACTCGTACAGGTTCTCGATGCCGAGGTAGTCCTCGACCTTCTCGATGCCGGGCTCGAGGACACCGACGGTGCGCTTCTTCTCGTCGACCTCGTAGTCCTCGCCCGGGGTGAGGCGCTTGGCGATCGAGGCGAACTCGGTGAACCAGCGGTTGGCCTCGCCCGAGGACGGACCGGAGATGATGAGCGGCGTGCGGGCCTCGTCGATGAGGATCGAGTCGACCTCGTCCACCACGGCGAAGAAGTGGCCGCGCTGCACCATGTCGGAGGCCTGCCACGCCATGTTGTCGCGCAGGTAGTCGAATCCGAACTCGTTGTTCGTGCCGTACGTGATGTCGGCGGCGTACTGCTCGCGGCGCTCGGCCGGGCTCTGGTTCGCGATGATGCAGCCGGTGGTCATGCCGAGCGCGCGGAAGACGCGGCCCATGATCTCGGACTGGTACGACGCCAGGTAGTCGTTGACCGTGATGACGTGCACGCCGCGCGACGGGATCGCGTTGAGGTACGCGGCGGTCGTCGCGACGAGGGTCTTGCCCTCACCGGTCTTCATCTCGGCGATGTTGCCGAGGTGCAGTGCCGCGCCACCCATGAGCTGCACGTCGAAGTGCCGCATGCCGAGGGTCCGCTTCGCGGCTTCACGCACGGCGGCGAACGCCTCGGGCAGGAGGTCGTCGAGGGTCTCGCCGTTGGCGTACCGCTCGCGCAGCTCCTTGGTCTCGTCGTGGAGTTCCTCGTCGGTGAGGCTCGAGAAGTCGTCCTCGAGGTCGTTGATGGCCGAGGCGTACGCCTTCAGCCGACGGAGGGTTCGTCCTTCGCCGATGCGGAGGACCTTCTCCAGCACGTTTGCCACGTGAACTCCTTACGAGGTCGTCGCGCGCGACCTGCACGCCCGATCGACCAGTCATGCTAGCAACCCGCGAACGCACGGCGCTGTGAGCGGCGCGGCTGCCCGCGGACACGGGTGTGCGCGGCCCGCGAACGGACCGCGCACACGGTGCGGGACCGGTGGTCCCGAGTGGGATCAGGCGATCGCGGCTGCGCGCTCCGCGTCGGCGTCCGCGTCGACCGCGGCCGGCGCCTGGCCGGCCGGCACCTCGTCGATGCCGATCACGCCGTAGTCCCAGCCCTTGCGTCGGTACACGACACTCGGACGGCGGGTCTCGGCGTCGAGGAACAGGTAGAAGTCGTGCCCGACGAGCTCCATGTAGTACAGGGCGTCGTCGACCGTCATCGGGGCGGCCTCGAAGACCTTGTGCCGGATGACGACCGGGCTGTAGACCTCGTTCTCGTCCTCGGCGGTCTCCTGGTCGACGACCGGGACGGCACCGGTCGCGACGTCCTCGATGAGCTTGCCGTCGGCCGGGACGACACCCATGCCGTCGAAGCCGCTGCCGGCGGCCTCGGCGACCGAGGTGGGGCGGTGCCGGCCGTGGTGCACCTTGCGGCGGTCACGCGCCCGACGGAGGCGTTCCACGATCCGCGCGAAGGCGAGGTCGAAGGCGGCGTACTTGTCCGACGCCGCGGACTCGGCCCGTACGAGCGGCCCCGGTCCGATCAGCGTGAGCTCCACGCGGTCCTCGCCCTGGCTGCCGCTCGACTTCTCGTGGTGGCGGCTGATGCGCACCTCGAAGGCGAGGGCGCGGTCGGCGAGCACGTCGATCTTCTCGGACTTCTGTTCGACGTAGGTGCGGAAACGGTCGGTGACCCCGACGTTCCGGCCCGTGATCGTCACGTCCATGTGGCGGCTCCCATCCAGTGTCGGCGCGTCGCCTCCGTCCGGCGACCCGAACGCCTTGTCGCGAGGCTAGACCCGGCGCACCCTCGGCGTCACGGGGAGGCGGCGAGTCCGTCGGACACTCACCGGACACACAGCGGCCACCGGGTGTTCACCGAGCGTCAGTCGTCGACGCTCGCCACGGCGACACAGCGCACCACCCGCCCGCCCGCAGCGCGCACGGCACGGACGCCCTCGGCCATCGTCACTCCCGTGGTGACGACGTCGTCGACGAGCACGACGTCGCGGCCGTCGACGCCGGACGCACGCAGGGTCCCGACGGTCGCGGCGACGCGTTCCACCGCCGACCGCTCCTTCTGCCCCGGTCCGGATCGCCGGCGTCCGGCAGGGGTGCGGACGAGGCGCCCCGTGTGCCGGACACCACCACGGGCGAGCAGCAGCACCACCGAGTCGAACCCACGCCGTCGGGCGCCCGCCCGGGACGGCGGCACCCGGAGCACCACGGTGCCGTCCGGGGCCGCGGCGAGCGCCGCACGGACGAGTGCACCGAAGCGGACGCCGAGCGGTCGGGCGACGTCGACCCGGCCCCGGAGCTTGAGTTCGAGGACCAGGGTGCGGACCAGCCCCTCGTACTCGAAGGCCGCGTCGAGCCGGACGCCGGCGACCAACCGGACCCGGCGGGGCCGTGCTGCGAGCGCCGCGCCGCACGGTGGGCAGAGCGCGCGGTCCGGGCGGCCACAGCCCAGGCAGGTGACGGGCAGGACGAGCCCGAGCACGGCGAGCAGGGCATCGCACCACGGGGTGGGGGCGTCATCAGGGGGCATGCCCACGACTGTGGTGGTGACCGGACGACGGCGGTGGGCCGGTGCGCCGGACGGTGGACGGGCCTCCAGGCCGGGTGGGGTGTGGAGGACCGCCGCGTCAGCGCTGGACGCCGAGCACGTCGGCGGTGACGCCCGTCGTGTCCCAGCCACCCCCGGTGGACTGCAGGACGTTGCCACTCGACATCCGGAGCAGCAGCGCGCCACCGCTGCCGCCGCTGATCGCGGTGGCGCGCCCGTCGGGCTTCGGCAGGGTGCTCGACTTGCCGCCGATGGTGGTGCGGACGATGTTCGGACCGGTGGGGGTCTGCCCGACCGAGGCGACGTCGGTGTCGCTCACCCACGCGGCATCGACCGCGGTGCCGCTGGCGGCCTGCACCCGGACCGGGGCGCCGAACGAGGTCGGTGACCGGTCGGAACCGCGGATGATCGCCATCACGTACAGGCCGGGGCCGTCCGAGGTCTGGATGAGCGCGAGCGCCCTGGTCGAGTCGCGGGACACCTGGAACGACACGAGGTCGCCGCGCGGCAGGGTGGTGCGCACCTGGTGAGGGTCGCCGCCGAGGCCGTACGCGGTGATGTGACGGGTGTCGGACTGCTGCCCCGCCCAGACGAAGCCGAGGTCGTCGACGGCGGGGGCGATGAGGTCGTCGCGGGCATCGACGCGCAGGCGGTCCTTGCCGCGCACGACGACGACGCCGTCCCGGTTGCCGACGGCGGCCGTGGTGCCGGACGCCGACAGGGCGATCGAGGTCGGGTCGAGGCCGGCGATCGCGGCCCCGACGCCGCTGCCGAGCTCGGAGACCTTGCCGGTGCCCGAGGCGGCGTAGCCGACGACGCCGTCCTCGTCGACCAGGGGTCGGGGGTCGACGTCGGGGTTCTGCTGGGCGTCCGCTCCCCCGGAGTCCGGCACCGACAGCGTCGCGCCCTCGATCGTCATCGAGACCGACGAGATGGTGGCGACCGAGGCGAGGGACTTGCTGAGCTGTTCCCGCATCCGGACCTTGTCGACGGTGCTCGCGCGCAGGGCGTCGCTCGACAGGTCGACCAGGGCGGTGCCGCTGTCGATCGTCACCGCGTTGAGCGACAGCTGGGTGCCCTCCGGGAACGACGAGACGACGGCGCCCTTCAGCCAGTCGGCGGGCCCCGCGAGCAGGGCGCTGGCGATGCGGGTGCTCGTGGAGGACCGGGCGAGGAACCAGCGCTGGTCGGGCACGAGGAAGCGGTAGGTCGGGTCGTAGAAGTACAGCGCGTGCGGCTGGAACACCGACTCGAAGCTGACCGGCGACAGGATGATGCCGTCCGGGGCGTAGGCGATGCGCCACTCGCCGTCCTCGCGGACGAACTGGAACGTCAGCGTCGACGAGGTCGGGCGGACGGCCTGGGTGTACTCCCCCTCGGAGTCGACCGTGGCACTGGCCGTCATCGTGTAGGTGAGTTCGCTGTCGTCGGCGCGCTCGACGGTGCCGCTGCCGTCGCGGATCGTGACGCCCTGCCGCGGGTTCCACTGCTGGGCGAAGTCGGCCGCCAGGAACTGCCGGGCGATCGCGTAGTTGTCCTGGGCACCGGTCGCGGCGGCGATGAACCCGCGGAGGATCGCCGTCTGGTCGGACCCGGTGATCGGCTTGTCCGGCCGGAAGTCGACGCCCGAGAGCGACTCGTCCTTGATCGTCTGCCCGGTGCGCACGGCGCCGTCGGTCGGGATGGCCGCGCAGGCGGTGACCGCGAGCAGGCTGACCGCGGCGAGCGCGACGGCGAGGACGTGGCGGATCCGGTGGCGCATCAGGTCTCCTCTCGCACGGCGCGGGGGCCGTCGTACGACTCGTCGAGCTCGGGCAGCGGGATCGCCGAGGTGGCGGTGGTGCCCTGCTCGTTGCGCGGCAGGGTGAGCACGAAGGTCGAGCCCTCGCCCGGTCGGGACCACACGTCGATGCGCCCGCCGTGGAGCTTCGCGTCACCGAGGCTGATCGCCAGGCCGAGCCCGGTGCCTCCGATGGTGCGCTTCCGGCTCGGGTCGGCCCGCCAGAAGCGGTCGAACACCCGAGCGGCGTCCTCCGGTGGCATGCCGACGCCCTGGTCGCGGACGGCGATGGCGACGGTGCGTGCGTCGCTGTCGACGACGACCTGCACGGGCTTCGCGTCACCGTGCTCGATGGCGTTGCCGACGAGGTTGCGCAGGATCCGGCGGACCCGCTTGGCGTCGAGCCGCATCGTGGTGTGGCCGCCGGGGGTCGCGAGCTGCAGCTCGACGCCGGCGCGTTCGGCGAGCGGACGGAACTCGTCGACGATGTCCGCGGCGAGGGACGCCGGCACGACGGGTGCGGTGTCGAGCTGCACCGCCTGGGCGTCGTACCGCGAGATCTCGAGCAGGTCGGCGAGGAGCATCTCGAAGCGCTCCACCTGGGTGTGCAGGAGCTCGGCGGACCGGCCGACCGATGGTTCGAACGCGTGCCGGGAGTCGTAGAGCATGTCGCCGGCGAGCCGGATCGTGGTGAGCGGGGTGCGGAGCTCGTGCGACACGTCGGACACGAACCGCTGCTGCACACGGGAGAGCTCGGCGAGCTGGGTGATCTGGCGGCTGACCGCCTCGGCCATCCCGTTGAAGCTCCGCGCCAGGGTCGCCAGGTCGTCCTGCCCGCGCACCGGGATGCGTTCGTCGAGGCGCCCCGCGGCGATCTTCCGGCTCGTCTCGGCGGCACCGCGGATCGGCACGACGACGAGCCGGACGACGAGCGACGTGACCAGGGCGATGAGCACCATGAGCGCCACACCGCCGATCGAGAGCGTCTGGGAGACGAAGTCCAGGGTCTGCTGCGCGTCGGAGAGGTCGTAGACCAGGTAGAGCTCGTACTGGCCGGCGCTCGGGATCTGCAGCGTGGACCCGACGGCGAGGCCCGGCACCCGGCGCCCGTCGTCGTCGAGTTCGACGGGCTGCAGGCTCAGCCGCCCGGTGTTCTGCGCGACCTCCTTGCGCAGGGCATCGGTGATCACGGCGTCCGGGAAGCCCTGGCTGGCGATGGTCTGCAGCGTCTGCGCGGTGGACTGGTCCGGGCTCCGCTCGATCGCGATGCTCGTGCCGCCCGGACTCGTCGTGTTCGACAGGATCGCCTGCCGCGCCTCGTTCTGCAGCGTCTCGAGCTCGGACTGGTTGTTGTCCTCGCCCGCGGTCGCCGCGTCGAAGATCCCCTGGGCGACGATGGTGGCCCGTGCCGACTCGGACTCGATCTGGTCGCGGCGCTGCGAGTAGACGTTCGTCGAGATGCTCACCATGACCGCGGTGCCGATGATCCCCACCGCGAGTCCCGTCGTCATCACGGTGATGGCGACCGAGCGGAACATGAGCGAGCGCCGCCACAGGTACGCGATCGGACGCCAGGCGCGTCGGAGCCAGCGCCGCATCCGGCGACGGCTGCGGTCGACGACGCCGATCGAGACGGTGGCGCCGCCGGCCCCGCCGGCGCGGCCCGAGCGGCGTGCCGAGCCCGACGGGCGCGTCGAGGGCGGCACGGTGCTCAGGCTCCTCCGGCGCGGTACCCGACGCCGCGGACCGTGGTGACGGTCTTCGGGTTGTCCGGGTCGTGCTCGATCTTCGCGCGGAGCCGCTGCACGTGCACGTTCACCAGGCGGGTGTCCGCCTTGTAGTGGTAGCCCCAGACCTGCTCGAGCAGCATCTCGCGGGTGAACACCTGGTTCGGCTTCTCGGCGAGCGCCCGGAGCAGGTCGAACTCGAGCGGCGTGAGCGCGATCACGGTGTCGCCGCGGCGCACCTCGTGCCCGGCGACGTCGACCGTGACGTCGCCGACGTGCAGCACGGTGGCGTCGGACGCGCTCGGCCGCAGGCGGGTCCGGATGCGGGCGACGAGCTCCTTCGGGTTGAAGGGCTTGACGACGTAGTCGTCGGCACCGTTCTCGAGCCCGAGGACGACGTCGGCGGTGTCGCTCTTCGCGGTGAGCATGATGATCGGCGTGCCGCTCTCGGCACGGATGCGCTTGCACACCTCGATGCCGTCGATGCCGGGCAGCATGACGTCGAGCAGGACGAGGTCCGGCTTGGTGGCGTGGAACGCGTCGACGGCGTCGTTGCCGTCGGCGCTGAACTCGGGTTCATACCCCTCGGAGCGGAGCACGATGCCGATCATCTCGGAGAGGGCCTGGTCGTCGTCGACGACGAGGATGCGCGGTGTCATGTGATCTGGACTCCGGGTGGCGTGCGGGTGCCGTGGTCGGCACGTGTCCCCACACGATAGCCGAGGCCCCGCCGCGCCGGGTTTTCCGCCAGGATGGAGGTGGACCGTGCATCGCTGGCTCGGTCCGACACGACGAGGGGGCTGGAGTCATGTCCGATTGGCACACACCGGGCGGTGGGCAGCAGGGTGCGCCGACGCCGCCGGCGTCCGGACCCGGACCCCTGTCTGGAGGCCCGCCCCGCTTCTCCGTGCCGCCGCAGCCCGCCCCGGGGCCGGGTCCGGGGCGACCGGGCGGCCCGTCCGGCGGCTCGCGTCCGGTGATCCCGCTGCGCCCGCTCGGCCTCGGTGACGTCCTGGCCGGCGCGTTCACGGTCTTCCGCCGGAACGCCCGCGTGCTGCTGCTCTGGAGCGTGCTGCTGAGCGGTGTGCTCGGCCTGCTCTCGACGCTGGCCAGCACCTTCGGGCAGCAGGCGCTGCAGTCGCGGATGTTCTCGGCCCTCGACGGCGGCAGCGGTGCCGACTCGGTGGTCGCGGGCACGCTGACGCTCACGGCACTGCTCTCGGTCGTGCTGCCGTTCCTCGCCTACCTCGGTCGCGGGTTCCTGGTGGCGCCGGTCGCCGCGGACACCGGGCAGCGGGTGCTCGGCCGTCGAGCCACGTTCCGGGGGCTGTGGGCGCTGCTCGCCGGCCGCCGGTGGTCCGTCGTCGCGTGGATGCTCGTGCAGATCGGGGCCGGCGTGGTCCTCGCGATCCTGGCCGGGCTCGTGTTCTTCGGGGTGTTCGCGGCCATGGGGGCCGCGGACTCCGGCACCGGGTGGTTCGTGCTGGCGCTCGTGCTGTTCGTGCTCGGGATCGGTGTCGTCGTCGTGTGGCTCGCCACGCGCTTCGTGCTCACCGTCCCGACCATCGCGCTCGAGGGCCGGCCGGTCTTCGCCGCTGCCGCCCAGTCGTGGCGCCTGACCCGCGGGGCCTTCTGGCGGACCTTCGGCATCCTGCTGCTCGTGCAGCTCATGTTCGGGTTCGCCGCGTCCATCGCGTCCATCCCGCTCACCATCGGCGCCGTGCTCATCGCAGGCACCTTCGACCCCCTCGGGCAGACGGGCGGTACGTCGGGTGCCGGTACCGGTGCCGTCATCGCCATCGTCGTCGGGAGCCTGCTCGCGATCGCGGTGCAGTGCGTCACCGACGTGCTGAGCGCGTCGATCACCACGTTCCTCGCCATCGACCGGCGGATCCGCACCGAGGCGCTCGACCAGCGGATTGCGTCGCACCTCGACTCGGGGCAGCCGACCGACCCGTTCGCGCCGTCCGAGCCCGTCGCACGCCCGCCGTGGCCGCCGCAGCAGCAGTGGGGTGGCCAGCAGTGGCAGGCGCAGCAGTGGCCGGGGCAGCAGCAGTCCTGGCAGCCCGCGCAGCAGCAGCCGTGGCAGCCCGGTCAGCAGCAACAGCCGTGGCAGCCGGGCCCGCAGCAACAGCAGCAGCCGTGGCAGCCGGGTCCGGGCCAGGCGCCACCGAACGGCTCCGCGTGACGGCGGTCGACCCGGACGAGGCGCGGCGCCTGCTCGAGCGTGAACTCGACCGGTCCGCCTACGACGGTGCCCGGCCGACGTGGTGGGACCGTGCCTCGCGCTCCTTCCTCGACTGGCTCGGGTCGCTCCGCGCCGACGGCATCGACTCCCCCGCTGCGGCCCGCACGGCGCTGGTGATCGCGATCGTGGTCCTCGTCGCGGTCGTCGTGCTCGTCGTCGTCGCCCGCGGACTCCCCCGCCGGCGCGCCCGGGCCGGTGACGGTGACACCGGCGGGGTGTTCGACGCCGACGACCTGCGCTCCGCCCGGGAACTCCTCGAAGCGGCACAGGCCGCGGTCCGTCGCGCCGACTGGTCAGCAGCGGTGCTCGACGGGTTCCGCGCGATCGCCAGGGGCCTCGGCGAGCGCGACCTGGTGCCCGACGTGCCCGGAGCCACCGCGCGGACGATCGCCGCACGGGGCGCCGTGCCGTTCCCCGCGTCGGCCGGTGCACTCGACGCGGCAGCGACCGCGTTCGACGCGGTCCGGTACCTCGGTGGCGAGGCCGACGAGGCCGCGGCCCTCCGCGTGCTCGACACCGAGCGCTCCGTCCGGCAGGCCCGCCCCGCCCGCGCCGAGGGACCGGCGGTACCGGCATGACGACCGACACCGCCACGCGGACGAGCACCGGGCCGACTCCTGCTCCGGCTCCGGCTCCGACCGAGGGACGCCGGTTCCGCGTCGGGTTCTGGGTCGCCATCGTCCTGGTCGGCGTCCTGCTCGCCGCCCTGACCGCCCTCGTGCAGGGCACCGACCCGGACGCACCGCGCGCGCTCGACCCGACCTCGACGACGGCGAGTGGTTCGGCCGCCCTGGTCCGGGTGCTCGAGCAGCGGGGCACCGCGGTCTCCGTCACCGACACCGTCGACGGCGTCGGTGGGATCGACGGCGGCACGGTGTTCATCGACGACGCCGACGGGGCGCTCGACCCCGACGTCGCGGAACGGATCGCCCGCACGGCGCGGCACGTCGTGGTCGTCGGCACGAGCGGCGCCGGACTCGAGGCACTGCTCGGGTTCCCGGTCGACCCGGCCGTCGAGGTCGACGGGGACGCCACCGTCTCGACGGCCTCGTGCGGGATCCCGGCGGCGGCCTCGGCTGCCCGGGTCACCACTGCCGGCTCCGGGTACACCGTGGAGGACGACGACGACGCCGCCGCCGCCGCCGAACGGTGCGCGCCGACGGGCGACGGCGGCTCGCGCGTCTGGGGACTCGTGCGCACCGCGACGCCGGGCGGCGACGTCACCCTGCTCGGCACGACCTCGGCGTTCCGGAACGACAGGATCGCCACCGCCGGGAACGCCGCGCTCGCCCTCGGGCTGCTCGGCGCCGACGAGCGACTCGTCTGGTACACCCCGGCCGTCGGCACCCCCGACGCCGCCCCGACCCTCGGCGAGCTCGCCCCGCCGTGGGTCCCGAGTGCCCTCGCACTGCTCGCCCTCGTCGCCGTCGCAGCCGGTGTCTGGCGGGGCCGACGGCTCGGCCCGCTCGTCGTCGAGCGGTTGCCCGTCGTCGTCCGTGCTGCCGAGACCACCGAGGGGCGTGCCCGGATGTACGCCCGCACCCGTGACCGCACCCACGCCCTCGACACCCTGCGCGTCGCCGCCGTCCGCCGCATCGGCCGGATGCTCGGACTCCCCCGTTCGGCCCACGTCGACGAGGTCGTCCGGGCCGCAGCCCAGGCCACCGGCATCCCGCGCACCCGTGTCGGTGCCGTGCTCGTCGGTGGGACCACCGCCGACGACCGTGCACTCGTCGACGGCACCGCGGCGCTCGACGACCTCGAACGCGCCGTGCGCCGGGCGACCTCCGGCGACCGACCGACCTCTGACCCCGACCGACCAGGAGCACGACCGTGACCGACCTGCCCCCTGCCACCACCGAGCACACCGCGCCGGAGCACGACCCCACGACCGCGGCCGTCTCCGACCTGCGCGACGCGTTCGGCCGGGTCCGCACCGAGGTCGCGAAGGCCGTCGTCGGCCAGGAGGGCGCGGTCTCCGGCATGATCGTCGGACTCCTCGCGCAGGGGCACGTGCTGCTCGAGGGCGTCCCCGGTGTCGCGAAGACCCTGCTCGTCCGCAGCCTCGCCGCCGCGATGACGCTCGACACGAAGCGCATCCAGTTCACGCCGGACCTGATGCCCGGCGACGTCACCGGGTCGCTCGTCTACGACGCCTCGACCGGCACGTTCCCGTTCCGCGAGGGCCCCGTCTTCACGAACGTCCTGCTCGCCGACGAGGTCAACCGCACCCCGCCGAAGACCCAGTCGGCGCTGCTCGAGGCGATGGAGGAACGCCAGGTGAGCGTCGACGGTGACGCCCGTGCGTTGCCGGACCCCTTCTTCGTCGCCGCGACGATGAACCCGATCGAGTTCGAGGGCACGTACACGCTGCCCGAGGCGCAGCTCGACCGGTTCCTGATGAAGCTGACGCTCGACATCCCGCCGCGCGACGTCGAGTGGCAGGTGCTCCGTCGCCACGCCGACGGGTTCGTGCCGCGCGACGTCCGGTCGGCCGGCATCACCCCGGTGGTCGGCGTCGACGAGGTGGTCCGTGCGCAGCGTGCCGTCCGCGCCGTCGGTGCCCGCGACGACGTGCTCGCGTACATCGTCGACCTCGCCCGGGCCACCCGGCAGGCACCGTCCGTCCGCGTCGGTGTCAGCCCCCGCGGTGCGACGGCACTGCTCGCGGCCGCCAAGGCCTGGGCCTGGCTCACCGGCTACGACGCGATCACCCCGGACCACGTGCAGGCCATGACCCTGCCGGTCTGGCGGCACCGCCTGCGGGTCGCCGCCGACGCCGAGCTCGAGGGCGTCGGCGCCGACGGTGTGCTCCAGCAGGTGCTCGAGCAGGTGCGGGTGCCGATCTAGTGGCGGTCTCCGGCCGGTTCGTCGCGCTCCTCGCCGTCGCCCTCGTGCCCACCGTGCTGCTCGGCAGCGGGTGGGCCGGTCTGGCGTGGGTCGGGGTGGTGCTGCTCGCCGCGGTGCTCGACGTCGTGCTCGCCGCCGACATGCGACGGGTGCGGGTGGAGCGGCGGATGCCCCGGCTCGCCCGACGCGACAGCACCGCGGACGGCACCCTCGTGCTCGCCAACGACGGTTCCCGGACGGTCCGCGGTGTGGTCCGCGACATGTGGGAGCCGTCGGCCGGCCACCGTCCCCGCCGGATCCGGATGACGGTCCCCGCCGGGGAACGACGGACGGCCCGGATGCGCTTCACACCGTTCCGTCGGGGTCGACGCCGCACCACCGGGGTCGCCGTGCGGTCCTTCGGTCCCCTGGGCCTCGCCGCACGGCAGCGGGTCGTCGCGGCACCGGGCGAACTCGTCGTGACGCCGCCGTTCCGCTCCCGGCGGCACCTGCCGTCACGGTTGGCACGGCTCCGCGAGCTCGACGGCGAGACCACGCTGCAGCTCCGCGGGCACGGCACCGAGTTCGACTCCCTGCGCGACTACGTGCGCGGCGACGACGTGCGGTCGATCGACTGGCGCGCCACCGCGCGGCGGCAGGACCTCGTCGTCCGCACCTGGCGGCCGGAACGCGACCGGCGCGTCGTCGTCGTGGTCGACGCGGGCCGGGCGGGTGCCGGCCGGGTCGCCGACGAACCCCGACTCGACACGTTCATCGAGTCGGCGCTGCTCCTCGGCGCGCTCGCGGCAGCCGCCGGTGACCGCGTCGACCTGGTGGTGCTCGACGACACAGCGCACGACCGGGTGCACGGCGCCACCCGCACCGACGTCGTGCAGCGCTTCGGCGAGGCGCTCGCGATGGCCGAACCCGGGCTCGCCGCGACCGACTGGGCATCCGTGCCCGCGCTCGTCGACTCGATCACGACCTCGCGCGCCCTGGTCGTGCTCGCCTCGAGCCTCGACTCCGTCGGTGCCTCGGGCGACCTGCTCGCCGTGCTCCCCCGGCTGTCCCGACGGCACGCGGTCGTCGTGACGAGCATCGAGGACCCGGCCGTCCAGCAGATGGCACGCGGCGGGGTGGACCGGACCACGGCGATCCGAACCGCGCGGGGCGGACGGGTGCCGGGCCTCCCGACCGGCGCGGAGCGCGACGTCTACCGACGCGCCGCCGCCGAACGCAGCCTGCTCGACGCGGACGGTGCGGCGGACGTCGCACGGCGCTCCGGCGCCGAGGTCGTGCGCGGCGCACCGGCGGACGTCCCGCCGCTCGTCGCGGACGCGTACATCCGGGCGAAGGCCACCGGCCGGCTCTGAACCGGGACGGGCGCTAGCCGGCCACCAGGGCGGTGGAGCCGCGCTCGAACTCCTCGAGGTCGCCGCGCTCCCCCGCTCGGTACGCGCGGCCGCCGAGCACCCACTGGTAGGCGAGCACCGCGACCAGGGCGAGGGTGCCGATGCCGATCTTGATCGGCCACGGCCAGTCCTGCCGCGTCACCACGCCCTCGACGATGCCGGACAGCAGCAGGGTCAGGGTCAGGCCGATCGCGATGGTGATGAGCGCACGGCCGTCCTCGGCGAGGGCCTGGGCGCGGGTGCGTCCGGACCCCGGCGCCACCCACGACCAGAAGATCATCAGCCCCGCGCCGCCGGCGAGGAACACCGAGTAGAGCTCGAGCTGCCCGTGCGGGGAGATGTAGAGGAAGAAGTCGGCCAGGCGCCCCTGGGAGTGCATGATCGCCGCGGAGACCCCGAGGCTGACGGCGTTCTGCATGATCGAGAACGGCACGAAGACACCGGTGATGCCGAACGCCACCATCGTCGCGGCGATGTAGGCGTTGTTCGTCCAGACCTGCGCGGTGAAGGCCCCGAGGCCACGGTCGGAGTAGTAGTCGACGAAGTCCTGCGTTGCGTACCGGCGCAGGGCCTCGTCGCTGCCGAACGTCGCCGTCGCACCGGGGGTGGTGGTGATCCAGACGGCGACGATCGCCGCGATCGCCACCGTCGCGAGCGCGACCCAGATGGTCACCCAGCGGATCCGGTAGAGCGCCGCAGGCAGCTGCCGCGTGAAGAACAGGGCGACGGCGGTCAGCGGGTCGACGGGGGTCCCCGTGAACCGCAGGCGGGCGCGGAACAGCGTCAGCGAGAGCCGGTCGCCGGCCACGGTGCGCGGTGCGGCGCCCCGGATGCGGGCGAGGTCGGTCGCGGCCTCCTGGTAGCCGGCGACGAGCCGGTCGACGTCCGCACCGGACCGGTGCCGGGCACGTGCCAGACGGTCGAGCTCCTGCCACCGGTCACGGTGCACCTCGGTGTAGGCATCCAGGTCCACGTGTTCCCCCTCAGGTCGCGCGATCTCCGACAGAATGATCCCATGCCGAAGCCCCGCACGCCGCGTGACCTCGCCGACGCCCGCTTCTCGCGCGACCTCGACGAGACCGCCGACGAGCTGGTGGTGGGCGAGGGCGTCGCGCTCGACGTCCAACCCGCCGGACTCGTGCTGCGGCTCGCGGCCGCGCTGCTGGACGGCCTGTGCGTCCTCGTCCTGTTCGTGCTCGCGCTGTTCGGTGTCTCGCGGCTCTGGCCCAGCGGCATCGACCCGGCCTGGGGCGCAGCGCTCGGCATCGTGCTGCTCGTCGTCGTGCTGGTGCTGGTCCCCGCGGCGGTCGAGACGGTGACGAAGGGACGGAGCGTCGGACGGTTCGCCACCGGCACCCGGGTGGTCCGGCTCGACGGTGGCGCGATCGGCTTCCGGCACGCCTTCACGCGGGCGCTCGTCGGCCTGTTCGAGCTCTGGATGACGTTCGGCTCGGTCGCCCTGCTCGTCGCGCTGTTCGGCAGTCGGCCCCGACGCCTCGGAGACCTGCTCGCGGGCACGATCGTGCAGCACGAGCGCCTGCCGAAGCAGCGGGACCCCGAGGTGCTGCTGCCCCCGGAGCTGACGGCGTGGGCCGTCGTCGCGGACGTCTCGGCGCTGCCGCAGCGGTTGGAGAACCGCCTGGGGGCGTTCTTCCGCGGGGCTGCTCTGATGCGCCCCGAACTGCGCGAGGCCGCGGCGCAGACCCTGGCGGCCGAGGTGTCCGCGTTCGCGCACCCCGTACCGCCCGTCCCGCCCGAGGTCTTCCTGGCCGGGGTCGTCGTGCTGCGGCGCCGACGGGACGTCCGGGCGCTGGGTGCCCGCGCCGAACTGCTCACCGCCGCGGGGGCGACGGCGGCGGCGCCCCCGCCCGGCTTCCCGCGCTGACGCGGCGCCGCGCGCCGCGGCGCGCTGCGGCGCGCGCTGCTCGCAAAACACCGGTGTTCGCGCGCTGAACACCCGCGCGCAGGGGTTCAACGCGCGAACACCGGTGTCTTGCGGAAGCGCAAGAACGCGGCGCTCAGTAGCGGTAGTGGTCCGGCTTGAAGGGACCCTCGACGGGGACACCGATGTACGCCGCCTGCTCCGGACGCAGCGACGTCAGCTGCACCCCGAGGGCGTCGAGGTGCAGCCGCGCGACCTTCTCGTCCAGGTGCTTCGGCAGCACGTACACGCCCGTCGGGTACTCCTCGCGCCGGGTGTGCAGCTCGATCTGCGCGAGCACCTGGTTCGTGAACGAGTTGCTCATCACGAACGACGGGTGCCCGGTCGCGTTGCCGAGGTTCATGAGCCGGCCCTCGGACAGCACCAGGATCGACCGCCCGGTCGGCAGCCGCCACTCGTGCACCTGCGGCTTGATCTCGACCTTCGAGACGCCAGGCAGCGCCTCGAGCCCGGCCATGTCGATCTCGTTGTCGAAGTGCCCCACGTTCGCCACGATCGCCAGGTGCTTCAGCCCGAGCATCTCGTCGACCCCGACGACGCCCAGGTTGCCGGTGCACGTGATGACCATGTCGACGGTGTCGACGACGTCCGCCAGACGGGCGACCTGGTAGCCGTCCATCGCCGCCTGCAGCGCGCAGATCGGGTCGACCTCGCTGACGATGACACGGGCACCCTGCCCGCGGAGCGCCTCGGCTGCCCCCTTGCCGACGTCGCCGTAGCCGACGACGAAGGCGACCTTGCCGCCGATGAGCACGTCGGTGGCACGGTTCAGGCCGTCGGGCAGCGAGTGCCGGATGCCGTACTTGTTGTCGAACTTCGACTTCGTCACGGAGTCGTTGACGTTGATCGCCGGGAACTTCAGCTCGCCGTTCCGGAACAGCTCGTACAGACGGTGCACGCCCGTGGTGGTCTCCTCGGTGACGCCCTGGATGTCGGCCGCGATGCGGGTCCAGCGGTCCGACGACGTCTCGAGCGACCGCGCGACGGTGTCGAGCACGATCTTCCACTCGGTGCTCGCGTCCGGCTCGGCGACCGGAGCGGCGCCGGCCGCCTCGGCGTCGGCACCGGTGTGCACGAGCATCGTGGCGTCGCCGCCGTCGTCCAGGATCAGGTTCGGCCCGGTCCAGTCGGCGCCGGCCGCGGTGGCCTCGTCGCTCCAGTCGAAGATGCGGCTGGTGCACCACCAGTACTCCTCGAGCGTCTCGCCCTTCCACGCGAACACCGGGACACCGGCGGGGGCGTCCGGGGTGCCGGTGGGTCCGACGGCGACGGCGGCGGCGGCCTCGTCCTGGGTGGAGAAGATGTTGCAGCTGGCCCAGCGCACCTGCGCGCCGAGGGCGACGAGCGTCTCGATGAGCACCGCGGTCTGCACCGTCATGTGCAGGGACCCCGCGATGCGCGCGCCGGCGAGCGGCTGCGACGCCGCGAACTCGTCACGCAGGGACATCAGGCCCGGCATCTCGTTCTCGGCGAGGCGGATCTGGTGCCGGCCCGCCTCGGCGAGGGACAGGTCGGCGACGCGGAACGCAGCAGCGGTGCGGGTTTCGGTGGGCATGCCCACAGTCTTCCATGCCGGGAGGCGCGGATCACCAGCCGATCCCGGTCACGTCCCACGGGCCTCCCGTCCGACCACCGCGGCACGTCGCGGACGCGAGCCGTCAGTCGGCGTCGCGCGGCAGCGGCTCGCGCCGCACCACCTGCCAGCCCCGCGGGACGCGCAGGGTGGCCGCGTGGCGGGCGCAGAGGTCGTAGCCGTGCGGTTCGACCCGGTTCGACAGCGGGCCGACGACCACCATGGAGTCGCCGTAGTCGTACGTCAGGGTCGACGAAGCGCTGTTGGCACACGCCACCTTGCTGCAGATCCGCACGTCCATCTCGTCAGGGAGCCTAGCGGAGCGTCCGGCGCGCACCGGTCCCCGCGTACGATGTGGGGATGCGTCGGAAGCCTCGCCTCGTCACCCCGGTCGACCGCGGTCGGGGGCGCTCCCGGCACGGCCGTGGCGGGCGTTCGAGCGTCACCGGACCGGAACTCGCCCCGATCATCACCCGCGCCGAGGCGTTCGACCGGATCGTCGGTGACAGCGCGCACTACCTGCTCGGTCTCTGGCCCGAGGAACTGTCCGGCGTGGTGTTCCAGGTGGCGGACATGCCGAGCGACACGACGCTGCCGGACGAGATGCCGCGCTGGCGCATCGACCGCGACACCCGCCGCGTGACCGTCTTCCGGATCCCCGTCGAACGGGTGAACCGGAGCCCCGAGAAGGACGACTCGGACCGCCGCATCATCATCGAGACCGCGGTGTTCCGCGCCGTCGGCGAGCTGATCGGCAAGGACCCCTGGGACCTGGCACCGGACCGCTACCGCCACTGGTGAGCCACGGCGGGCCGCTGACGACGTCCGTCGACGCGCGTCCGCCGGGCGTCAGGGGTAGACGCGGACCGGGGTCGACACCGCGGTGGCCGGACGGATCGGGAACCCGGCGATCCCGTCGTCCCCGAGGTAGCTGACGCCGGCGACGACGCCGTCGGCACCGGTGATCGTGAGCTGCTTCGCGGTCTGGACCGACAGGGTCTCGGTCGCTCCCGACGGCACCTCGACCCGACGCTGCTCGTCGCCCGAGCGGATCGTCACGGTGCGGTCCGATCGGGTCGGGTTGACGAGGTTCAGCCGTGCGCCGTCGCCCGGGGCGATCGAGGTGATCGCCCGCTCGCCGAGCGGCTCCGCCGACGCGAACCAGCCGAGGTCGGTGCCGTCGCCGTCGGTCGGGGTCGTCGTGCGGGCCCCGGCGACGATCGGGACGGTCGAGGTGATGGTGAACGAGTACCGGCCGTCCGGGAAGTCGTCGAGCGGGACGTCGGTGACGACGCCGGGTTCGGCGGTGGCGTTGACGGTCGTGCCGCCACCGTCCGCCGTCGTGATGCCGAGGGTGACGCGTGCGGACCGCTCGCCGGGGACGAACAGCCGGACGACCGGTGCGGCGTCCGCGGTGTCGCTGCCGCGCTGGGCCGCCTTGGCGTTCGCGAGGGCGACCGCGGGGATCACCTGCGAGCGCGTGGGCGCGGCGCCGCCGGAGACGATGTCGTAGCCGCCCGGCGTGAGCGTCCGGACGACGGTCTCCTGCATGTGTGCCACGATCTGGCCGCCGGATGAGGTGACGTGCACGACGGTCGAGGCCGCGTCGGAGACGAAGCCCGAGAGCGGGACGACCTTCTGCGTGTTCGGCGCCACGACGATCCCGGTGGTGCCCGGCGCGCTGACGGTGCCGTTGCTGTCGAAGATCGCCAGGTCGACGGTGGCGTTCACGTCGGTCGGGTTCGACAGCGTGACGAGGCTGGTGCGCCCGGTCTCCGTCGAACCGCCGACGAGCCAGGTGGACTGGCTCGGGTCGTCGCACGAGGCGGCACCGGCGCCGACGAGGTCGCCGTTCGAGACGCTCTGGAAGCTGCTGCCCGCGACCTGCGGCGTGGTCTCCCCCGCCGGGGCCGTCAGCAGCCGGGGGTCGCTGCCGCCGGTGGTCGAGGCGTCGAGCTCGGACCGGTCGACCGTCGAGCCCGTGGTCGCGGTGGCGACGGTGGCGGTGCCGACCGTGCTCGCCTGGGTCGCGTCGTTGCCGGCGTCGTCGGACAGCCGCAGGGCGCTGCCGGCGCAGACGCGCTCGGCAGCGGCCGGGATCGGTGTGACCGTGCGCCCGGCCGGACGACCGGGCTCGGAGTCGGTGCCGTAGGCGTGCGCCGCGGTGACGGCGCCGGCGGCGACGACGACGGCGACCGCCGTGGCGGTGCCGCGGACGACCCACCGGCGGACGGAGGCGGGGGTGCGGCTCATTCGTCTCGCTCCTCGTCGAAGGTGGTGGCGGGTTCCTCGGCCTCGATGACGTTCGAGGTGGCACGGCGGCGGCGCGGTGCCGTCGGGACCGCGAGCAGGGCTGCGGCGCCGAAGACCACGCCGAGCACGACGAGGTACAGCACGTGGGTGGCCTGGGTCGCGGCGGAGCCGGAGCGGGTGCGGTCGACCTCGCCGTCGTAGTGGAACAGCTGCCCGTTGGTGGTCTCGCCGATGCTCGTGAAGAGCGCGTTCTGCCCGATGGCGCCCGCGGCCCGGTCGTGCACCGTCTGCGCCTCGGGGTCGTCGTCGGCGTCGTCGATGAGCACGAAGCTCACGCCGAGCTCGCGGAGCGCCGGCCGCGGGTCGTACCCGCTGCGGCTCGCCAGGTTGCCGGCGAGCGTGGTGAGGCGTGCGCCGGACTCGCTCAGCCGGAGTGCGGTGGCGTCGAGCGTCGACTGGTCGTCGAGAGTGGAACCCTGGCCGCGCTCGAGCGTGACCGCGAGCGATCCGTCGTCCTGCGGGACGACCACGAGCGTGCCGACGTCCGGGTTCGCCTGGGCCTCGGCGTTCACGTAGGCGCTGAGCACCCGGCCCGTGGTCGGCTCGATCGTGGCCGTGCCGAGGTAGAACGCTGCGAAGGCCGGCGCCACGGCGACCCCGGCGAGCACGGTCGCGACGAGGCCGGTGACCGGGGCGGCCTTGGGCAGCACGTCGATGCCGATGCAGGCCGCGACCACGAGGGCGAGCCAGTACACGGACAGACCGCTGCCGGGCCAGACGATGGTGGTGGTCGAGCCGACACCGGTGACGGTGACGTGGGTGGCGGCGAAGGCCGTCGCGAAGCCGAGGAGCGCGATGACGAGCGCCGATCCGGCGACCGCCCAGCGGTGTCCGAGCATCGCCCCGATCGCGGCGACGGCCACGGGGAGCGCGAGGACGGCCATCACGATCGGCAGGGCCGCGGCGACCAGTCCGAGCCCGGAGGTGGCCGGGAGCCAGCCGCTCCAGTCCGGCAGGGGCTGCCCGATGGCCAGCTGGAGCGCGGACGGCGCCCGCGTCGCGGACGGCACACCGGGGTCGGCGAACACGGCGAGCAGGTTGCCCCGTGCCGCCTGCGCCAGGATCAGCGGCAGGAACAGCACCGCGGTCGGCACCGGGATGAACACACGACGGTGTGCCCGGCGCCAGCCGACCAGGAGCGCCACGAGCCAGCCGATCAGCAGGACCGGCAACAGCGACGGCGCCGAGGCGGCGACGACGGCGAACAGGAGCGACGCGCCGGAGGCCCACGCCCACGAGCGGTGCGCCTCGAGCACGGCGACGAACAGCCACGGCAGGACCAGGTGCGCGATCACGGCGCCGAGGTGCCCGGTGGTCACCGCGCCGACGAGCGACGGGGCGATCGCGTAGAGCGACGCACCGATGACCGGGACCCACGTGCGGGTCGTGACCTTGCGCACTGCGAACCAGGCACCCAGGGCGGACAGCGGGAACGCGACGAGCATGACGAGCACGACCGCGGTGGACGGCGACCAGAAGACGATCGAGCCGAGCACGGCGAGCACCGCGGCGAAGGGGTCGGACGGGCCGGTGAAGCCCGTGCCGAGCGAGTGGAAGCCGTACCCGACATTCTGCCAGAGCTGCCCCGGGGTCGCGGAGAGCGGCAGGAGTCCCCCGCCGGTCAGGGCCGGCGACCCGAGCAGCGGGTAGAGCGTCACGACGCTGAGGACCGCGGCGGCCAGGACCACCCAGATGCCGCCGTCGCTCAGGAACGACGCCCGGGCGATCGGGGCGTCCTCGACCCGGGCGAGTTCGACGTCGCGCAAGGTGGTGCGGTGTTCGTGCACCCGCCGCCAGCTCACGCGGAGCGGTTCGACGGCTGCCCACCCGAGCTTCTTGGTGCGGGCCAGGTTCTTGCGCGCGCGCCCGGTGCCACCGCCGAACGCGACGGCGAACGCGGCGGAGAGCTCGGGGACCACGGCGGCGGGGTGCTTCGCGACGAGGTGTCCGAGCGCGCGGCCGATCGCGAACGGCACGAGCGTGAGCCAGTGCAGCCAGACCAGCGCGGCCGGCGCGTAGGTCATCCGGCGGTGCAGCTGCGCCTGCCGGTGCATCCGGACGCGCCGCGCCTCGGACACACGCTTGCGACCGAACTCCTCGATCGGTCCGGCGCTGGTGACCTTGGCCTCCGGCACGAGGGCGACGCGGTGTCCGGCGAGACGGACCCGCACCGAGAAGTCGAGGGCCGCGTCGACGTCCGGCAGCGCCGGGTCGAAGCCGCCGAGTTCGTTCCAGACCGAGCGGCGCACCAGCATGCCGCCAGCGGCGACGGCGAGCACGTCGGTGTTGCGGTCGTGCTGGCCCTGGTCGAGCTCGTCCTGCACCAGCACGATCGACCGGCCGAAACGGGTCATGCTCTCGCCGAAGGCACGGATGAGCGAGGGGTCGTCGTCGGCGACGAGCTTCGGACCGGCGACGACGACGGACGGTGCGATCTCGACGGCGGACAGCAGCTCGGCGAGCGCGGTCGGTGCCGGCGCGTTGTCGTGGCCGAGGATCCACAGCCACTCGTCGACCGGCTCGTCGGTCGCTGCGGGCGGCGCGCTGCGCTCGCCCTGTCGGACGGCGTCGCCGAACGCCCTGCCCGCGGGGAGCCGGACGAGCTGCGCGGACCCACCGAAGGACAGTTCGGCGGTCGATCCGTCGGTCGTGCCGACGTCGACGACCACCAGGTTCTCGGGGTGGCGGGTCTGGGCGGCGAGCGCGTCCAGGGTCCGGTCGAGGTGGGCCGCCCCGTTGGCGGCGACGAGGATCGC
Source organism: Curtobacterium sp. MCLR17_039 (assembly GCF_003234745.1). Taxonomy (NCBI): domain Bacteria; kingdom Bacillati; phylum Actinomycetota; class Actinomycetes; order Micrococcales; family Microbacteriaceae; genus Curtobacterium; species Curtobacterium sp. MCLR17_039. The sequence goes on from NZ_QKTF01000001.1 coordinate 57,099, forward strand.
GGTGACTCTGGGCTGCATGACGGGCGTCACTCTACGGTCTGGAGGCGCGGTGTCGGCTGCGCACGGCGGCGCGCCGTGAACCTGTGGGCGCGCTCACTGCACGGTGCGGGACGGGCGGAGGTGGTCGCCTTCCGGCGCCTTCGTCGCAGGCTCCTCAGGGGCGCAGTCGCACGGCGCTGGCGCGCCGTGAACGCTCCTACGCCCGCTTCCGCAGCTTGCGGCGTTCGCGCTCGGAGAGGCCGCCCCAGATGCCGAAGCGTTCGTCGTTCTCGAGCGCGTACTCGAGGCACTGCGCCCGGACCTCGCACGAGGTGCAGATCTTCTTCGCCTCGCGCGTGGAGCCGCCCTTCTCGGGGAAGAACGCCTCGGGGTCGGTCTGCGCGCAGAGCGAGTCGACCTGCCAGGCGAGCGGGTTCTCCTCGTCGTCGGTCTCCGGACGTCGGACACCCGGGACGCCGAGCGCCACGGGATCGACGTGCCAGTCCTCCGGAACTCCGGCGTGGAACTCGGAACCGTTCACCCTGATCACCCCTGCCGCCTCGACAACGAACCCCAACTCTTGCGGCCGTTGCCTGTAATTACAGCGGTGTCATTCGCCTGAGTCAAGTCGCGGATCATAGAAGGCACTGACCGCTCCAGCGTGTCATGTCCCCCGTTTGGGCGTGTCGCACCGCACAGGTGGGCCTTCCGGGGGACAACTGACGCGTCCTCAGGCGCTCAGGAGGCGCTGCGACGTGCCTCCCACGCGCTCGACACCATCTCGTCCAGGGAGTGCCGCATCGCCCACTCGAGGTCACGGGCGGCGGCCTCGCCGGTCGCGACGATGCGGGCCGGGTCGCCGGGGCGCCGCGGTGCGATCTCGGGGTCGAAGGCGATCCCGGTGCCCGCCGCCATGGCGTCCATGATCTGCCGGACGCTGACGCCGTCGCCGCTGCCGAGGTTGTAGGCACGCTCGAGCGGCTCCCCCGCCTCGAGCTTCTGCGCGGCCACCGCGTGCGAGTGCGCCAGGTCGGCCACGTGCACGTAGTCACGCACGCAGGTGCCGTCCGGGGTGGCGTAGTCGTCGCCGTTGATCCGCGGGGTCCGGCCGGCGAGCAGCGCGTCGAAGACCAGCGGGAACAGGTTGTGCGGGCTGGCGTCGTACAGGTCGGGCTCCCCCGAACCGACGACGTTGAAGTACCGCAGCGACGTGGTGGTGAAGCCCGCGGCGACCTCCATGTCGCGCAGCAGCCACTCGCCGATGAGCTTCGACTCGCCGTAGGGCGACTCCGGGTTCTTCGGGGTGGACTCGACCACGGTCTCGACGTCCGGGGTGCCGTAGACCGCAGCGCTCGACGAGAACACCGCCTTGCTGACGCCGGTCTCGGCCATCGCACGCAGCAGGGTGGCCATGCCGGTGACGTTCTGCTCGTAGGTGTGCAGCGGACGCTCGACCGAGACGCCGGCGTACTTGAACCCCGCGACGTGGACCACGCCCGTGACCTCGTGCTCGCGCAGGGTGCGTGCGACGAGCTCGCCGTCGAGGATCGTGCCCTCGACGAACGGCACGTCGTCCGGGACGAACGCGCGGAAGCCGCTCGAGAGGTCGTCGAACGCGACCGTGTCGATGCCGGCCGAGCGCAGTGCTCGGACGACGTGGGACCCGATGTACCCGGCACCGCCGGTGACCAGCCAACTCATGCTCGCCACGCTAGCGGACGTCGGCGACGCCCCGGTCGCGGCGCCGGTGTCGCGCCCTAGGCGCCGGTGGCGATGAACACGGTGGACGTGATGCCGTCCGACGAGTCCGCCTCGACCGTCACGTCGCCCTCGTCCGGCGTGACGAAGCACGACTCGCCCTTGCGGAGCAGGGTGGCGGACTTCGCGCCGACGAGCGTGACGACGCCCTCGGTGCAGACGGCGATCGACGGGCCGGCCAGCGGGGCGACGCCGCCGGTGCTCAGTCCCGCGGGGCGACCGTCGCCGTCCACCCGCAGCAGCGCGAACCCGACGCCGTCCGGCGCGAACCGGTCGACGCCCGGGGCGATGCGCTCCGGCTCGAGGACCGGGGCCGGGTACGCGGTGAAGTCGAGCACCCGCAGGAGCTCCGGTACGTCGACGTGCTTCGGCGTGAGCCCGCCGCGCAGCACGTTGTCCGACGGCGCCATCAGCTCGATGCCGAGCCCGTCGAGGTAGGCGTGGATGTTGCCGGCGGGCAGGTACATGGCCTGCCCAGCGGCGAGCGTCACCCGGTGCATGAGCAGGGAGACGACGATGCCGGGGTCACCGGGCCAGCTGTCCGCCAGGTCGCGGACGGTCGCGGTGTTCGGGGTGAGCAGGTCGTCGTCGAGCGAGACGGCCAGGTCGCTCGCGGCCTGCACCACGGCGAGCGCCGACTCGTCGGCGGTCTCGAGCCAGCGGACGGTGTCCTCGAGCCCGTGCAGCAGGTGCACCTCGAGCGGACCGAGCCGTCCGGTGCCGGCGTCGAGTACGCGCACCTCGGCCAGGGTCTCCTCGACGGGGCGGAAGCCGCTCAGCGCCTCGAACCGCTCGCTCAGCGCGACGACGAGCTCGGGCTTCGGGAACGGGTCCTTGTAGTTGCGGGCCGGGTCGTCGAGCGGGATCCCCTCGCGCTCCTCGCGGGCGAACCCTTCCTCCGCCTGCTCCGGGGTCGGGTGCGCCTGCAGCGAGAGCGGTGCCGCCGCCGCGAGCACCTTGAGCAGGAAGGGCAGGTCGGTGCGGTCCGGACCCAGTGCGGTCTCCGGCTCGTCGGCGATCCAGTCACGGAGCGTGTCGGCCCCGCCGACCATGGCCGGGTTGACGACGACACTGGGGCTGCCGGCGTGGGCGCCGAGCCAGAGCTCCGCCTGCGGGGCACCCGTGACGGTACGGCCGAGGAGCTCCGGGATCGCGGTGACCGAGCCCCAGGCGTAGTCGCGGGGGGTGTTCGTGATGCCGAGGAACATGGGCCAGAGCCTACCGGCGCGGCGCGCGACACTAGAATCTCCGCGATGTCTGCAAGCACGGTGGAACCGCCGACCCGAGGATCCCTCCGCACCTCTTCGCCCCGGTCGACCGACCCGACCCGGTGGGACATCCAGGGGCTCCGCGCGTTCGCGGTCCTGGCGGTCGTGCTCTACCACCTCTGGCCGGCACGTCTGCCCGGCGGGTTCGTCGGCGTCGACGTGTTCTTCGTCATCTCGGGTTTCCTCATCACCGGACACCTGCTCCGCGAGCTCACCGCCACCGGCCGGATCGGGCTCGCCGGGTTCTGGGCGCGCCGGGCGAAACGGCTGCTGCCCGGGGCGTTCATCACCATCGTCGCGACCGGTTCCGCCGTCCTGCTGTGGGTGCCGAGCGCGCTCTGGGGGCAGTACGGACGCGAGCTCATCGCGTCGACGGTGTACGTGCAGAACTGGCAGCTGGCAGCCGACTCGGTCGACTACCTGGCGCAGGGCAACCGACCGTCGCCGTTCCAGCACTTCTGGTCGCTGTCGGTCGAGGAGCAGTTCTACATCGCGCTCCCGCTCCTCCTGCTCGCCGCACTGTGGGCTGCTCGCCGCATGCGCCGATCGGGTGCCGACCCGGTCACCGTCACCCGGGTGCTCCTGGGGACCGTGATCGTGCTGTCGCTCGCGTGGAGCATCATCCAGACGCAGACGGCCCCGGGTGTCGCGTACTTCTCGACGGCGACCAGGGCGTGGGAGTTCGCGCTCGGCGGCCTCGCCGCGACCCTCCCCCTGACGGCACCGCGGACGACGCCGGCGCGGTCGGTGCGCATCGTCGGCGCGTGGCTCGGCGCAGCCGGGCTGGTGGTGTCGTTGTTCGCCATCACCGCGTCGACGCCGTTCCCGGGCATCGCCGCGGCTCTGCCCGTCGTGTCGGCCACGCTCGTCGTGCTGTTCGGCGGGCACTCCGGCCTGCAGCGCGTCGGCCGGTCCACCCCGGTCGCGTTCCTCGGCCGGATCTCGTACGCGGTCTACCTCTGGCACTGGCCCGCGGTCGTCCTGCTGCCGATCGTGCTCCGCCACGACCTCACGACGAAGGACCGGCTCGCGATCCTGGTCGGCTCGGTCGTGGTCGCCGCCGTGACGACGCTCGGCATCGAGGAACCCCTGCGGTTCTCCGCGCGGGTGCGGTCGCTCCGCCCGCGGCGGGTCGCGCTGTACGGCGTCGTCAGCACCGCCCTCGTCGTGGCGCTCGGTGCCGCGTCGCTCACCGCCCTGCACGTGCAGCAGGTCCAGGCGGCCGAGTTCCAGGAGCGCCTGAGCACCGGTGACGTCCGGTGCTTCGGAGCGGCGGCACTGATCTCGTCGTCCGATCCCTGCGTCAACCCGGCGCTCGCGGCGGTCCGCGTACCCGCTCCCGCGAACGCCCTGGAGGACGACTCGAACCGGCCGGCGTGCTGGTCGAACGACTCGAGTGCGTTCAACGTCTGCGCGCTCGGCCCGAAGTCCGGCTACACGAAGCACCTCATCGCGATCGGCGACTCGCACAACAACGTCTTCGTGGACACGTACGAGAAGATCGCCGAGGCGCGCAACTGGCGCATCGACGTCGCCGGGCACCAGAGCTGCTACCTCACCACGGCGGTGCAGAGCGCTGGCTCGCAGAAGCAGGTCGACGACTGCAACGCCTGGAAGCAGAACGCGATGGCGTACCTCCGCTCCCACCCGGACCTCGACGGTGTGATCGTGACGCACTCGACCGGCAACGGGCCGGTCGAGCCGGCGGCCGGCGAGTCCGAGGAGGACGCCGTCGTCGGCGGCCTGGTGCAGGCGTGGCAGGCCGCGGCCGACGTCGGGATCCCGATCGTGGCGCTGCGCGACAACCCGGGCGCGCGACCGGACATCGTGGCCTGCGTGGGGCAGATGTCCGGACCGACCACCGACGAGTGCGACTCCAGCCGTTCGGTCGGGTTCACCCTGTTCGACGGCTCCGAGCAGGCGGTCGCCCGGATGCCGGACAAGGCGCGCCTGATCGACCTGTCGCGCTACTACTGCACCGACACGATCTGCCCGGCCGTCATCGGCGGCGTGCTCGTGCACCGTGACCGGACCCACCTGACGAACACCTTCGCGGTGACCCTGGCCCCGTACCTCGGCGACGAGATCGCCGGCGCACTCGACACGTTCGGCGGCGACGGTCGTCGATGAGCACGTACCCTGACGTCGTGACGAACACCTGGCCGCTGTCCCGCGGGACCGTCCCCGAGCGCGAGGCGTTCTCCTTCGGGGCAACCCTGCTGTTCGTGCTCTTCGCCGGGGACGCCGTCCCCAACACGCTCACGTGGGTGGGCGGGGCGGTCCTCTGGGCGCTCGTCGCCGCGTGGGGTGTCTCGATCCTGGTACGGGCGCGTCCGCCGATCGTCCGGACGCCCTGGGCGCTCTGGTTCTTCCTGGGCTGGTGCCTGGTGTCGGTGGCGTGGTCGCACTGGCGTCTCGCGACGCTCGCCAGCATCACCGCGCAGGTGATCTGCGTCGCGGTGGCCTTCGCCGTCGCGTCCACCCTCACCTGGCGCCGGATCCTGGACGCGCTGAGCCTCGCCATGCGCTGGGTGCTGCTGGTCTCGCTGCTGTTCGAGGCGTTCGTGGCCGTGGTCGTGCGCCACCCGATCGTGCCGGTCTGGACCGACTACGGCGACCGGGACATCCCGGACGCGTTCTACTTCTCGCGGGCCGAGCTCCTGACCGGCGGACGCATCCAGGGTCTGCCCGGCAACGCGAACCTGCTCGCCATGGTGGCCCTGCTCGTCGCCATCGCCGTCGCCGTGCAGTTCGCCGAGGGGCGCATCCGGCGGAACCGTGCCGTCGGCTGGCTGGTCCTGGCCGCCCTGGTACTCGCCCTCACGCGGTCGTCCACCGTGCTCGTCGCGGCGCTCGTCGTCGTGGTCGTCCTCGTCGTCGCGCTGTGGATCCGGAGCGTCCCGACCGAGCGGCGGACCCCCAGGTACCTGGTCGTCCTGCTCGGCGCCGCGGTGGTCGCCGTGGTCTCGTCAGCGGCGAGCGGAGCCGTCTCGGAGCTGCTCGGCAAGGGTGCCGACGCGACGGGCCGCGGGCAGATCTGGGACCGCGTCCTCGGCCTGGTCGATCAGCACCCGGTGCTCGGGTGGGGCTGGATCGGCTACTGGTGGCCGAGCATCCCGACGCTGGCCGACCTGGCGCACCGGAAGGGTGTGACCTACCTGCAGGCCCACGACGCGTACCTGGACGTGTGGATGCAGACGGGGTTGATCGGGCTGGTCCTGTTCGCCGTGTACGTCCTGACCACCCTGAACCGCTCGTGGTCGTCGGCGACCCGCATCGGGTACGGGGCGACGCAGGTCCCCCGGCCGTTCGACCCGGTGTCCCTGCTCCCGCTGCTCGTCGTCGTCGCACTGCTCGTGCAGTCCGTCGCCGAGTCCCGGTTGCTCTACCAGGGCAACTGGGTGCTGTTCGCCCTCATCGCGATCAAGACGCGCATCGTCCTGGTCGGCGAGGAACCCCACTCCACGGGCGACGGCCCACGCACACCCGCCGCACGACGCGAGTTCCGGCTGCCGACCGGGCGCTGAGCGCCTCCCCGGACACGGATCGAGCACACCGGGGCCGTCAGCGCTCGAGCAGTCGCGCGCACGGCACCCGTGAAAGCCACGGTGCTTTCCGGACGGCGACCGCACCCGTCGGGTCCCCGTCGCACGCCGCGACCGCCGCCGGGATCTGTGTCGCCCAGACCGGACCATCGCTCCGGCGGGTCGGGCCCGGCCCGACGTTGCCCAGCGTGGCGACGACCACCACCGCGACGACGCACCAGCCGGTCAGGAGACGGACGAACCGGGTCGGCGCCGAGCCCGAGGCCTTCCGCCTCGGCTGCTCCCCCAGCAGGACGCTCGCCGCGACGACTGCGCCGGCGAGCAGCAGCAGGCCGGACGCAGCGGCGTAGCGCAGCGGCGGGACGGCCGCGAGGGCCGCGGTCGGCACCGCCCAGGGCTGCGCCTCGCCGCCGTTGGCGTACAGCGCCGCCCACCACAGGCCGCCGGACGCCACGGCGAGCGCCACGATCACCCACCGGGCTCGCCACTGCGCGACCACGACGGCGGCGACGAGCACGGCGGTCAGGAGCAGGACGGGGACGACCACGACGCCCCAGCCGTGCGTCACCACGGAGCGGACGGCGGCTCCGACGTCGGGGTTCCAGATCCCGGCGACCGGCTGCAGCACCCAGCCGGCGATCACGTCGGCGATCGTCGGCGAGCCCGCGGTGCGCGAACGGTGGTCGGTGGCCGCCGTCACGATCTGTGCGACGCCTCCGGTCAGGGCGACCACCGTGACCGGGACGGCGCGGGGCCACGCCCGGGCTCCGGACGGATCCCGTGGCGGCCACCACGCGAGTCCGAGGAGCGGGAGGAACAGCACCGCCTGCAGCTCGGAGAGGACGACGAGGCCGGTCAGGACGGCGACGACGCCGGAGCCCCACCAGGTCCGTGCCCGGTACGCGAGCAGCCACGGCACCGCGAACAGCAGGAACCAGTGGAGGTTCGCAGCGTTCCCGGCGATCTCGAACGGGGCGAGGGGCAGCAGGGCGGGCACCGCGGCGAGCAGCGCACGGAGCGGCCACTGCGGCACGACCTCGCGGGACAGCACGAACACGGTCGCCGCCACAGCCCCGACGACCAGGCAGGCGCCGACCGACAGCGCCCGGGCGTACTCCTCGACGGGCACCGACCAGGCGACGTCGACGAGCACCCGCGGCACGAGGTGCAGGTACCCGGCGTACGGGTGCAGGAGGGAGTCGACCGGGCCGAGGGCGAGGCGTTCCCGGAGGAACACACCGCCGTCCTCCGCCCACACGGTCCCCCGGGTCGCCGGACCGAGGCGCCACCACGTGAGCGCGGCCACGACCACGCCGACCACGAGTGCGGCGCCGACCGCGCCGAGGGCGTGGAACGGGCGGGGGATCGTGCTCGCGGGGCGCTGCATCGTCGGACGACGCTAGCCGGTTCATCACGGATCAGCGATATCGACGCTCCGCGATGCCCGGCTCCGAGGTGTGTGCGCCAAGATGGTCGGGTGACGGACGGACGGTTGACGAAGCGTGTGCTCGCGCGCCGCTACCTCTCCGCGTGGGTCGGGTTCTCCGCCGGTGGACGGTTCAGCCAGGCGCTCGCGACGGTCATCGTCCTGTTCGCCTTCGGCCAGCCGACGGTCGAGGCGCTCGTCGGCCGTGCCGGGGTCTGGGCCGTGCTCGTCGCCCTCGTCGTCCTCGCCGGGCTCAGCCTGCTCGGCCAGCGCTACCGGATCGAGTGGCACGGGGTCCTCCCGCTGTCGCTCCTGGCCCTCGTCGGCTACTGCGCCCTGAGCGTGCTCTGGAGCGAGTACTCGTGGGTCGCCCTGCGGGGGCTCGTCAGCACCGTCTGCTTCATCGGCCTCGGCCTGTACCTGGCGCTCGGCCGCGACCTGGTGCAGCTCATCCGGGCGTCCGGCGACGCCTTCCGCATCCTGCTCGTCGCCGCGCTCGGCCTCGAGGTCCTGTCCGGGCTCGTCCTCGACCTGCCGATCCCCGCGTTCGGGATCCAGGGCACCATCGCCTACGGCGGCCCGATCCAGGGCATCGGCGGCACCCGCAACTTCATGGGGTTCATCGCGGCGATGGCCCTCGTCACCTTCGTCGTCGAGTTCCTCACCCGCTCGGTGACCACCTGGCGGGCGATCGGGTCCGTCGCCCTCGCCGTGATCGCGCTGATGCTGGTGCAGTCCCCCATCACCGGTCTGGCGATGATCGCCCTCGCGGTCACCGCCCTCGCACTGTGGTCGCTGCGGCACGCCCGCCCGACGACACGGCCCGTGGTCAACGGGGTCCTGGGCGGGACGGTGCTGCTCATGGTCGCCGTCGCCGTGCTCGCCCGGCACCGGGTCCTCGCCGAGATCGGCGCAGCGGGCGGTACCGCGACACGGCTCGACCTGTGGTCGCAGATCAGAGTGTTCATCGGCCAGTACCCGATCCAGGGCTGGGGCTGGGTGGGGACCTGGCCCCGGGAGGCAGTCGTCCCGTACGTCACCTTCATCGACCCCGCCGGGCACCGGTTCACGTCCGGGCTGAACGCGTTCATCGACGCGTGGCTGCAGATCGGTCTCGCCGGCACGATCATCCTCGGGCTGACGGCCGTGCTCGCGTTCGCACGCGCGTGGGTGACGGCGACGACGTTCCCCGGCGTCGCCTACGTGTGGCCGGCCGCCGTCCTGGTGCTCCTCGCGGTCACCAGCACGGCGGAGAGCTACCTGCTGCACGGCGCGGGCCTGATGGTCTTCGTGGCCGTCCTCGTCATCGCGGCACGACGTCGGTCGTGGCGTCGGCACCTGCCACGCACCTGATCGCCCGGCCGTGTGCCGGCGGACACACCACCGCACCGTCGAACGCGCTCCCGTCACCGGGTGCCCCTAGACTGCCCGGGACCGTCAGGGGGACGGTCCTCGTCGTCAAGGAAGCACCACATGCGCCTGCACCGCCGCCTCGCTCTCGTCCTGACCACCGCGCTCGTCGCCACCGGCGTCGCCGTCGTCGCACCCGCGACCGCGGCCGACGCCGCGGCTCCGGCGACCGGTCGCTACACGCCGATCGACACGACGCGCGTGTGGTCGGGCGCGCTCGGCACGACGCCCAAGGCCGTGAAGATCGCCGGTTCGGCCGGGGTGCCGACGAACGCGACCGCCGTCGTCGTCAACGTCGAGGTCGCGAAGCCGACGGCCGCCGGCTACGTGCGGGTGACGCCGGCCGGCAAGGACGCCACCGTGGCCACCCAGGACTTCGCGGCCGGCCAGACGATCGCGAACCTCGTGACCGTCCGCCTGGTGAACGGGTCGATCCAGGCGAAGCTCTCAGCGGGCACCGCGAGCGGGTACTTCGACGTCGCCGGCTACTACGCCGACGGCGCCGGCGCGACGTACACCCCGCTGGACGCCGCGCGCGTGTTCAGCGGCCCGGTCGGCACCACCCCCGTCCCCGTGCCGCTCGCCGGCCGCGGCGGGATCCCCGCCGACGCCACGGCCGTCGCCGTCAACGTCGAGGTCAGTGGGCCGACGACGGCGGGCTACGTCCGGGTGACGCCCGCCGGGCAGGACCCGCAGGTCGTCACGCAGCTGTACTCGGCCGGGCAGTCGCTGTCGAACCTCGCCATCGTGAAGCTCGTCGGCGGTGCGGCGCAGGTGAAGCTCTCGAAGGGCTCGGGGACCGTCTTCATGGACGTCGCCGGGTACTACTCGAACGCGTCGACCGGTTCGGTGTTCGTGCCGATCGACACCACGCGTGCCTTCGCCGGAGCCGTGTCGACGACCGCGGGCACCGTCCGGCTCTCCGGCGTGGCCGGGGTCCCGGGCACCGCGACCGCCGTCGTCGCCAACGCCGAGGTCACGAAGCCCACGACGGCCGGGTACCTGCGCCTCACGCCGGCCGGACAGGACCCCCAGGTGGCGACGCAGCTGTTCGACGCCGGACGGCCCGTCGCGAACCTCGTGATGGCCAAGGTCACCGGGTCGAGCGTCGACCGCCGGGTGCAGGCCAAGGTCTCGCGCGGCTCGGCGCAGCTCCACCTCGACGTCGCCGGGTACTTCCTGGACGGCTCGAGCGGGACCGGCTTCGGCGCCGACGTCTCGTGGCCGCAGGGCGGGTCGCCGTCGGACTACCCCGTCGGCCAGGCGTTCGGGATCGTCGGTGTGAACGGTTCGCTGCCGAACCAGGACAACCCCTCGCTCGCCCCGCAGCTCACGTGGGCAGCCGGGTCCACGGGCGGGACGTCGCAGCCGGCGACACAGCTCTACGTGCTCGCCGCGAACCCCGGAAAGGCCGCGTCGGTCTGGCCGCGGACGAACCGCGACCCGGGTGGCACGACGGTCACGAACCCGTACGGCACCTGCACCGGCGGCTACGACCAGGCGTGTTCCTTCATGTACGGCTACACCCGAGCGTACGAGGACACCCACACCCGTGGGGTCCCCAACCCGTCCTCCCACCGCTGGTGGATCGACGTCGAGACGGGGCTGTCCTGGCTGACGGCCGCCGATGCGAAGGACCACCAGACGCAGAACCGCGCGGACATCGAGGGCATGGTCGCCGCCCTGCGGGCCGCCGGGGTGTCCACCGTCGGCATCTACTCCACCGGGTACCAGTTCTCGCAGATCGTCGGCACCGTGCCGACGTCGTCGCCCCTGCGCGGACTGCCGAGCTGGCTCGCCGTCGGCGAGGACGGGGTGGCGGCCGCGCAGAAGGCGTGCTCCGGTGCCGGGCTGACCGCCGGCAGCCAGGTCCGGATGGTGCAGTACGTGGTCGACGACCAGGACCGCGACGTCACCTGCGTCTGAGCCGCGACGAGCGCCGGACCGGAGGCGCGGTGCCCGCCCGCACCGCGCCTCCTGCCCGGCGACGTGCCGGGACACCGCCGTCGCGGGGCGGGCGGATCAGCCGTACCGTCAGGCGCGCGGCCGGCGCCGGAAGCGGCGCTGGAGTCCCCACCGGGTGACGCGGACCATGGCCTCGACGACGACCGAACGGCTCATCTTCGAGACCCCGTGCACACGATCGCGGAACCGGATCGGCACCTCGACGATCCGTCCGCCCAGGTCGTCGACCCGCAGGGTCATGTCGATCTGGAAGCAGTAACCCTTCGAGTCCACCGTGTCGAGGTCGATGCGCGCGAGCGACTCGGCCCGGTAGGCGCGGAAGCCCGCCGTGACGTCCCGCACGGCGACGCCGAGCAGGATCCGGGCGTAGGTGTTCGCGCTCCGGCTCAGCGCCTGCCGCGACAGCGGCCAGTCCACCACCGACCCGCCCGGGACCCAGCGCGACCCGATCGCGAGGGCGACCGACTCGTCGTCGCGGACGGCGTCGAGCAACGCCGGCAGCCGGTCGGCGGGGTGCGAGCCGTCGGCGTCCATCTCGACGAGCAGCGGGTACTCGCGCTCGAGTCCCCACCGGAACCCGGCGACGTAGGCGGTACCCAGGCCGAGCTTGCCGCTGCGCTCGACCAGGTGCACCCGCGGGTCCGTCGACGCGATGTCGCGGACCACCCCGGCCGTGCCGTCAGGGCTGCCGTCGTCGACCACCAGGACGTGCGCCGTCGGCACCGCCCGGAGCACGGCGGCCGTGACCGCACGGACGTTCTCGGCCTCGTCGTACGTCGGGACGACGACGAGGGCCGAGGCCGGCGCCGGCGTCACCGGTTCGTCAGGCGCCGCTTGATCTTGCCCGCGACGCTGCGCGGACCCTCGGTGCGGAAGTAGTGCACAGCACGGCCGACGTCGTAGCGGACGCCCGACAGCGGCTTGCGCTCGGGCACGCGCACGCGCATCTGGTGCGGTTCGACGGCCGAGACGGTGTCGCGCACCGACTTGTCAGCCGCGCGGACGGGGTTCCGGCAGAACTCGACGAGCGGCGCGAGGACGTTCTCCCACGTGAACTGCTCGCGGATGCGGTCGACGTTGCCGATGAACTCGGCGCGGGCCTTCTTGTCGAAGAGCGCGGTCTCCAGCGCGTCGGCGAGGCCGTCGATGTCCTGCTCGTGCACGGCGATCCCGAGCTTCTCGGCAGCGACCAGGTCACCGAAGGAGTCACCGGCGGTCGTCACGATCGGCAGACGGGCCCACAGGTAGTCGAGGATCCGGGTGCGGAACGAGAACGTCGTCTCGAGGTGCTCGTAGTGCGTCGAGACACCGGCGTCGGCCTCGAGCAGGTACGCACCGCGCTCCTCGTACGGGATCCAGGCGTCGTTGAAGAAGACGTTCGTGCCCGTGAGTCCGAGGGCGTCGGCCTCGGCACGCACCTTGGCGACGATGTCCATCTCGGGGACGTCCGGGTTCGGGTGCTGCACGCCCATGAAGAACAGCTTGACGTTCGGCTTCCGCTCGGCGAGCCGGCCGATCGAGCGCACGAGCGTGATCGGGTCGAACCAGTCGTAGATCCCGCCACCCCACACGACGAGCTTGTCGGTCTTGCCGATGCCCGGCACCACGCCCTTGACCCGCTGCTGGTCGTGCACGGGCGGCGTCGAGGAGAGGCCGAACGGCACGACGCCGATGAGCGAGCGCAGGTCGGGATCGCGGGAGTACGTCCGGGCGTTCACCCGCCCGGACCCGGCGAGCTGGCCGAGCCAGAACATCCGCTGCCGTTCCGAGGCGCAGATGAAGTAGTCGCCGAGCTCGAGCTGGTGGTTCAGCGTGTCCGAGGCGTCGAGGATCTGACGGTTCCACTGGTCGACGTCGTCGCTGCGGCCCTGCTCGAGCTGCTCGAGGTGCAGCGGGTCGTAGACGTCGACGACGAGGATCTTGCGCGTGGACTCGAGCACCGGGAACAGCCGGAGCGCGTGGCCCTGGACGATGATGACGTCCGCCCACGCCTCGTGCTCGACCATCTGCCGCGGGTGACGGTGCGGCACGGTGACGACGTCGTACGACGGGTCGATCTGCGACGAGCGCGTGAGGCTGATCACACGCACGTCGTGCTCGTTCGCGAGCTGCTTCGCCATCTGGGTGGCGCGGATCGCCGGTCCGGCCATCTTCTCGCCGATCGAGTCGCCGGTGATGATGAGGACGCGACGACGGGTCCCGACCTCGAGCACGCCGAGCGAGTGCACGATCTTGTCGTAGCCGGCCAGGTAGTTCTCGATCGGGTACGCGGGCTCGTCACGGTTGCCGAACAGGCGCAGGAGCTCGCGGTCACTGCGGACACGGCTCGCCTGGATCGCGCGGCGCGACTCGGTCATCGAGGGCAGCTGCTCGACGAACTGGTCGACGCCGTAGATGCCCGCCATGCTCGTCTTCGGCACCGGGATGGTCGGGACGCTGTCGTCGCCCGGGTTGCGGAGGTCGAGCTCGGTGGAGTCGAGTTCACCGCGGCCGACGGCCCGGCGGACGGCCAGCGCGAGCGATCCCGGCAGTGCCGCCGCGAGCTGCTCGTCACCGAGGTTCTTGTACAGGGTGAAGAGCGCGTTCCGCTCGAGCAGGTACGTCTCGCGGAAGTCGCCGAACTTGTTCATCGACGCGTGGTGCTTGTGGAACGCGACCGACTTCGGCTGGTAGCGGAAGCGCCACCCGAGCAGGTTGAGGCGCCATCCCAGGTCGACGTCCTCGTAGAACATGAAGTAGCGGTCGTCGAACCCGCCGAGCTGCTCGAACAGCTCCGCACGGATGAACATCGCCGCACCCGTGCCGAACAGCACGTCGGTCTCGGATTCCCAGCGGCCGGTGTCCGGCGACCCGGCGAAGGGCTTGTAGCCCATGCCGTACCAGGTCATCGCGGCCTCGGTGAAGTCGACATTGACGCCTTCCCAGTCGAGGACCTTCGACGCCACGGCACCGATGTCCGCGCCGGCGGCGAAGGTCGCCATCGCCTCGCGCACCCAGCCGGTGTCCGGACGGGCGTCGTTGTTCAGGAACGCCACGATCTCGCCGGAGGAGTGCTCGACGCCGAGGTTGCAGCCGCCCGTGAACCCGAGGTTGGCACCGGAGTCGACGAACGTGAAGTCGAGGTCGGAGGCCTTGAGCCGTCCGACGTGCTCGGGGCCGGAGCCGTTGTCCACGACGATGACCTCGAGCCGGTCCTGCGGCCAGTCCTGCTTGCGGAGCTCGGCGATGCTCGTCAGTGTGTCGTCCGTGCCCTTGTAGTTCACGAGAACGACGGACACGACTCCTGGCTTGCGCTCTGTCACGGCGAGTTCCTCCAGCTGCAGCCGCGGGCGCGGCACGGGTCGGTGATCCGGCCGTCGAGGATGCCCGACGGCCGACAACACCCTACAAGGCGCAGCACGGCGCTCGGCGGAGGTCGTGCCCGGGTCGGGCACAATGGGCACCGTGACGCACCACTCGATCCCCACGGCCCCCGCCCCGTCCCCGCTCGCCGCCGAGTACGACGCGATCGCTCGTGGCGACCACGCGACGGGCAGCAGGGGGACGATCCGCTTCGCGGTGTCGACGGACGACACCAGCGAGGGCAAGGGCGACCTGTTCGTCGCGCTCGGGCTCGCCCGGGCGCTGCGTGCGTACGGCTGGGGCGTGGACCTGTGGCCGATCCGCCGCTGGGCCGAGGACGTCCCCGACGACACCACCGTGCTCGTCAGCATGATCGAGTCGTTCGTCCCCGGACTCGTGCCGTCCCGCACCGCCACGGTGGCGTGGGTGCGCAACTGGACGGCGCAGTGGGCATCGTCGCCCTCCCTCGCCGAGTTCGACGCCGTGTGGGCGTCGTCCTCGATCGCCCGCGACGCCCTGTCCGAGGTGGTCGACGTCCCCGTCGAGGTGGTCCCGATCGGCGTCGACCTCGACCTGTTCCGGCCCGACGTGGACGGGACGCCCGGCCCGCGGACCGGACGCACCGTCACCACCGTCAACTTCTGGGGTGCCCGGCGCGGCGTGCAGGACGTGCTGCAGCAGGTGGCGCCGACCGAGCCCGTCGTCTGGTTCGCCGCCAACGTGGAGCACGTCGATGCCGCCCCGGGCGTGGAGCTCCGGCCGGCGGTGTCGTACTTCGCCCTGCCCGAGGTCTACCGGGCCGCCGCGTTCGTCGTCGACGACGTCATCGCGCCGGCCGCCGAGTTCGGCACCCTCAACTCACGGCTGTACGAGTCGCTCGCGTGCGGCGCGCTGCCGGTGACGAACTGCGCGCTCGGTCTCGACGAGCTCGGCCTGGCCGACGTCCCGGTCTTCACCGATGCCGCCTCGCTCGAGCGCGCGATCGCGATGTCTGCCGACGAGCGCGACGAACGCGCCGAACGGCTCCGGAACGTGGTCGTGGAACGCCACTCGTACGCCCGAAGAGCCGAACAGGTCGCCCCGTCGCTCGACGCGGCGCTGGAGCGGGCAGCGACCCGCTCGGGCGCGCGGCACCCGCTGCTGCGCTGGGCGGCGCTGCAGCGCGAGGTCCTGCGCGCGACCGAGCAGGAGCGCGACGTGCACCGTGCCGGGGTCGACGACATCAACCGCCGGCTCATCGTCTCCGAGGAGGCGGTCGCGGTCCTGGACCGGGCCCGACAGGACGCCGAGGCCGCGCGGCGGCACGCCGAGGCCGAGCGTGACGCGATCGCGACCCGGTACGACGCCCTCACCCACTCCGCCGAGTTCCGTGCCCTCGAACGGCTCGGCGGCGTGGCGCGAGCCCTCCGGCGCCGCGGCTGACACCGGCGCCGCGGCTGACACCGCTGCCGCGGCTGCGTGCGCCCCGGGCTGGACGACGACGGAACGGGAGGCGCGGTGCCAGCTGGCAGCTGGGCCCACGCCGGCCGGTTCCGGGCCGACGCGCCAGCGGCGGACCGGCCGTGCCCGGTGGGGAGCCTCCCGTTCCGTCGTCCCGGACCCGCTACGAGACCGTCACCGTCTTGGTGCCGAAGTCCTTGTAGGCCCCGCCCGGCAGCTCCTGGTACCAGATGCGCACGGTGTGCTTGCCCGGCTTGACGCCGCTGAGCGTCGTCGCCAGACCGACGTCGGAACCCCATCCCGGGTGTGCCCGCTCCACATCGGTCCGGACCGCGTTCGCCGTGCCGGAGGCCGCGCCGACACCGTCGAGGTGGATCTTGTACCTCACCGGGGCGAACGTGTCCGGGTCGATCGCCCAGCCCTTGACGGCGACGGTCCCCCGGCCGCCCGTCGCGGCGTCGTAGGCGCCGTACACGGCTCCGGTCTTGCCGGTGGGTGCGGGGACGGCGTCCTGCACGGTCACGGACTTCGTGCCGAAGCTGACGTAGTTCCCGCCGGGCAGGTCCTGGTACCAGACCGTCACCGTGTGGGTGCCCGCCTTGACGCCGGTGAGGGTGACCGCGAGCCCGAGGTCGTCACCCCACCCGGGCTTGGCGGCGGCGATGTCCGCACGGACCGCGTTCGCGCTGCCCGCGGCGGCACCGACGCCGTCGAGGTGGATCTTGTACTTGACCGGGTCGTAGCGGTCCGGGTCGATCGCCCAGCCCTTCAGGGCCACGGTGTTCGGACCGGCGGTGGCCTGCTCGAACGAGCCGGTGACGGCGCCGGTCTTGCCCGTGGTGCCGGTCGACGGCGGGGCCGCGACCGTGACGGTCTTCGTCCCGGCGCTGACGTAGGTGCCGCTCGGCAGGTCCTGCCACCAGAGGGTGACCGTGTGCTTGCCGGGGGTGAGGCCGGTGAGCGTGGTCGCCAGGCCGTGCGACGATCCCCACTTCGGGTAGGACTTCGCGACGTCGCTGCGGGCAGCGCTCGCGCTGCCGGCCGCCGCTCCGGCACCGTCGACGTGGATCTTGTACCGCACCGACGCGTACGTGTCCGGGTCGATCGCCCAGCCCTTCAGCGCGACCGAACCGATGCCGCCGGTGGCCGACTCGAACGAGCCCTTCACGGCACCCGAGGTCCCCGTCGACGCCGTGACGGTGACGGCCTTCTGCGCCACGCGCACCCAGGTCGCGCCCGGCTTGTCCTGGGTCCAGAGCGACACCGTCCGCGATCCCGCCGCGACGTTCTGGATCGTCCTGGAGAAACCGACCGTGCTGCTGGCACCCGGGTACTTCGCGGCGATGTCGGTCCGCTGGACGTCGGCGGTCGCCGAGATCGCGCCGACACCGTCGACCTGCACCTTGTAGGCGGTCGCGGCGGACGAGTCCCGGTCGAGCGCCCACCCGCTCACCGCGATCGTGCCGGTGCCGCCGGTGACGGTCTCGAGGCTGCCCACCGGGGCCGCGGCCGGGACGGTGACGTCACCGCAGTTGAGCAGCGTGTTCGCGCCCGCGCCGACGTTGATGCCGAAGACGCAGACGGTGTGCTTGCCCGGCGTGATGCCCGTGAGCGTCGTCTGGAAGCCGTGTGCGGTGTTGCCCGAGCCGAGGCGCGAGGCCAGGTCGGTGCGGTTCGCGTCGGCCATCACCGACGCCTTGCCGACGCCGTCGACGTAGAACTGCGCCTTGATCGAGGCGGTGGTGTCCGGGTCGGCCGTCCAGCCGCGCACGGCGATGGTGCCGCCCACGTTGCCGGACTGCGAGTCGACGTGCCCGATCGGCGAGGACCCGCCCGTGGGCGATCCGAACCAGTCGGTGTACATCCGCCAGAAGTTGCGGTTGCCGTAGGCCGAGCAGGAGTCACCGGTGCCGTAGAGGTTCGACATCGCCGCCGTGTTCGGCGTGTACGGGGTGTAGATGTACAGGCCCGCGGTCGCCTGGTTCTTGATGTAGACCGTCTTGCGCCCGCACGCCGCGCTCGGGTTGTAGAGGATCGAGTTGTTGCGACCCGCCTGGTACGCCCACGACGTCGGCGACGCCTGGTAGCGCTTGAACTGCAGTGCCGCGGCGTAGACCTGCTGGCCGAAGCCGTAGTACGCCGGGTCGCACGGGGCGGTGTCCGGGCAGGCGAAGCCGGTGGCGTGCAGGTACATGTAGCTCGTCGGCGAGTTCGTCGCGACGATGCCCTGCTCCTTCTGCAGCAGGACCAGCAGCACCTTCTGGCTGATCCCGCACGCGGCACCCACCTGGGCGATGACCGTGGCTGCGGACTTGTTGCCGCCGGGGATCGCCGAGCACCGGTTCGGGACGACCCCGATGGCGCTCATGTTCTGCGTGAAGTCCTTCAGGCAGGCCGGGCCGCCCGAGGCGCGCTTGCAGTTCGGTGCGACGCTGTTGAGGAACGACTGGACGGCCGATCCGCTCATCGCGTCGCCGTCGTAGAAGTTGGCGTCGCTGATGATGTTGCCCGGGTCGAAGTTCGCGGGGACCGCGGCCGAGGCCGGTTCGGTCGTCGTCTGCTCGGACACGATCGTGCCGATGGTCAGGCCGCTCACCGCGATCGCCAGGGCGGCGGTCATGCCGAGCACCGCACGCAGGGGTCGACGGCGACCGCCACGGTCGAGGATGGAACGCATCACGGCACCTCCGCCGTCATCGGCTCGGACGTGGTCGACTTCGACCCGACCGAGTACTGCAGGGTGATGGACCACGTGCCGGTCGACACCTGGCTCGCGGGGAACGACGCCTGCGCGCAGTTCACGGACGAGGCGCTGGCCTGCGCCGTGCTCGTCGCGCTGCGGGTGACGCCGCCCTTCTTCGCCTGGAAGGTGCAGGTCCCCGAGGCGTCGGTGGTGCCGGACACCAGACCGCCCGCCTGGAGCGTCTTGCTGCCGGCGTCCCATCCGGAGAACGTGACGACCGCCGTCGCCGGGAAGTCACCGGGGTCGACGTCGGGCTGCGGGGTCTCGCCGCTGCCCGGGAAGGCCGTCGGGACGTCGTCGTCGGACGGCTCCGCGGTCGGCTGGGTCGACTCGGGCGTCGAGGGCGTCGAGGGGGTCGCACTCGGCGACGTCGTCGGGGTCGCGCTGGCCGTCCGCGTCGCGCTGGGCGAGGGTCGGGGGTCGTCGCCGGAGGAACACCCCGCCGCGAAGAGACTGAGAGCACCGACCACCGCGAGCGCAGCGATCGACCGTGGAGCAAGCTGCATGCTTTCGGGCCGTCCTGTGGTTGTTGACAAGGGTCCGGGTTGCGTCAACGGTAACCCCAAAGTGAAGGTTGAGAGTTGTTCTCGCGCACTTTGCCCCCCGCTCGGGGGCGGAGTCGCCAGGGATTCCGCGCACGGGGCGCGCGGCGTTCCCCCGCGGTGCAATGAGTATGCTGTTCCGGTCCTGCCCCCACGAACGAAGAGACGTATGGTCGACCAAGCCCGCATGACGGCGCTCGCGAACGAGCCCCTCGTCGTGATCGGCGCTCCGACGAGCGCCTTCAAGGGCACCTGGAGAGAACTGCGCGACGTCTTCCGTCAGCGCGAGATGCTCGGGATGCTCATCCGCCGCGACCTGAAGGCGCGCTACAAGGACTCGGCACTCGGGTTCGTGTGGACGCTGGTGCGTCCGCTGACCCAGCTGATGATCTACTACTTCGTGATGGGCAAGATCCTCGGCTCGTCACGGGCGATCGACAACTTCGCGATCTACGTGTTCACGGGCCTGACCGCCTACACGCTCTTCAGCGAGATCGTCGCCGGCTCGACCGGGTCGATCGTCGGCAACAGCGGGCTGATCAAGAAGGTCTACGTGCCGCGCGAGGTCTTCCCCCTCGCCAGCGTGGGCGCGGCCCTGGTCAACTTCCTGATCCAGTTCGCGATCCTCATCGCCGCGACCGTCGTGCTCGGGGTCTTCCCCTGGCACGAGGGGTTGATCTACCTCATCCCGTCGCTCCTGGTGATCCTGGTCTACGGCGCGGCCATCGGCCTCGTGCTGTCCGCGCTCAACGTGTACCTGCGCGACGTGCAGTTCGTGATCGACGTCGGCCTCATGGTGCTGCTCTGGGCGTCGCCGATCGTCTACTCGTACTCGATGGTCGTCGCCGAGCTGAAGGTGCAGTGGCTGCTGGCGGTCTACACGAACAACCCGCTCACCCTGTCGGTGCTGGGTCTGCAGAACGCGATCTGGATCCACCCGACGCCCGTCGACTACCCGCCGCACCTGATGATGCGCCTCGGCATCGCCCTCGTGATCGGGCTCTTCTGCCTGCTCGGGGCGCAGCGGGTGTTCTCCCGGCTGCAGGGCAACTTCGCGCAGGAGCTCTAGACCATGGCCATCAGCACCCCCGTCGCCCCGGCAGCCTCCGGCGCCCACACCGACCGCCCGGACGTCATCGTCATCGACCACGTCCGCAAGCGGTTCGTCGTCCGCAAGGACAACACCATCCGCGAGCGGATCGTCACCCTGGGCCGCGCCGGACGGAAGCACCGGCAGGACTTCTGGGCGCTCGACGACGTCACCGTCTCGATCCAGGCCGGCACCACCGTCGGGCTCATCGGGCAGAACGGTTCCGGCAAGTCGACCCTGCTGAAGGCCATCGGCGGGATCATCCAGCCGACGTCCGGCACGGTCGCGCGCCGCGGTCGTCTGGCTGCGCTGCTCGAGCTCGGCGCCGGGTTCCACCCGGACCTGTCCGGCCGCGAGAACGTCTTCCTCAACGCGAGCCTGCTCGGCCTGACGCGCAAGGAGACCGAGGAGCGCTTCGACGACATCCTCGCGTTCTCCGGCATCGGCGACTTCATCGACACCCAGGTGAAGTTCTACTCATCCGGCATGTACGTGCGACTCGCCTTCGCGGTCGCCGTGCACACCGATCCCGACGTCCTGCTGGTCGACGAGGTGCTGGCCGTCGGTGACGAGGCGTTCCAGCGCAAGTGCCTCGACCGCATCCGCTCGTTCCAGGAGCAGGGCAAGACGATCATCATCGTCACGCACTCGCTCAGCCAGGTGCAGGAGATGTGCGACCGGGTCGTGCTCCTGAACAAGGGCAAGGTCCTGCACGACGGGGACCCGATCGGTGCGGTCAGCCTGTTCCGCGACGTCCTCGAGGAGCGCCGTGCCGGTGAGCTCAGCGCCGACGTGGCGGTCGGCCGCGGCACGGTCATCGGGGCCTCGGTGCACGCCGACGGCAAGGGCCAGCGCGACGGCGTCACGCCGGGCGACGACCTGCTGGTCGACATGGAGTTCGAGCACCTGGACGGCGTCGAGGACTGGGAGGCCGCGGTCCAGATCAACAACACGGCCGGACAGGTGGTGTACGGCACCACCACCGGCATCATGGGCATCCACCTCGACCCGCTGCACGGCCGCAAGAAGCTCCGCCTCCGGATCGCTGACACGAACTTCGGCACCGGCAAGTACTTCATCAACGTGTCGATGATGGACTCCGCTGGTCGGCACCTGCACGACCTGCCCGAGTGCGACTCGTTCGAGGTGCCGTCGTTCGGCGACGCCGTCGGCAGCGTCTACGCGAAGCCCTCCATCGAGGAGCTGGGCTGACGATCCCCGACGGCGTGACCAGCACCGCGGTCGTCGTCGTCAACTGGAACCGCGCCGACCTGACCACCGCGGCCGTCCGCGCCGTGCTCGCCGAGGGCACCGCCGACGACGTGATCGTCGTCGACAACGGATCGACCGACGACTCCGTCGCCGTGCTCCGGCGCGATCTTCCGGACGCCGTCGTGATCGCGCGGGACGACAACGGCGGGTTCGCAGCCGGCGCGAACAACGGCATCCGGCACACCGACGCCGACGTCGTCGTGCTCCTGAACAACGACGCGGTGCCCGCGCCCGGCTTCGTCGCGGCGCTCCGCGACCACCTGGCGCAGGCGGGGCCGGAGGTCGCGGCGGTGACGGGCCGCATCGTGCTCGCCGGACGCTGGACGGGCCTCCCGATCGGCGTGACGCCCGCACCCGACCAGCGCGTCCTGCGCGACCACGACGGCCGTCCCTGGACGCCGTCGGCGGACGGCGAGGTGCGGCTCAACTCGACCGGCGTGCGCGTCGACCGCGACGGGAACGGCATGGACCGCGACTGGTTCGCGCCCGTCGACCGGGTCGCGGACGTCGACGTCTTCGGGTTCTCCGGCGGCGCGTCGGCCCTGCGGCGGAGCGCGCTGGACGACGTCGGCCTGCTCGACGAGTCCCTGTTCATGTACTACGAGGACACCGAGCTCGCCTGGCGGCTCCGCCGACGCGGGTGGCGCGTCGAACACGCCGCCGGCGCGGTCGTGGAACACGACCACTCGGCGTCGTCCGGCGTGCAGAGCGACCTGTTCCTCTTCCGCAACGCGCGGAACCGGATGGTCGTCGCGCTCTGGCACGCACCGTGGCCGACCGTCCTGCGCGCGAGCGCCCGGACCCTCTTCCGCGGCCTGCGCGGACTGCGCACCGCATCCACCCGTCGGGAGGCCCGGCTCGTCCTGGCAGCGTTCACGGACGTCGCCGGGGCGCTCCCGTCGCACCTCGCGCGGCGGCTCCGCGAGTCGCGGCGCGCGTCCGTCCCTCGTCGCAGCGTGGACCCGGGCGCATGAGCGCGGAGGGCTATCCTGGTCACTCCCCCGCCGACGGACCCGACCGTGGCGCCCCCGTTCGGAAGGACCCACGCGTGCCGCAGCTCACCGTCCTCGTCGACGGGACCGCGGTACCGCGCGAACTCGGCGGTGTGGGCCGGTACGTCGAGGGCGTCGTGTCACACCTGACCGACCCGGCGCTCGACGTCCACCTGGTCGTCCGGCCCGTGCACGCCGAGCACTTCCGCGCCGTGGCTCCGGACGCCACCGTGCACACCGCGCCGGCGTGGACCGACTCCGTGCCGCTGCGGTTCGTGTGGGAGCAGACCGGCCTGCCGGCACTCGGCCGCAGGATCGGCGCGCAGGTGCTGCACTCCCCGCACTACACGTTCCCGTTCGGCTGGCGCGGTGGCTCCGTCGTCACCCTGCACGACGCCACGTTCTTCTCGAACCCTGAGTGGCACTCCCGCCTGAAGCGCACGTTCTTCACCTGGTGGAGCCGTCGATCGCTGCGCAGCCGCCCGGTCGTCATCGTGCCGAGTGCGGCCACCGCGACCGAGGCCGCGCGGGTCGTCAGCGGGATCCGCGCCGACGTCCGGGTCGCACCGCTCGGCGTCGACCGTGCCGTGTTCCACGAGCCGTCGATCGCCGAGGTCGAGGACGCCCGGATCGCGGCGACACTGCCCGAGGGCGCACCCTGGATCGCGTTCCTCGGCACGATCGAGCCCCGCAAGAACGTCACGGCCCTGCTCGACGCCTACGCCACCGTGCGGGCGTCGCGAGCGGCCGCCGGTTCGGACACCCCGTGGCTGGTGCTCTCCGGGGCACGCGGATGGGACGAGTCCGCGATCGCACGGCTCGACGCCCTGCAGCCCGACGACCACGTGATCGAGGCCGGCTACCTGCCGCTCGAGGACCTGTCCGGCTACCTCGGTGGGGCGGAGTTCGTCGTCTACCCGTCGCTCGGCGAGGGCTTCGGCCTGCCGGTGGTCGAGGCGATGGCCGCAGGCGCCTGCGTCCTGACCACCCGGCGGTTGTCGCTACCCGAGGTCGGCGGCGACGCAGCGGTGTACACCGAGCCGTCCGCACCCGCACTGGCCGAGGCGATGGCCGCGCTGCTCGACGATCCCGCACTCGTGGCGTCGCACCGGGCGGCCGCGCTGGCGCGTGCCGACGTGTTCACCTGGCAGGCCACCGCAGGCGTGCACGTCGATGCGTACTCCGCCGTCGCCGGGGGTGCACGGTGATCCGGGTCGCGGTGCTGACGGTCACCTACAACACCGGTGAGACCATCCGGCCGTTCCTGGCGAGCGTCGCAGCGGCGTCGTCCGAGCCGGTCGCCGTCGTGATCGCGGACAACGGCTCGACCGACATCGACGCACTGCGGGCGATCGGCGAGTCCTACGGTGCCGTCGTGGTCTCCTCCGGGGGCAACCGCGGTTACGGCGGGGGCATCGACGCCGCGCTGAGTGCCCTCGACGACGTCCTGCCCGACGTCCGCCCCGAGTTCCTGCTCGTCACGAACCCCGACGTCGTCCTCGCACCGGGATCGATCGACGAACTCGTGCGCGCCGCCGACCGGCTGCCGACGGGCGGGTCGTTCGGGCCGCGGATCCTGGACGAGCAGGGCGAGACGTACCCGTCCGCGCGCCAGCTGCCGTCGCTCCGGACCGGACTCGGCCACGCGGCGTTCTCGCGGTTCTGGCCCGCCAACCCCTGGAGCCAGCGGTACTGGTCCACGACGCAGGTCGTCGAACGTGAGGCCGGCTGGCTGTCCGGCGCGTGCTTCCTCATCCGCACCGACCTGTTCCGGCAGCTCGACGGGTTCGACGAGTCGTACTTCATGTACTTCGAGGACGTCGACCTGGGCCAGCGCGTGGGTCGCTCCGGTCGCACGAACGTGTACGTGCCGACCGCCGTGGTCACGCACACCGGGGCGCACTCGACGTCGTCGAACCGCCGCCGGATGGAGATCGAGCACCACCGCAGCGCGTACCGGTTCCTGTCGCGGAAGTACCGGGCGTGGTGGCTGTTGCCCCTCCGTGTGGTGCTGCACGCCGGTCTGTCGCTCCGAGCCCGCTGGGTCACGCGCAAGTAGCGCGAGCCGGCGGCGGACGTCAGGGGCCGGGGCGCAGACGCCTGTGTGCGGCGCGAGCGGCTGCGAGCAGCACCGCGGCCCGCGCGTCGAAGGAGTGCTCCGCCGCGATCCGATCGGCGACCGCAGCACGTTCGGCAGCCGCCGGCCACTCGTGCGTCGGGTCGAGCAGGGCGGCCACGTCGTCCCGCGAACGGGCGACGGCGAGCGTCGGGACGTCGAGCACGTCCCCGAGGCCGGCGACCTGGTCCGTGACGACGACCCCACCGGACGCCAGCACGTCGAAGACCCGGTTCGACACGAAACCGCCCGCCGCCATGTCCGGCCAGTGGTCGTTGAGGACCACGCGCGCGGACGCGTACGCCGTCGCGACCTCGGTCCGTGACAGCGCGACGGCCCCGAGCATCGCGGAGGGCACGACGCCGTCCCACCCCGGGCCGTGCACACGCAGGTCGGTGCCGAGTGCGACCGCGTCGGCGACCACCGGCCGGGCCGCGCCACGGGTCGACCCGACGAACACCACGTGCCCCGCGTCCTGGCCTGCGTCCGACCGGGCGGCCGGGTGGAACACCGCCGGGTCGGTCGCCTGCAGCAGTGCCCCGACCGGCACGCCGGCACGTGCGGCGGCTTCGGCGGCCCACACCGGACCCGCCGCGAACGCCGCGTCGAACGACCGGAGCTCGGTGTCCGAGACGTCGTCGGGGTGGCTGATCACCCAGAGCAGGTTCACCGACGCCGGGTTCGGCGGCACACGGTCCAGCCCGCGGATGACGAGCGTGACGTCGTCCGCGGCGTCGTCGTCCCGGACGTGCGCGTCACGCCGGTCGACGCGGACCCGCTGGCCGAGGCCCTCGAGCGCGCCCGCGAGCTCGGTGGCGAAGTGCACGTCGCCCCACCCGTCGCCCTCGGGCCCGGCCGGGGCGGCGATCTTGACGGACCAGGACAACCGGTCGTCGTCGGAGCGCGATCGGGGCGCCGGGGTGACGGGTCGCGCACCCCACGGGGGCAGCGGGGGGCCGGCTGCGACCGCTCCGTCGCCGTCCGGCGCCCGGTCGCGCCAGACCGAGAACGCATCCACCGTCGCCGCGTCGACCGTCCGTCCGGAATCAGCCGAGCGGGTCAGCGACCACACCGCACGCACGGGTCGGCCGTCGCGGTCGGCGACCGCGCGGGTCCAGCTGGTCAGGGTCATCCGCTCGTCCGGGAGGCACGGTGCCGGCACCAGGGAAGCGCCCGGCAGCGAGACGGCCGGCTGGTCCGCTGCGAAGACCGGCACCACGGCGAGCGGGAAGTCCTGGCGGTCGTCCGCCTGGCTGCGGGCCGGACTCGTCGACCCGTCGTCGGACCAGGGAAGCGCTCCCGGGCGCAGCAGCCGCACGCCGTCCCGCTGCGAACCGTCGGGCATCCGGATGCGAGCCTGGGCCACGCCGTCGCCGCCGGCCTGTGCGAGGACCCGCAGGTCCTGGTCGGTCACCCGGACCGTCGAGTCGACCACCAGGAGCACACGCCCGACCCCGGCGGCGACCCCGGCGTTGATCGCCGAACCGATGCCGTCGACCGGCGCCGAGCGGACCCAGGGGATCCCCCGCGCCTGCTCGCCGACCGGCGACGCATCGGCGACGTAGCCGACCGCGCGGACGTCCGCCGAGGGGCCGAACGCCAGACGAGCCGCGGTGACCATCGACGGCAGCGCGTCGTACCGGTCGGACCGGCTCACCAGCAGCACCGTCACCGACACCTCGAGTGCCGGCAGGGCACCGTCCCAGCCGACCACCCGCTCGGGGTCGGCCGGCGTCACCGACGCGGGACGGGCCTCCGGGCCGGAGACCGCCGCATCCGGCCGGCGGCGACGGAAGAGTGCCATGCGAGGACCGGCCGCGCCGACGTCAGACGGCGAGCAGTCGCTGCAGGTAGACGCCGTAGCCGCCCTTGACGAGCGGTGCGGCGAGGTCGGCGAGCTGCGCGTCGTCGATCCAGCCGTTGCGCCAGGCGATCTCCTCGATGCAGCCGATCTTGAAGCCCTGACGGTCCTCGATGACCTTCACGTACTCGGACGCCTGCATCATCGACTCGAACGTGCCGGTGTCGAGCCAGGCGGTCCCGCGGTCGAGGACCTGCACACCGAGCTCGCCCGCCTCGAGGTAGCGCTCGTTCACGGTCGAGATCTCGAGCTCCCCGCGGGCGCTCGGCTCGATCGTCTTCGCGATCTCGATGACCTTGTTGTCGTAGAAGTACAGGCCGGGGACGGCGTAGTTCGACTTCGGCTCGGCCGGCTTCTCCTCGATGGAGACCGCGGTGAAGGCGTCGTCGAACTCGACCACGCCGTACGCCTTCGGGTCGGCCACGTGGTACGCGAAGATCGTCGCGCCGTCGACCTCGGTGTTCTTCCGGAGGTTCGTGCCGAGGCCGGTGCCGTGGAAGATGTTGTCGCCGAGGACGAGCGCGACGCTGTCGTCGCCGATGAAGTCCTCGCCGATGACGAACGCCTGCGCGAGGCCGTCCGGGCTCGGCTGCACCGCGTACTGGATGTCCATGCCGAGGGACGAGCCGTCGCCGAGCAGGGCGCGGAACTGGTCGTTGTACTCCGGCGTCGTGATGACGAGGACCTCGCGGATGCCGGCCATCATGAGGGTCGACAGCGGGTAGTAGACCATCGGCTTGTCGTAGATCGGCATGAGCTGCTTGCTGATGCCCTTGGTGATCGGCCAGAGGCGGGTGCCGGAACCCCCGGCGAGGATGATGCCCTTCATCGCGCTGTGCTTCCTTCGTTCGTTACTTGGTCGTGCGGAGCGACTCGGTGTACGCCACGCACTCCTCGTAGGTGGGCAGCAGACCCGCGGCGGCGGCTTCCTCGAGCGTCGGCGCGCTGGTGTCCTTCTCGGACAGGACCGGCTCGCCGAGTCCGTCGGGCAGCTCGAGGCCGACCGTCGGGTCGAGGATGGTGATCCCCTTCTCGCGCTCCGGGTCGTAGTGGGCGCTGACGAGGTAGTTCACCGTGGACTGGTCCTCGAGCGCGACGATGGCGTGCCCGAGGCCCTCGGACAGGTAGACGGCCCGACGGTCGACGTCGTCGATGCGCACGGAGTCCCACTGCCCGAACGTCGGCGAGCCGACCCGGATGTCGACGATGTAGTCGATGAAGGCGCCGCGCACCGCGGTCACGTACTTGGCCTGGCTCGGCGCGACGAGGGCGTAGTGGATGCCCCTGGCCACACCGGCCGAGGAGATCGACATGTTCACCTGTCGGAGGTCCAGCGGGTGACCGACCGTCTCTTCGAGGACGTCGGCGCGGTACGCCTCGAGGAATGCTCCTCGTGCGTCGCCGTGCTGGACGGGCGTGAACTCCCACGCGCCGGGGATCTTCAGTTCGCGGATCTGCACGGCTGCACCCTACCAAGCCGCCCGCCCCGGGACGCGTCGGCAGGCCGTACCTGCGCCGGTCCGTGGGTTCGCATAGGCTGTCATGGCCTCGCGCACCTGCCGGGCCCCATGAAACGAGACACTGCGAACCCGTGAAGCTCTTCATCCAGATCCCCTGCCTCAACGAGGAGAACACCCTCGCCAGCGTCATCGACTCCATCCCGCGGGAGATCGACGGCATCGATGAGATCGAGATCCTGGTGATCAACGACGGCAGCACCGACCGCACCGTCGAGGTCGCCAAGGAGCACGGTGTCAAGCACTTCGTGCACCACACCACGAACATGGGGCTCGCCCGCTCCTTCCGGGACGGCGTCGACTACGCGCTGCTCCACGGCGCGGACATCGTCGTCAACACCGACGGTGACAACCAGTACCCGCAGTCGCAGATCGCCGAACTGGTGCAGCCGATCCTCCGGAAAGAGGCCGAGATCGTCATCGGCGACCGGCAGACGCGGACCATCGAGCACTTCTCCGGCTTCAAGAAGCTCATGCAGCGCTTCGGCTCGTGGGTCGCCAGCCGCGCCGCCGGGCTCGACCTGCCCGACGCCGCGAGCGGATTCCGCGCGTACTCGAAGTACTCGCTCATCCGCCTGAACATCGTCACGCGCTTCAGCTACTGCATGGAGACCATCGTGCAGGCCGGCTACAAGCGCCTGGCCATCGCCTCGGTGCCGATCACCACGAACCCGAAGACCCGCGAGTCGCGGCTGTTCAAGAACATCTGGCAGCACATGTTCCAGTCGGGTTCGGCGATCGCCCGCGTCTACCTGATGTACCGGCCGATGGCGCTGTTCCTCTGGGTGGCGGCGATCCTCGGGGCCCTCGGGGCCTGGCCGCTCGTCCGGTACCTGGTGCTGCTGGCGATGCACACCGGCGGCAACCACCTGCAGTCGATCATCCTCGGCGTCGTCCTGTTGATCACCGCGGTGCTGAGCATCGTGATCGGCGTGGTGGCGGACCTGACCCGCCTGAACCGGACCCTGGCCGAGGAACAGCTCGACCTGCAGAAGCTGCAGCGGTATGGGGACTGAGCGCGGAGCGTCCGTGCTCGACCGGCGGACACGCTTCGCGCTCTGGGTCCGTCGACCCGGCAGCTGGGTGGAGATCGCGGCCTGGGCTGCGCTCGCAGCGTTCGTCGTCTGGACCATCGGACCGGCACTGATCGGACACGGCACCTTCCTGAACACCGGCCTGCTCGGTCGGTACACCCCGTGGGGTGAGGTGTTCCAGTCGACGACGACGTCGACCAACATCCTGAACAGCGACACGATCGACACCGTCGCGCCGCAGACCTCGCTCCTGACCCGCCTCGCCCACGAGGGCGTCTTCGGCGCGTGGAACCCCTACGTCGCCGGCGGCGCGGAACTCGGCGGCGTGCCCGACTCGGGCGCGTGGTCGCCGCTCGCGCTGCCCTGGTGGATCCTCCCCCTGGCGGCCGCGCCGGGCTGGGTGAAGCTCCTCGAGATCGTCGTCGTCACGGTCGGCATGTCCCTGCTGCTGCGCCGCTGGGGTGTCCCCCGCGCGGGCTGGGCGATCGCCGCCCTCGTCTACTCGTCGTCCGGCTTCATGGTCGCGTGGTCGAACTGGCCGCAGACACGGGTCGCGGCCTGCATCCCCCTGCTCTTCTGGGCGATCGACCGCGCCGCGGTGGAGCTCCGCGCGCGTGACGTCATCGCCGTGGGCGTGCCGCTCGCGTCGATGCTGCTCGGCGGGTTCCCGGCCATCGTCGGCTACGCCCTCTTCATCGGTGGGCTGTACTTCCTCGTCCGCACGATCGTCGCGCACCGACGGTGGGTCCCCGTGGTCGTGAGCGGGGCGATCGCGGTGGGCGGCATCCTGTTCGGCCTGCTGCTGTCCGCGTGGCAGCTCGTCCCCTTCGCCATCAACGCCACGAGCCTGGTCGACTTCAGCGGCCGTGGGCAGAGCGGCCCGAACGGTCTCGGCACCCCGCCGCTCGTCAGCGCGTGGGTGCCCGACATCTCGTTCGTGCAGAGCACCGGCCCCGCCTGGGGCATCCGCAACCCGGTGGAGGAGTACTCCTACCTGGGGATCGCGGCCGTGGTGCTCGTCGCCGTGGCGGTCCTCATCCGCCCGGCGACGCACACCGTCGCGTCCCTGCCCGACGACGCCACGCCGGCCGTCCGCGCACGGCACGACCTGGCCCGACGTCGCACCCGCGGCGTCGTCGCGATCGTCGCCTCGATGCTCGCGCTCGCGGTGGTCATCGTCTACCTCGGCGGCCCCGTCCTGTCCGCCGTCCGCGAGCTGCCGGTCTTCGACACGAACCCGATCGGTCGCGCTCGCGTCGTCGTGATGTTCCTCGCCGCGGCCATGGCCGGGGTGGGCTTCGGCCGCCTCGTGCAGCCGGAGAACCTCCGCGACGAGCTGGCACGCTTCCGCGCCGCCGGGCCCCTCCGGCGCACCGGTCGGATCGCGGCCGTCGCCGTCGTGCTGTTCACCGCCGTCGGCGTGGGGATGCAGACCCTGCTCGCGATCCCGCCGATCTCGGAAGAGTACGTGCACCGCACCAAGCTCGAGATCCTGGCGGTCGGCATCCTCGGCGCGGTCACCGTCGTGCTCGTCGTGCTCGTCTGGGTGTTCCGGTCGCGGGTGCTGGCGACCGTCGCCGCGATCGGGGTCGTCGCGCTCGTCGTCGTCCCCGCGGTGACGGCCACGAAGCCCTGGTGGCCGATCGCGCCGACGTCGACGTTCTACCCGACCACCCCCGCCATCGACTACCTGCAGGAACACGTCTCCGCGCAGGACCGCTACGCCGCCACCGGCAGCGCCATGCTCCCGGGGTCGTCCTCCTACTACCGGATCCGCGAGACCACCGGACACGCGTTCCAGACGGGCGAGTGGAAGGACCTCATGCGGGCGGTCGACCCGGACACGTACCCGACGGCCACCTACCTGACGTTCGAACCGAACCTCATGCCGTCGCTCGCCCGGTCGGGGATCCTCGACCGGCTCAGCACGAAGTACCTCGTCGCCGATCCGTCGGGGCCGCTCGCCGGCACCGCCGAGCCGGGTGCAGCGCAGACGAAGTGGTCCGACCTGACCGCGGACAACCCCTCGGTGGACTCGGCCAGCAACACCGGCCCGGTGAACGGCATCACCTTCACCGGTCCGCCGGCCCCGACCCTGACGCCCGGGGGCATGACCCTCGACGTGGCGATCGTCGCCGACGACTCCGGCAAGACGATCACCTCGACGTCGACCCACGTGCCGGGCCTCGGCGGCCCGCGGAACGTGGCGCTCCAGGGCTCCACCATCCCGACGTCGACCTCGTGGCACGTCCGGATCACCGTGACCGGGCAGGACAAGCTCGTGCCGATCGGCACCGACGACGCCGGCGACGCCGTGATGAGCATCACCCGTCCGGTCTCCGGCGACGGCGTCCGCGTGGTGCACACCGGCGATGCGACGATCTACGAGCGCGGCAACGCCCTGGACCGCGTGCGCTGGGCCTCCGGCCAGGTGGTGGAACGCACCGGACCGGCGCGCGTCCGGGCACTCGCCGACCAGTCGCTGCCGGACTCGACCGTCGTCCTGAGCGCGCCGTCCGAGCACACGGCCGACCCGGACTCGAGCGCCGAGATCACCCTGCGCGACAGCGACGTGAACAGCACGGTCGCCGAGGTCGACGCCACCGGGAGCGGCTGGGTGGTCGTCTCCGACTCGCTCCAGCGTGCCGGCTGGACGGCGACCGTCGACGGCGAACCGACCGACCTCGTCGCAGCCGACGACGCCGGCGCCGCCGTGTGGGTCCCCGGCGGCGAGCACACGGTGGAGCTGCGGTACGCGGTGCCGGGCGCCCGGACCGGGTACCTGCTGACCGGCGGCAGCATCGTCCTCGCCGTCCTCGCCTGCACCGTGGTCACCCTGCTCGTCCGGCGCCGCCGCAGACGTGGCGACGACGCGGCAGGGCTGTGACCGGCTGGTATCGTCAACCGATCCACGGTCGGCCGGCGATCCTGAACGGGACGCCGACGACCGACGCACCACCGGACGGCCACCGCCGACCGGAGCACACCGATCCCAGAACCACACCGACTCCGAAAAGGAACCAGACCTCGTGAAGATCCTCGTCACCGGCGGAGCCGGCTTCATCGGCTCGAACTTCGTCCGACGCACCCTGCAGGACGCGTACCCCGGACTCGAAGGCGCCGAGGTCGTCGTCTACGACGCACTGACCTACTCGGGCAACCTCGAGAACCTCGCCCCGGTCTCGGACTCCCCCCGGTACACGTTCGTGCAGGGCGACATCCGCGACGCCGCGAAGCTCGACGAGGTGATCCCCGGCATCGACGCGATCGTGCACTTCGCCGCCGAGTCCCACGTCGACCGGTCGGTCCGCGACTCCGGCATCTTCGTCGAGACGAACGTCGTCGGCACCCAGCGTCTGCTCGACGCGGCGCTCCGCCACGGCACCGAGCGCTTCGTCCACGTGTCCACGGACGAGGTCTACGGCTCCATCAGCGAGGGGTCGTGGGACGAGGAGCGCCCGCTCGAGCCGAACTCGCCGTACTCGGCGTCGAAGGCCGGCAGCGACCTGCTCGCCCGCAGCTACCACCGCACGCACGGGCTGAACCTCTCGATCACCCGCTGCTCGAACAACTACGGGCCCTACCACTTCCCCGAGAAGGTCATCCCGCTCTTCGTCACGAACCTCATCGACGACCTGCACGTCCCGCTCTACGGCGAGGGCAACAACATCCGTGACTGGCTGCACGTCGACGACCACACCCGCGGCATCGCGATGGTCCTGACCCGTGGTCGCGCCGGCGAGATCTACAACATCGGCGGCGGCACCGAGCTGACCAACAAGGAGCTGACGCAGCTGCTCCTGGACGCGACCGGCAAGGACTGGTCGTACGTCGACCGCGTCGCCGACCGCCTCGGCCACGACCTGCGCTACTCGGTCGACATCTCGAAGATCAGCAGCGAGCTCGGCTACGAGCCGCAGGTGCCGTTCGAGCAGGGCCTCGCCGACGTCGTGCAGTGGTACCGCGACAACCGCAGCTGGTGGGAGCCGCTCAAGGAACGCGCCGCCCTCTCCTGAGCCGCCGCGGCCCAGGAGCACCACGGCGTGCTCCTGGGCCGACCCCTGCTCGACCGCCACCCCCGACACGGAAGCGACACCATGACCCGGTACCTCATCACCGGCGCCGCCGGCATGCTCGGCCACGACCTGCAGCACGCCTTGGCCGGCCGCGACGTCACCGCCCGTTCCCGTGCCGAGCTGGACATCACCGATCCCGAGGCCGTCGACGCCGCGGTCGCCGGGCACGACGTCGTGATCAACTCGGCCGCCTACACGAAGGTGGACGACGCGGAGACCCACGAGGACACCGCGACCGCGGTGAACGCGGACGGGCCGGCGTTGCTCGCCGAGGCCGCGGTGCGGCACGGGGCCAAGCTCGTGACCATCTCGACGGACTACGTCTTCGACGGCAACGGCACCGCTCCCTACGCCGAGGACGCCCCCACGGACCCCCTGAACGCCTACGGCCGGTCCAAGGCCGTCGGTGAAGCCCGCGTCCGCGCGATCGCGCCGGACTCCTCGTACGTCGTCCGGACGGCGTGGATCTACGGCGCACACGGACCCAACTTCGCCGCGACCATGCTCCGGCTCGCGGCGTCCCACGACACCGTGAGCGTGGTCACCGACCAGGTCGGGCAGCCCACCTGGACCGGAGACCTGGCCGCACGCATCGTCGAGCTCCTCGACGCGGACGCCCCCGCCGGCATTTACCACGGCACGAACAGCGGTCAGGGCTCGTGGTACGACTTCACCCGGGCGATCTTCTCCGAGAACGGTCTCGACCCGGAGCGCGTCCTGCCGACCGACAGCGGTGCCTTCGTCCGTCCGGCACCCCGCCCGGCGTACAGCGTGCTCGGCCACGACGCCTGGTCGCGCGCGGGCCTCGCCCCGATGCGCGACTGGCGCGAGGCGTTGCACGCGGCGACCGAGGCCGGGATCTTCCGCGCATGACCCAGCCGTCCACCCTGGTGGTCGGCGCCGGCGGGTTCCTCGGCGGTGCCGTGCACCGGTCACTCGTCGGTTCGGGGGCAGCGACCACCGCCGCCCGCGTGCCGTGGGACGACCAGGACGCCGCCGTCGAGGCACTCGTCGACGCCTTCCGCTCGGTGCGGTCGCAGCCCGGCCGCTGGCGCGTGCTGTGGTGCGCGGGCACGGGGGTCGTCGCCACCGGAGCCGACGTCTTCGACGAGGAGCAGCGCCTGATCGCCCGGGTCCTCGACGCGACCCGGGACGACCCGTCCGGAGACGGCACGCTCTTCTTCGCGTCGTCGGCCGGAGCGGTCTACGCCGGCAGCGCCGAACCGCCCTTCGACGAGGGCACCGAACCGCTCCCGCTGGCTCCCTACGGCCACGCGAAGCTCGCCGCCGAGGCCCAGTTCCGGACGTGGGCCGCCGAGACCGGCACGCGCCTGGTGGTGGGGCGGATCTCGAACCTCTACGGCCCGGGCGCGAACCTCGGCAAGCCGCAGGGGCTCGTCTCGCAGCTCACCCTCGCCCACCTCGAGGGCCGGCCGTCGTCGATCTACGTGCCGATGTCGACCACCCGCGACTACCTGTACATCGACGACGCCGTCGACATGGTGCTCCGGACCATCGACCTCGTCGAGCAGGGTCCCCCTGCGGCCGCGGTCACGAAGATCCTGGCCTCCGGGCAGCCGGCGACGATCGCCGACGTCATCGACGCGGTCGAGCAGGCGATCGGCAGCCGCCTGGACATCCGCGAGGGCGCCGACCCCTCGGCCACGTTCCAGGGACTCGACCTCCGCATGCGGTCCGAGGTGCTGCCGCAGGTCGGCGACCGCACCTTCGTCCCGTTCCCCCAGGGGGTCGCGACGACCGTCGAAGCCATCCGCGCCCGTCGCGCACCCATCGGGGCCGAACCCGCCGAGCAGTAGGATCGCCGCATGCGTGATCGCCCCGCGGGCCGCATCGGGTCGTTGGACGGACTCCGTGGCGTCGCCGCCGCCGTCGTCCTGATCCACCACGGACTCCTCGTGGTGCCGACGCTCTCCGACGGCAACAACGGCCAGCCGATCCCGGCGAACCGCGCCTGGCTCGTCGACACGCCCCTGCACGTGTTCTGGGCCGGCGGCGAAGCCGTCTTCGTCTTCTTCGTCCTGAGTGGTTTCGTGCTGACGCTCCCCGCACTCCGCCGCGCACAGGACTGGATCGCCTACTACCCGAGCCGCCTGCTCCGGCTCTACATCCCCGTGATCGCCTCGGTCGCCCTGGCCCTGGCCCTGTTCCTGCTCGTCCCCCGGACCCCCGAAGCCGGGGCCTCGGGCTGGCTGCTCCGGCACGTCGAACCGCTCACCGCCGGTGGCCTGCTGGGCGACCTCACCCTGGTCGCGCCGACCCGACTCAACAGCCCGCTGTGGTCGTTGACGTGGGAGGTCGCGTTCTCCCTCCTGCTGCCGCTCTTCGTGCTCATCGCGAAGGCCACGCACCGGGTGTGGTGGCTCACCGCGATCGCCGCGCTCCTGCTCTCGGCACTCGGCCGGCAGTACCGCGAGGACTGGCTGATGTACCTGCCGATGTTCCTGCTCGGGTCCGCCCTGGCCGCCGGGTGGGAGCGGATCCCCGAGATCCGGCGTGGCCCGGGCTGGGTCCTCGCCGGACTGGCGGTGCTCGGCATCACGTTCGAGTGGTGGCTCCCCCGCTCCCTGGTCGGCATCCACGTCCCGATGGTGGTCGTCGCCTCGGCCGGGCTCATCGTCCTGCTGTGCGGGAAGTGGCTGCCGGCGGAACGCGTGATGCTCGGACCGGTCCCCCGAGCGCTCGGACGGCTCTCCTTCAGCCTGTACCTGGTGCACGAGCCGATCACGGTGTCGGTCGCCTACCTGCTGCCCACCTCGGTGCCGTGGCTCACGATGCTCGTGGCGATCCCGGTCGCCGTCGTGGTCGCCGGGCTCTTCGCCCGGCTCGTCGAGCTGCCGGCGCACCGGCTGGCCAAACGGGTCGCTCGGACGATCACCGCGCGACGCGGACGCGTCGGCGGCCCGCCCGCCCGCGCCGACGACGCACGGCTCCCGGACGACGACCGCCGCGCAGCCTGACGGACGTCAGGTCGCGGGACCGGGACGCAACGACTCTGCGGGCCTGGAGGCGCGTGACGGCGCCGCCACGCGCCTCCAGGCCGCCCTGTGGTCGCGTCACCTCGTCGAGGGACGCTCTCGGCTACCGGGCGCGTGCGGCGGTGAGCAGGGTGCGGTACCGGTCGCCGACGGCGCCGACGGTGTGTGCCGCGGCGGTGTCGGCCGCGGCGCGGCCGAGCCGCTCGGCCAGCGCGGGATCGGCGAGCAGGCGGTCGATCGCCGCCGCGAGCGCGCGGGCGTCGCCGGGTTCGACGAGCAGTCCGTTCACGCCGTCCTCGACGACGTCGACGATGCCGGGGACCGCCGAGGCGACGATGGCGCAGCCGGCCGACATGGCTTCGAGGAGCGCCACCGGCAGGCCGTCGCGGTCGCCGTTGGCGGCCGGCACCGACGGGTAGAGCGCGATCGCCGCCTTCGCGTACTCGGACGCGAGCGCTTCCTTCCCCTGCGCGCCGAGGAACGTCACGGCCGAACCGGCACGGGCCTGCAGCTGGGCGCGCAGCGGACCGTCCCCGACCACGGCCACCTCGGTGGGCTGCTCGGCCATGCGGTCGAGGGCGTCGAGGAGGACGGTCGCGCCCTTCTTCTCGACCAGACGGCCGACGAAGAGCACCCGGCCGGGCACCCGGGTCTCGCGCTCGACGGCACGCGTGATCGGGTCGAGGTCGACACCCATCGGGACGACGTGCACCTGGTCGTCACGGGCGCCGAGCTTCCGGAGTTCGCGCGCCATGTCGGTGCTCATGCAGGTCACCGATGCGGCGCTGCGGATGACGGACCGCTTGACGGCCTGGAGGACCGGGTGGCGCAGCGCGTACAGGTCGCCGCCCAGCGTGGTCACGACGCGGGGCAGGTCGCCGAGCACGACGCGGCCGACGGCTCCCTGCGGGATGATCCAGTGCAGCAGCGCGACGTCGGGCTGCGAGCGGCGGCGCTCTCGGCCCAGCGCGGCGGCCATGGACACGAAGAAGAACGGGACCTGCAGCCAACGGGACTTCTTCGCCCGCAGGTTGTCGACGATCGCGCCGTCCGCCAGGTCACGCCAGCGCGACGGGAAGTAGCCGAACCGACGGACCTCGACGTCCCCGATCCGCTGGTGCGCGCGGGCACCCTTCGTCATCGGGGCGACCACCACCACGCGGTACTCGTCCGACAGTGCCGTCGCGAGGTCGAGCACGAAGCCGGGCGTGCCGTCGCCGGCCTCGGCGGGGAAGGTCGACGCAGCGACGAGCAGGGTCGGGCGGAGTTCCGGATCGGGTCGCATCCAGCGCGCTCCCTTAGAGTTGTCGGTCGATGGACGCACAACAGCCTACGGGGTCGGCCGCGGGGTCCCCGGACCCGCTCGACACCTCCGCCGACGCCGCGATCGGCGCCGTCCCCACGACCGGACGGCGGGCCCGTGTGCTCACCGTCGTCAAGTGGGTGGCGGCCGTCGTGGCCCTCGCGTTCCTGGTCTGGAGCATCGCGCGGCAGTGGGACGCCATCAGTCGCGACTTCGTGCGGCTCGACGCCGGCACGATCGTCCTCGGCGTCGCCGCGACGATCGTCGCCCTCGTGGCGAACATGCTCTCCTGGCGGGCCATGATGTCGGCGAGCGGGTTCCGGGTGCGCCTCGCCGCGGCGTCCTCGATCTTCTTCGTCGGGCAGCTCGGCAAGTACATCCCCGGCGGCGTCTGGTCCATCGCCGCCCAGGCCGAACTCGGGCGCGCACACGGCCTGCAGCGCACCGGCAGCGCCGTCGCGGCACTGGCGTCGATGCTCGTGAGCATGGTCACCGCGGCCGTCGTCGGGATCGTCGCGGTCCTGCTGGCCTCCTCCACCGGGTTCGCGACGTTCTGGTGGCTCATCCCGCTGATCGTGGGGGGGTTCGTCTGCCTGACCCCGCCGGTGCTCGGCCGCCTCATCGCCGTCGCGTTCCGGATCCTGCGTCGCCCCGCCCAGGACACCACCCTCACGTGGACGGGCACCGTCATGTCGCTCGTCTGGTCGCTCGTCATGTGGCTGGCGTACGGAGTCCAGGCGACCCTCGTGCTGCGGGTCTTCGGAGCCGACTCGCCCACGCTCTTCCCGGTGGCCGTCGGCGCGTACGCCGTCGCCTGGCTCGTGGGGTTCGTGGTCGTCATCGCCCCGGCGGGCATCGGGCCGCGCGAGGGCATCCTGGTCCTGCTCCTCGGCAGCGTGGCCGGTGGATCGGCGCCGTTCGCCCTCGCCGTCATCAGCCGGGTCTTCATGACCATCGGGGACGTCGTGCTGGCCGGGGTCGGCGCACTGCTCGCGGCGCGCCACCGCCGGAAGACGGCCGCCGCCGCGCTGGGCGGTGGCGCTCCGGGAGCGCCCCGTGCCGACTGATAGGGTCGGCGTTCGGCCGCGACGCGCGCACGGCAGCACCACGAGGAGGCGCACCACATGACAACGCTCCACGTCATCGTGGACCAGGTCGTCGCCCCGGTCCCCGGAGGCATCGGTCGGTACGCCGAAGAGCTCACCCGCCACCTCATCGAGCACGCCCCCGCCGGCTGCGAGGTGTCCGGCGTCGTCTCGGCGGTGGGCCGCGACGAACTCACCCACATCCGGACCCTGCTGCCCGGGCTCGCCGACCTCGACCGGCTGCCGCTCCCGCGCCGCGAGCTCTCCCTCGCCTGGCAGGGCGGGATCGTCGGCAGCCTGGCGAAGGGCATGGTGCACGCCCCGAGCGTGCTCGCCCCGTTGGTCCGGCACGACCGTTTCCAGGACCCGGGCCGGCAGACCGTCGTCACCGTGCACGACACGGTCCCGTGGACCAACCCCGAGACCCTGACGCCGCGGGGCGTGCACTTCCACAAGGCGATGGTCAAGCGGGCGTGGAAGCACGCCGACGCCGTGGTGGTGCCGACCCACGCGGTGGCGAGTGCACTCAACGAGATCCACCGGTTCGACGACCGGCTCCGGGTCATCGGCGGAGCGCCGAGCGGGCGGCTCCGGCTGCCCGTCGACGCCGATCTCCGCGCCGAGCGGCTCGGGCTGCCGGAGCGGTACGTGCTGGCCGTCGGCACGCTCGAGCCACGGAAGGCGCTGGGATCCCTGATCGAGGCGATGGCGCACCCCGACGCGCCGACGGACATCCCGCTCGTCATCTCCGGTCCGGACGGTTGGGGGGACGTCGACGTGTACGGCACGGCGGAACGAGCCGGTCTCTCGCGTGACCGGGTGAAGGTGCTCGGGCGGATCGACGACGCCGACCTCGCCGTGGTCTACGACCGGGCCACGGTGTTCGTGTTCCCGAGCCTGGCCGAGGGGTTCGGGCTGCCCGTCATCGAGGCGATGAGCTTCGGCACCCCGGTCGTGCACTCGGACGACCCCGCCGTGTCCGAGGTCGCCTCCGACGCCGGTGTCACCGTCGCCATCGGTCCGAAGGAGTCCTACCCGGAGCGGCTCGCGCAGGCCGTCTACCAGGTGGTCAACGACCCCCTGCTCGCCGGGCAGCTGGCCGTCGCCGGCCCCGATCGGGCACGCATGTACGACTGGAGCGACTCCGCCGCCGAGACCTGGCAGCTGCACGCCGACCTCTGACGGCGTGCAGCTGCCCGTCCGGCGGTCAGCCCGTGTACGAGTAGGTCGTGACCCAGTCGATGTACAGGTGGCCGACCCCGCCCCAGTTGCCCACCTGGAACATGTAGCGGTGCGCGGTGGTCGGGACGTCCCTGGTGACCGTCTTGATGACCTTCCCGTCGAGCGAGTACGACACGGACTTCCCGGGGATCCACTCGATCGAGTAGGTGTGCCACGAGCGCCACGTCGTCCCGGTGCTCAGGCTGGTCGCCGTCGCTTCACGTCCGGGCGTCATCGAGTGGTGGTGCAGCATCGGTGCGGACTCGAAGTTGGCCTCCGGGTAGTCGATCTCCCCGTCCGACCACTTGTCCGACGTCGGCCACAGCATGAAGGCGGCGCCGTTCCCGTTGCCGCCGGCGGCCATGGCGCGCACCGTGAACTTCCCGCCCTTGTGTCCCCACGCGCCCGTGGGCGAGCCGAACGTGCCGGCTGACCCGCGCTTGCCGTCGAGACGGACGTCCATGTTCCCGTTGATCGCACTGATCTGCGTCCCCGAGTAGTACATCCCGCCCGTCCCGTCGGGGTAGGGCTGCCACGACTTCGCGTAGGACGCGGCGAACTTCCCCTTGGCCGCCGCGGTCGTCCGGAAGTCCTCGCGGAACGTCTGCTTGAACTTGCCGATGTTCCCGACCGGCGCGGATGTGTTCGCTGCTGAGGCGGCGCTCACCTGACCGAACGGCCCGGCGACCAGCACGACTCCCAGGAGCACGACGGAGAGTGCGGCTCTCGTGATCGCGCGTTTCTGCATGAGCTGTCACTCCCTGACATGACGATTCGCACCCGTTCCCGTGGGTGCCGGACGGCCGGCCCTCGGCCGTCCGGGGTCCACGGTAGTTGCGTTGTCCATCCTGCGCGGGGGGTTGACTTCGCCAGGGCGTCCCCAGTACGAGGGGTGTCGAACGGTACGGGGAGCGCAGCGGACGTCAGAGGGAGTCGCGGAGGCGCGCGGCCTTCTCCTCGACCAGGCGCTCGAGTCCTTCGGCGTACTCCGTGAGCCGCGCCGCGACGCCGGGCTCGGAGGACCCGATGATCCGCGCGGCGAGCAGTCCGGCGTTCGCCGCGCCGTTGATCGCCATCGTCGCGACCGGGATGCCGGCCGGCATCTGGACGATCGACAGGAGCGAGTCGAGTCCGTCGAGCCGTGCCAGCTGGAC
The DNA here is from genome assembly GCF_003234745.1 of Curtobacterium sp. MCLR17_039. Classification (NCBI taxonomy): domain Bacteria; kingdom Bacillati; phylum Actinomycetota; class Actinomycetes; order Micrococcales; family Microbacteriaceae; genus Curtobacterium; species Curtobacterium sp. MCLR17_039. Next base: position 98,234 of record NZ_QKTF01000001.1, read on the forward strand.
GGGCACGCCGATCACGGGCAGGGTCGTCATCGAGGCCACCATGCCGGGCAGGTGGGCAGCCCCACCGGCACCGGCGATCACGACACGGATGCCCCGCTGGGCGGCACCCCTGGCGAAGCGGGTCATCTTGTCGGGCGTGCGGTGCGCGGACACCACGTCCGCCTCGAACGGGATGCCGAGCTCGGCGAGGATGTCGGCCGCGGCCCGCATGGTCGGCCAGTCGGAGTCCGACCCCATGATGATCGAGACGAGCGGCTGTGCTGGGGCTGCGGAGTCGGTCACACGCCGAGCCTAGCCGAGCAGCACCCGCCGCCAGGTGTCACCGTCACGGCCGATCGTCCGCTCGTCGCGGACCCACCGCTCGGCCCGTTCGTCGGGCGCCCCACGCTCGACCGCGGCGCGGACGGCTGCCCGCCAGGCGTCGACGTCGTCGGGGACCCCGACCGCTCCGTACCGCTCGGCCACGGCGTACGACGGCCGGTCGGAGACCACGGCCGGCAGCCCGAGTGCCGTGTACTCCAGGAACTTCAGGTCGCTCTTCGCGCGGTTGAACTCCTCGTCGCGCAGCGGCGCGACCCCCGCACGCCAGCGCGCGCGGTGGGCGACGAGCCAGCGGGAGAACGCCGGGTAGTGCCCGTCGGGCACCTCGAGCCGGCGGAACCAGCCGGCGTCGCCGTCCTCGGTGACGCCGATGACCTCGAGCCGGATCGGGGTGCCGTCGGCGGTGGCCAGGTCGGCGAAGACGTCCCGGAGCAGTTCGAGGTCGGCGGCGTGGGTGAGCGTTCCCATGTACAGCACGCGGTGCTCGCCGGCCGGCCGTTCGTCGTCGTCCTCGGTCGCGCCGGAGGTCCACAACCCCGGGTCGAGGGCGTTCGGCACGACCACGACGTGCCGGGCGACCGGACGCACCACCTCGGCGAGCTCCGGCGTGCTCACGATCACGGTGTCGGCGCCGCGCACCAGGGCGTCGATGGAGGCCAGGCGGTCCGGGTCGTATTCGGCACGAGCCAGTCGTGCCCGGCCGGACACCGTGAAGAAGTCGTCGTCGACCTCGGCCACCACCCGGATCCCCCGCCGCGCCGCGGTCTCGAGGAAGGGCTGCACGACGGTGCGCGGCAGGACGTCGCGCTGCACGAGGACCGCGGTGTACGCGGTGGTGTCGGCGCCAGCGACGAAGGCCACGGGATCGACCTGTCGGACCTCGGCGGCACCGGCGTCCGACAGGTGCTCCACCCGGCGCACGACGCGGACGTGGGCGGACGCGGGGTGTGCACCGCCCCCGCCCGCGACGACGTACCCGAGGACCGGCAGCGGCACGGCCGGAGTGGCCGTCGCCTGCTGATGCTCGGGCTGACGCTCGTGCTCGGCATCGGGACGCGGCGCGCCGACGACGGCGCGGCGGAGCCGACGGACGGCCCGGCGGACGAGATCACGCGGCATGGCGCCATTCTCCCGCACCCGCCGGACCGTCGCAGCCGCACCCGTCCAGGTGACCGCTCCGCTCGCCCTCGCGGTCGCGGTCGCGGTCAGCGCACCTGCACCGTCGCGCAGCCCAGCGACGTGTCGCCGCCCTTCCCGATCCCGACCGCGGTGAGGCACACCGATCGCTTCCCGGACGCGACCGGCACCGACCCGGTGAACCCGTGGTGCTCGCCGCCGCCGTGGACACGGTCGACGTCGCTGCGCTGCCGGTCGGCGACGAGACTGCCGACGACCCGGCCGCCGACGCTCACCCGGACCGTGACCGGACGCTGCACGGCGTCCCGGTCGAACGCCCACCCCCGGACGCTGACGCGGCCAGCCGATCCCGACGACGCTGATTCGCTCCGGCCGACCGGGGCCGCGACGGGCACCGTGACGCTCCGGCACGGGCTCGCCGTCCGGTCCGCGCCGCCGTCGATGTTCCGGGCGATCGCGCACACGGTGTGCTTCCCCGCCCCCGAGGCCACGATCTCGGCGAACCCGTGCGCGGGACCGGCGCCCCAGGTCCGGTCGACGTCGGCCCGGGCCCGACCGGCGGACCGGGACGCGACGACCCGTCCGTCGACCGTGAACGCGACCGTGCTGGCCGTGTCCGGAGCGTCCCCGTCGAACGCCCAGCCCGTCACGGCGACGCCACCGACCGCGACGGTCACCGACTCGAGGCCGACGTAGGGGTCGTGCCGGAGGGCACGCACCTGCACGCACCCGAGCTCGGAGTCGGACCCCGCGCCGATGTTCACCGCGGTGACGCAGACGCGGCGGAGGCCCTCGGCGGCCGGCACCGCGGTGTCGAACCCGTGGGGCTCCCCGACGCCGTACGCCGCGTCGACGTCCGGGCGGGTGCGGTCCGCGCTCAGCATGCCGGCGGCGACACCGTCCACCGTCGCCCGGACCCGGACCGGCTGCGTCGGGTCGTCCTCGTCGAAGGCCCAGCCGCGCACGCGGACTCCGCCGCCGGCACCGACGACGGCCTCGAGCGCACCGCGCGGTGCCAGGTCCGCGGTGGGCACCCCGAGCCGGGCGTTCGCGACCAGCGCCTGCGCGTAGGAAGAGAACCACTTGCCTGCAGCCGGGGCACCGTTGCAGGTGCCGTCGCTCGCGCCGGGGGTCTTCACCCACAGCAGGGCGTCGAGCGCCGTGCCGTCGGACACCACCCGGGGCGAGGTGCCCAGACCGGCACCCGGCCCGTTGCACCAGGTGCCGCGCCAGCCCTGCCCGTTGCGCGAGGTGTCGATCACGTAGTGCGAGCCCCCGGTCGCGGCGGACACCTTCTGCGCGTACGCCTGCTCCTGCGCGGTCGGGTAGTAGTTCGCGACGTTCGTGAAGAACCCGCGGGCCTGCTGCACGCCCGCACTGTTCAGCCGCGACGCCATCAGCGCCGGCTGCACCCAGTTCGAGTTGCCGGCGTCCAGGTAGGCGGGGACCCCGGCGGCGGTCAGCCCGGCGACGGTGCGGGACAGGATGCGGTAGCGCTGCTCGTCGAGCGCGGTGCTGCACTTGGCGTTGCTGAGCATCGCGAGCGAGTCCGGTTCGACGATGACGGCTGCACGGTGCCCGGCGAGCGCCGCGGTGACCTGGTCGACCCAGGCGTCGTAGGACCGCTCGTCGAAGCCCCCGGCGGAGTACCCGCCGCAGTCGCGGTCCGGGATCGCGTAGAGCACGAACACGGGGGTGGTGCCGGACTGCTCGGCCCCGGTGAGGGCGGTGCTGATCGTCTTGGTCAGCTGCGTCCCCTGGCTCCAGTCGCCGAGCCAGGTGGCGACGGGGTGGCCGGCGATGGTCCCCGCCGCAGCGGCTCCGGCCGGGTCGGTGGCGGCGAGAGCGGCCTGCGCCTTCGCGGCCTCGCTCGTCGGCGACCGGTACGGCCCGGCGCCGTAGAGCGACGCGGACGTGGCCGAGCGGATGGTCGAGGCCGAGGTCGCTGCGGACGCGGACGCGGTCGGCAGCAGGCCGGCGACGGCTGCGACGAGGGCGACGGCGGCGCCGCAGACGGCGGCACGGCGCGGACGGCGGCGCATGGGGACTCCCTGGACGGTGGGCACGGACCGTTCCAGGGGAACACGCGGTCCCGACCCCCGCCAGCCTCCCGACCGGGTGCCACCCGAGGGGGTGTCCGCAGAGCGGCCGACAAGTGCGTCCCGCACCCGGGACGCTACGGGAGGCCCGTGGCGGCGTCGCCACGGGCCTCCAGTGACGTCATCCGGTCACGTCGGTGACACGACCTCAGTCGTCGAAGTGCGCTGCGGCCGCGCGGGCGCGGTACACGACGTCGTCGACGTCGTCACCGAGCACCGTGACGTGCCCGATCTTCCGGCCGGGCCGGGGCGCCTTGCCGTAGAAGTGGTACTTCGCCTCGGGGAAGGCCTCGAGCGCTGCGGGGTACCGGGCGGCGAGGTCGCCGTCCGCGGGTCCGCCGAGCACGTTCACCATGACGGACGCCGGGGCGAACGAGCCGGTGGCTCCGAGCGGCAGGTCGAGGACCGCTCGCAGGTGCTGCTCGAACTGGCTCGTGGTGGCACCGTCGATGGTCCAGTGCCCGGTGTTGTGCGGACGCATCGCGAGCTCGTTGATCAGGATGCGTTCGTCGTCGGTCTGGAACAGCTCGACGGCCAGCACGCCGGTCACCCCGAGTTCTTCGGCGATGCGGACGGCGATCGACTCGGTCAGGTCGGCGATCCGGCCGGCGCTGTCCGGAGCGGGTGCGATGACCTCGGCGCAGACCCCGTCGCGCTGCACGGTCTCGACGAGCGGCCAGGCGACGACCTGCCCGGAGGGTCGGCGTGCCACGGACTGCGCGAGCTCGCGGGTGAAGGGGACGAGCTCCTCGACCAGGAGGGCCTGGTCGCCGCCGGCCTCGGCCACGGCGATGAACCAGTCGTCGACGTCGGAAGCGTCCGAGACCACCCGGACGCCCTTGCCGTCGTAGCCGCCCCGCGGCGTCTTGACGACGGCTCGGCCACCGTGCTCGGCGAGGAAGGCACGGAGTTCGTCGGGACCGTGCACGGCGGCCCAGTCGGGCACCGGCAAGCCGAGTTCGCTCAGCCGGCGGCGCATGGTGATCTTGTCCTGCGCGACGGCCAGCGCGTCCGGACCGGGGTGGACCGCCACGCCCGCGTCGACCAGGCTGCGCAGGACGTCCTGCGGCACGTGCTCGTGGTCGAAGGTCACGACGTCGACCTGCCGGGCGAACTCGAGCACCGTGGCGGTGTCGTGGTAGTCGCCCTCGGCGGTGGCGGCGATGCCTGCGGACATGCCCGGCCCCTCGGCGAGCACCCGGATGTCGATCCCCAGTTCGACCGCGGCCGGCACCATCATCCGTGCCAGCTGTCCCCCACCGATGACCCCGACGCGCAACGCCATGCTGTGTGATCCTTCCGGCGTTCCCACCGCATGGTGTGAACGCGTTGTCTACAATCGCTGTTCGGGTCGCGCTCTGCACGACCGGTCACAACTCTACGGATCCTGGAGGGCTCGTGCGGCGCCTCATCGCCCAGCTGGCACGCTTCGGCGTCGTCGGTGCCGTCGGCTTCGTCGTGGACACCACGGTGTTCAACGTGCTGCGGTCGACCCTGCTGAACCCGGAGGACGTGCACTCGGGACCGTTCTGGGCGAAGGTGGTCTCCACGACGGTCGCCATCTTCGTCAACTGGATGGGCAACCGGTACTGGACGTTCCGCGAGCAGCGACGGGCCGTGGCCACCCGCGAGGGGGTCGAGTTCGTCGTCGTGTCCCTCGGCGGCATGGTCATCTCGCTCGGCTGCCTCGCCGTCTCCCACTACGTCCTCGGCTTCACGTCGGCGCTGGCCGACAACGTCTCCGGCAACGTCATCGGGCTGCTGCTCGGCACCGTGTTCCGCTTCTGGCTCTACAAGGTGTGGGTCTACCACCCGGAGCGCGTCGGACGCACCGGACCGGACGAGCGCGCCGGAGCCGACACCGTCGAGGACGCGACCGTCGCCGCGACGTCCCGGTCCGAGGCGTCCGGCCAGTAGTCTCGGAGCGATGCAGCACGCACCGCACCCCCTCGTCACCCGGGCGGAGGCCCTGCGGACCGCGGTGCTGACCGCCGCGTTCGGCCTCTGGCTCGTCCTCTGGGCGCTCGTCGTCCCGGCGTTCCAGGCACCGGACGAGCCGGCCCACTTCGACGCCGCCCTGCACGTCGCGACCGGCTCCGGGTGGCCCGACCCGGGCACCCTGCACGTGTCGAACGCCGTCGGGGCCGCGCAGCAGGAGCAGGCCTCCGGGGATGCGTCGTCCTGGTCGACCGTCAGCGCGCTGCTGCAGGAACACCCCGGCGACTCCCGGACGGTGAACCAGATGACCCAGCACCCCCCGACGGCGTACCTGGCGGACGCCGCCGTGCTCCGGGTCCTGCACCACGGCTCGCTGCGCTGGGACCACGCGCTCGTCGCCCTCCGGCTCGTCGACGCCGCGCTCGTGACCCCGCTCGCGCTGCTGACGTGGGCAGCGGTCCGCCGCCTGACGCGCTCGCCGCGCGCGGCACTGTTCGGCGCCCTCGCACTGTTCGCCCTGCCGCAGCTGGCGTCCGTCGGGGCGTCGGTGACGAACGACGCCCCGGTGCTCCTGCTCGGAGGCACGGTGGTGTGGCTCGCGACCCGGCTGCTCACGGGCGACCTCCGCCGCCGGACCCTGCTCGCCCTCGCCGTGGCGCTCGGACTCCTCGTCGCGACGAAGGGCACGGGGTTGCCGGCGATCCCCTTCGTGGCGCTCGTGGTGTTCGTCGCGGGCGCGGGCACGCTGACCGGTGGTGCACGATCCCTCCGGACGGCCGCCGCACTCGTCGTGGCGGGGGCGATCGGTGGGTGGTGGTGGGTGCGCAACCTCCTCGTGTTCCACACCCTGCAACCCGACGGCTACGCCGTGATCCGGCCGGACCGTCCGTTCCCGGCGGGTGAGCACCCGTCACCCGGGCACTTCCTCGACGTCAGCTGGGGAACGCTCGCGCGGACGTTCTGGGGGTCCCCCGGGCAGCGGGCGCAGGTGAGCATCGGTGACACCCTGACCGCCGTCCTGACCGCCGTCGCGCTCGTCGTGCTCGTCGGCTGGGCGTTCCGGCGCGGACCCACCCTGGTGCCGGCGGTGTGCCTCGCGGTGTTCCCCGGACTCCTGCTGCTCCTGCAGACCGCGAGCAGCGCCCGGGCGTACCTGGACACGACCGAGGTGGCCGGCACCCAGGGCCGCTACCTGTTCCCCGCACTCGTGTGCCTCGTCGCGCTCAGCGCCCTCGCGTGGCGGCGGCTCACGGGGCCGGGCGCCGGCCGGATCGTGCTGACCCGGTCGCTCGCCGTCGCGCTGCCGGCGGTGGGGCTCTGGGGGCTCTCCGTCGTCAGCGCCTGGTTCTGGAACGCCGCCGACGGTCCCCTGTCGGCAACGAGCGTCGCGCGGTACGGGGCCACCGGTCCGGTGCCGTTCGCCGTGGTGCTCCTGGTCGCCGTCCTCGTCGCCGCCGGGATCACGGTCGGCGTGGGCGGGGTGTGGCGGCCGTGGCCCGTCTCGGTCAGCGCTCGGCGACCTGGATGACGTCCACCGAGCAGGACTGCTGCGGGGCGCCCTTGGCGTCCGAGCAGACCTGGTAGACCGGGAACGTGCCGACCACCGGTCCGATGGCGGAGTAGTCGCGGACCTGCGGGTCGCGCGGGTTCGTGTAGTTCAGGAAGTACTGCACGTCCGCTTCGCGGAGCAGGCCGACGAAGGCCGGGTCCTGGTAGTCGTACGCCTGCCCGTCCTCGCCGTACATCTGGGCACCGAGCCGGAACGCCACGAGCACCGTGTTGCGGGTGTTCGTGCCGAGGATCCTGCTGCCGGCGGGGATGACGTCGGACGCCAGGAGCGCGTCGACCAGCGGCTCGTCGGGGTGGATGACCTCGCCGAGGACCTGTCCGGCCGGGATGCCCGACGGGCGGACCTCGTACGTCGAGAACGGGGCGCGGACACCGTTCACGTTCTGACTGTACGAAGCGACCACGACCAGCACACAGCCGAGGACGGCGACGACCTTGCGGATGCGTCGACCGCGCCGCACCGTACGCCAGAAAGTGGGCAGCAGGGCTCCGGCGACGAGCACCGAACCCGTGAAGAGCGGCAGGTAGTACCGCGCGTTGCCGCCCAACGACTCCACCGTCGCGATGCCCGCGTACCCGAGCAGGTACACGCCGGAGAACAGCCCGACGATGCTCGTGAAGACGAACCGCCGGTAGTGCACCACCCCGGCGACGGCCGCGCCGACGAACACCACCCCGATGGCCAGGGCGAAGGGCGCGAACGAGCCGATGCGGGTGAAGTAGAAGGGCAGCGCTTCGAGGCGCTGCTCGACGTAGTACCGGACCTTGCCGACGAGCGTCGTCGTGCTGCTCTCGTCGGGCTCGGCCGCGACCGGTGTGCCGGCAGGCAGCCGGACCGGCAGCTCGCGCTCGGCGGTGTACACGCCGGCCTCGTACAGCGACGGGGTGCGGTCCTCGTTCGGCGACACCGCCAGCCCGTTCGGCGGCGCGGGGATCCGGACCTCCTGGTAGTCCTTGCCGGACGAGTCGGAGAACTTCTTCGAGACGTTGACCGTCAGTGACGATCCGAGCTCGATGCCACCGAACTTGGCCGACAGCGCCCCCACCCAGGGCGCGGAGAACAGCACCGCCGTCAGGAGCGCGACCACCGGCAGCAGCAGCGACCGCGGTTCTCGTGCGTCCCGCCGGTCCTGGAACCACCGGACGAGCGCCCACGACGGCACCACCACGAGGAACACGGGGACCAGGAACGCCTTCGTGCAGTACCCGATGGCGCACACCAGTCCGACGACCGCCGCGGCCACGACGATGCGCCGGACCGAGCCGTGCCAGGCGCGGTCCGCCGCGAGCAACGACCACACGAAGAGCAGGCCCCACAGCAGCACGAGGGTGTCGGGCGTCTGCAGGGCGACGTTCGCCAGCATCAGCGGGGCGGTCGCCACGATCGACCACGCGGCGGTCCAGCCGTTGCCGGTCGTCCGCAGCAGCAGCCACGCGCCGACGCCCATCACGGCGGTGCTCGCCGCCAGGTTCACGATCGCGAACGCCGTGCTCGGTCCGAACCCCATCACCATGAACGGCGCCATCAGCCAGGAGACCATCGGGGACCAGTAGCCGTTGACCGCCTCGGCCCAGTGCCCGCCGGCGTACTGCTCGGCGATCGACATGTACGAGATGCCGTCGATGTTGGTCACTTCGAGCCGGGTGCGGTAGGCCACGACGCCGACCAGGACCGCGGCGACGAGCAGCAGCGCAGCGTTGGCCAGGATCGAGGAACGCGACGGGTGCCGCCCCTCGTGGAACGCGCCGAACCGACGACGGTGACGCTCCCGCTCCCGCTCCCGCGTCCGTGGCCCGGCCGCGTGCGCGACAGCACGTGGCGGCACGGTCGTCCCCGTGTCTGTGTCCGCGATGCCCGTGCTGCCGCCCCCCGGGATGATGCTCAGCGCCCCATGCCGCGGTACGTGAAGCCCGCCGCGGTCCAGGCGTCGCGATCGAGGCAGTTGCGGCCGTCGATGACGACGGGTGACGCCACGAGCGCGGCGGCGGCGGTCGCGTCGAGCTCGCGGAACTCGGTCCACTCGGTGAGCACGAGCACCAGCTCCGCTCCCCCCAGTGCCTCGGCCGCGCTCTCGACGTAGTCGAGCTCGGGGCGCACGCGGCGCGCGGTGACGACGGCCTCGGGGTCGTACGCCGAGACGACGGCGCCGAGTTCGTGCAGGCGGGCCGCGATGTCGAGGGCCGGCGAGTCGCGGACGTCGTCGGAGTTCGGCTTGAAGGCCAGGCCGAGCACCGCGACGCGCTTGCCGCTGACGACCCCGCCGAGCAGCTCCTGGGCCAGCTCCACGACGTGGGCGCGACGGCGCAGGTTCGTGGCGTCGACGTCGGCCAGGAACGCCAGGGACTCCCCGACGCCCAGCTCGTTCGCCCGCGCCTGGAACGCACGGATGTCCTTCGGCAGGCAGCCGCCACCGAAGCCGAGGCCGGCGTTCAGGAACTTCCGGCCGATGCGGGCGTCGTGGCCGATCGCGTCGGCGAGCGCCGTGACGTCGGCACCGGCGACCTCGGCGATCTCGGCCATCGAGTTGATGAACGAGATCTTCGTGGCGAGGAACGCGTTGGCGCTGATCTTCACGAGCTCGGCGGTGGGCAGGTTGACGACGAGTCGGGGCGTTCCGGTGGACAGCGCCTCGGCGTAGACCTCGTCGAGGGCGGCGACGGCCTGTTCGCCGGCCTCGCCGTCGGGCACGCCGTAGACGAAGCGGTCCGGCGCGATGGTGTCCTGCACGGCGAAGCCCTCACGCAGGAACTCGGGGTTCCAGACGAGGGTGGCACCGGGGACGGCTTCGCTGACCTCGGCGGCCAGGCGTGCGGCGGTGCCGACGGGCACGGTCGACTTGCCGACGACGAACTCGCCGGCGGACAGGTGCGGGGTGAGCGCGGCGACGGCGGCGTCCACGTAGGTCAGGTCTGCGGCACCGGTCGGACCCTGCGGGGTGCCGACGGCGAGGAAGTGCACGCGGGCGCCGGTGACCTCGGCCATGTCGGTGGTGAAGCGGATCCGACCGGACTCGAGGGCCTCGGTCAGGATCTCGGGCAGGCCCGGCTCGAAGAAGGGGGCCTCGCCCGCAGCGAGCCGCTCGATCTTGGTGGGGTCGACGTCCACGGCGACGACCTCGTGTCCGAGTTTGGCCATGGAGGCGGCGTGCACGGCACCGAGGTAGCCGCAGCCGATCACTGAGATACGCACGTCGAAGACGGTACCGGTTTCTCGCCGAACTCTCATCACGGCGCCGCAGCGACGCCCGCGGCGACGCCCGCACCGGCCGGGGTCAGGCCCGCACGTCACCCCACGGCGGACGGTCCGGACCGCCGACGATCTCGTCCCAGTCCGGCTCACGGTGCCGTCGCCTGGCCTCGTAGGCCTCCACCAGGTCGTGCAGGACGGCGACGACGAGGTCGGCGTGCGGCACGTCCGCGAGGACCACCGCCGGGTCGTCCCCGGGGAACACGAGCACGTCGCCGGAGCGGAACAGCCCCTGCAGCCCGCGGCGCCGCACCGTGACGTCGTAGCCGCGGGAGTGCAGGAGTTCCCGTCGGGTCCGCGTGCCGAGTCCGTTGACCACGACCAGGCGACGGGTGGTGACGACGTACCGCTCCGACATCCAGCGGAACAGCGGGACGGCGCCGCCGAACACGACGAGCACCACGACGACGAGCGCGACGACGGCGTTCAGCCACGCCAGCTGCGCCTGGAACACGCCGAAGCCGAACCCCCCGGCCGCGGTGACGAGCACGACGAACACCGCCGGGCGCACCAGCCGACGAGCGTGCGGTCGCAGGCGCGCGACGACACGTTCGGGCGGGGGCTCGGCGGTCATGCCGTCATGCATACCGCAGGTGGGTGACGTCTCCCACCGCGACGCCCCTGGTGCGCCCCGCCTGGTCCCGGATCGTGATGCGACCGGCGTCGTCGATGCCGGTCGCGTCGGCCTCCTCGACGGTGCCGTCCGGCAGCTCGAGGCGGATGCGGCGACCGATGGTGCCGCACGCGGCGCGGACGTGGAACCGGACCGTCTCGGCGGCGGGACCACCCGTGACCAGGCCGGCCACCGCCTCCAGGACGGACCGCAGGAAGGCGGACAGGACCGCGTCGGCCAGGGCGGGTGCGTCGTCGACCGCGCCGGCGAGCAGGAGCGAGGTGGACGTCGGGGTGGGCAGCCGATCAGCCGGGATCGTCAGGTTCACGCCGGCCCCGACCACGACGCTGCCGTCGGCGGCGACCTGGCAGAGGATCCCGCACACCTTGTCCCCGGCGACCTGCACGTCGTTCGGCCACTTCACGACGACGTCCGCGCCGGCGGGGAGCACCGACGCGATCGCGTCGCGCATGGCCGCGCCGGCCACCAACGGCAGCCAGCCGCGGTCGTGGTCGTCCAGGTCCGCGCGGACGAGCACGCTGGCGGCCAGCGTCTCACCGGCCGGAGCGGTCCAGGTGCGGTCGAGCCGACCCCGGCCCGCGGTCTGGTGCAGGGTCGCGAGGACGCTGCCGTGCTGCTGCTCCGGGGCGGCGGCGAGCAGGTCCGCGTTGGTGGACCCGGTCTCGGCGGGGGTGGTGATCGTCGCGCCCGCCGACCGGACCGCCTCGCTGGTGGCGGGGAACGACGGCGACGGGGATGTGGACATGCACGCAAATGTACGGGCAGGAACCGTGGGGGTCCTCCAACCGGCAGCGTCCCACCCGCCGGTAGGGTGAGCGGGTGACTTCAGGAGACACCCCCGATCTGTCGACGACGGCCGGCCGGCTGGCCGACCTCCGCGACCGGTACCACGAGGCCGTGACCGCCGCGGGCGAATCCGCCATCGCCAAGCAGCACGCGAAGGGCAAGGGCACCGCGCGCGAACGCATCGAGCAGCTGCTCGATCCGAACTCCTTCGTGGAGTTCGACGAGTTCGTGCGCCACCGCACCACGTCGTTCGGCATGGACGCCAAGCGCCCCTACGGTGACGCGGTCGTCACCGGCGTCGGCACGATCCACGGCCGCAACGTCGCGGTCTACGCCCAGGACTTCACGGTCTTCGGCGGGTCCCTCGGCGAGGTCGCCGGCGAGAAGATCATCAAGGTCATGCAGCACGCGCTGAAGACGGGTGTGCCGATCATCGGCATCCTCGACTCCGGCGGCGCCCGCATCCAGGAAGGCGTGGTCGCGCTCGGCAAGTACGGCGAGATCTTCCGCCTGAACACCCAGGCCTCCGGCGTCATCCCGCAGCTCTCGATCGTGATGGGCCCGGCGGCCGGCGGTGCGGTGTACTCCCCCGCGCTCACCGACTTCGTCATCATGGTCGACAAGACCAGCCACATGTTCGTCACCGGTCCGGACGTCATCAAGACCGTCACGGGCGAGGACGTCGGCTTCGAGGAGCTCGGTGGCGCGCAGACCCACAACGCGGTCTCCGGCGTGGCCCACTACCTGGCCGAGGACGAGACCGACGCGCTCGACTACGCGCGCTCGCTCATCGGGTTCCTGCCGGACAACAACCTGTCCGACCCGCCGGCCTACGACGTCGCCCCGGAGCTCGAGACCACCGACGCCGACCACGAGCTCGACCTCGTGATCCCGGACTCGACCAACCAGCCGTACGACGTCACCACGATCATCGAGCACATCGTCGACGACGGTGAGTTCCTCGAGGTCCAGCCGCTCTTCGCGCCGAACATCCTGATCGGCTTCGGCCGGGTCGAGGGCCGCACGGTCGGCATCATCGCGAACCAGCCGCAGGCGATGGCCGGCACGCTGAACATCGACGCCGGCGAGAAGGCCGCCCGCTTCGTGCGGTTCTGCGACGCGTTCGGCATCCCGATCCTGACCCTGGTGGACGTGCCCGGCTACCTGCCCGGCACCGACCAGGAGTGGACCGGCGTCATCCGCCGCGGCGCGAAGCTGCTGTACGCCTACGCCGAGGCCACCGTCCCGCTCGTCACCGTCATCACCCGCAAGGCCTACGGCGGCGCGTACATCGTGATGGGCTCGAAGCAGCTCGGTGCCGACATCAACCTGGCGTGGCCGACCGCCGAGATCGCCGTCATGGGCGGCCAGGGTGCCGTCAACATCCTGTACCGCGCCGAGATCAAGCGCGCCGAGGAGTCCGGCGAGGACGTCGCCGCGGTCCGCACGAAGCTCGCGAACGAGTACACGTACAACGTCGCGTCGCCCTACCTGGCGGCCGAGCGCGGTGAGCTCGACGGCATCATCCAGCCGCACGCCACCCGGGTGTCGGTCATCAAGGCCCTCCGGTCGCTGCGGGGCAAGCGCGCCACGCTGCCCCCGAAGAAGCACGGGAACATCCCCCTCTGATGGGTCGACACGCAGCAGCCGTGCCCTCGGACGAGCCCGCCTCGGTGGCGGACGTCCGGGTGGTCTCCGGCGACCCCACCCCCGAGGAGCTCGCCGCCGTCGTGGCCGTCCTGCAGCGCCAGGCCGACGAAGCCGCAGCGGCCGGACGCGCCGCCGTGGTCGTCGAGCCCCGCACGGGGTGGGACGCCGCGGCCCGCGGACTGCGCCGCCCGCTCGACCACGGGCCGGGTGCCTGGGGCCGATCGCTCCGCTGATGTACCCCTGGTGCGCGCGCGACCGGAACGGTTGCAGGGCGCACTTCCCGGTCGGTATCCCCTCACTCGGGGGACACGATCAGCGGATACGGACCGGAACTGCCGGAATTGTCCCCCATAATGACGACTGACATGCAGCTCGTGCGTCGGCATAGTAGTTGGTGTTCGGTGTCCTTCAACGAAAGACATCGCAGGACGGTGGCCGACTAGGGTACGAAGCCACCGCCCGCTGCGAGGCAGGGCGACATTCGGGTTGTCGCTCAGCCTCGGGTCGTGAACGGGCCGGTCGGTATCCGACCGGCCCGTTCCCCGTTTCCGGGGCGTGTGGCGGCTGCGGGCGGGTGCTGCAGCGGCTGCGAGGGCTGCGGGGGCGACACCGATGCCGACGCGGAACGACACCGTCGACGTCGTACGACACCGACACGGTCGCTTCCGCGCGTTCGCAACAGTTGCGCGCGCGTCAGAGCGACACCGTCGACGTCGTACGACAACGACATGGTCGCTCCCGTGCGCGCGCCAGCGCGGCGCACCACATGACGGCCGGGAGGCCCGTGCGGGGCCGCCACGGGCCTCCCGGCTGTCCCCCATCGCGTCCAGCGCCGCCCGCACGCCCGGCGCACCACGCGCGTCCGCAACGCCGTCCGCAGCGCCGTCCGCACCGCGTTCGCGACGATCCACCTGTCGATCACGTGGTGCATCGTCGCGGAACGCGCGCGCGTGCCGTGCTCAGCGCGCGCTACGCCGGCTCGTGCCGCGGGATCTCCAGCCAGAGTGCGACGGAGTCGTCCTCGTCACCGTCGTCGTCGTCCAGCCCCGCTCCGAGCGCCGCGGACTCGCTGGCCGCGCCGTCGAGGCGGAGTCCGACGACGGTCACCGCGGAGTCGGACCCCTCGCCGACCGTCCGCACGATGACGTTGTCGGCGTCGCGGGCCTGCCGGAGCGCCTCGGCGACGCGGGCGTGGATGCGGCGGATGTCCGGGGCGTCCAGGTCGTCGAGCCCGCCGTCGTCGTGCAGCTGCACGGTCGCGCCGCGGCGACGCAGGCGCATCACCTCGTCGCGGACGTCGTCGGACAACAGGGACCGGCCCCGGATCTCGTCGCGGATGGCCTGCTCGAGGTGCAGGCACTCGGCGCGGTCGGCGTCGTCGAGGTCGCCGCAGGAGTCGATGATGCGCTGCAGCATCGGCAGGGCCATCCGGGTGGTCTGGCTCAGCCGGAACTGCCGCTCGAACACGTGGGCGTCCTGCGCGGCCTGCCAGTCCGCGGTCTCCTGCTCGGCGAGGACGAGCTCACGGGTGTTCCGGATGGCGCGGCTCATCGCGGCGGCGAAGACCGTGGCGATCGCGACCCAGGCGACGCTGCCGACCACGCCGAGCCCACCGAGCGAGCCGAGACCGGCCCAGGCGACGGTGTACACGGTCAGGAACAGCACGCCCGCCCACGCGAAGGGTCCGCGGCCGCGCACGACGAGCACCACCATGAGCGTGCCGATGGCTGCGATCCACCAGGTGGCGGACCCAGGACCGCGACCCTCGACGAGGACGGGGGCGGCGATCACCGGCATCACGATCGCGGTGGCGAGCGAGAAGCAGGCCGTCCAGACCGGCAGGACCCTGCCGGGGACGAAGAGTGCGAGGCCGGTGGCCGCGGCGTACAGGACCATGCAGGCGATGATCGGGGCGACCTGGTCGACGCGCGGCAGCGTGGCCGCGGCGAGGACCAGGTGGTAGACGGAGAACAGCGACGCCAGGCCGAGGGCGATGCTCGCCGGCAGGGAGACCCTCATGCGGTCGTCCTCGCGGTCGGCGACCACGTCAGCACGATGCGGGTGCCCTCGCCCGGTGCGGTGTGCACCTCGGCGCGACCGTCGACGGTCGCGACCCGCTCCACGATGGAGCGACGGACACCGAGCCGTTCGGCGGGGATGGCCGCGACGTCGAACCCGCGGCCGTCGTCACCGACCTCGACGAGCACCCCCTGGCCCTGCTGCTCGATGCGGACCCAACGGGAGACGTCAGCGTCGCCGGCGTGCTGCACGCTGTTCACCGCGGCCTGCAGCGCCGCCGAGGCCAGCGCGTCGGCGACCGACGCGGGCAGGCGGACCGACCCGGTCGGCGTCGGGACGAGGCGGACCGGGGCGGGCAACGCACCCACCCCCTCGCGGATGCGCGCCCGGAGTTCCCCGAGGGCGACCGGCGCGACGTCGCCGGGACCGTCGGTGGCCGCTGCCTCGAGGTGGTCGATCGCGTTCCGGGCCATCCGAGCGGCGAGGGTCTTGGCCTCGAGCGTGTCGGCCCGTGCGGCGGAGAGCAGCGTCGTGAGCACGCTGTCGTGCACGATGGCGTCCACCTGGACCCGCTCGACCTCGGTGGCGTGTTCCCGGATGGCGAGCGAGTACCGCCGCACGGCCGTGGACTGCGCCGTGTCGACCGACGTGGCCGCACGCCGCAGCACCACGGCGATGACGAGCACCGCACCGCTGAGCAGCGCCGTGTAGACGCCGTCGAGCAGGACGGCGAGGACCCCGACGTCGCCGCCGAGCGGGCTGAGCCGGATGACGACGTACACCGCCGGCACGAGCGCGGTGTAGACCGTCGCACGCCACGTGGCGAAGCCCATCGCCGCCGCCGTGCAGCCGACCGTGCAGAACCACCACGGCCACGGCTGCTGCGCCGACGGGATGGGCTCCTGCACGGTCGCCGTCCACGTCACGAGCACGACGAGGAACAGCAGCGCGCAGACGATCTGCGCCAGCTGCGCGACCCGCTGCACGAAGGCCGAGACCCCGATGAACACGAACGACGCCGCGAGGGCGAGCATCAGCGTCGGCCCCCAGAACGGGTCGAGGTACGGCAGCTGCTGCAGGACCGCGGGCGCGTCGACGATGCCGAGGCCGATCGCCGCCATCGCGAGGAGGATCGCGAACGCGCGCTCGACCGACGCCTGCGTGATCGAGGCACGGACGCTGCGCGCCGGATCGGCGCCGAACGGCGCCGGTTCGACGACCGTCCGCGCCGACTCAGCCGCGGTCGCCATCCGTGTCAGCGACCGTCGCCGTCGGGGTCGATGCCCGAGTCGAGTCCGGGGAGGATCCCGTCCTCGACGGCTCGACGCAGCAGGTCGACCTTCGTCGGGGCCGGGCGACCGACCTCGACGTACTTCACACGGATCCGGTCGAGGTACTCACGGGCCGTCGAGTAGCCGATGCCGAGCTGCTGGGCGGCGAGCTTGAGCGGGAGACCCGAGGCGTAGAGGTGCAGGATCTCGCGCTCGCGGCGGCCGAGCTGCGCCTTCGCGAAGTCGCGGTCGGCGTCGATGGCGCTCGCCCACTCGAGGTTGTTGAGCACGTCACCGCGTGCGACGGTGGCGACCGCGGCCATCACGGTCTTGGTGGCCGAGGACTTCGGGATGACGCCCGCAGCCCCTGCTGCGAGCGCCTCACGCACGTTGGCGACACGGTCCGCGATGGAGTGCACGAGCACCGCCGATCCCGTCCCCTGCACGCCCTTGACGTTCTCGGTCACGGTCGAGCCGTCACCGAGGGACAGGTCGAGGACGACGACGTCGACCTCTCGCCCGTCGAGGTTCTGGACGTACTCGGGGACGCTGGCGGCGGTGAGCACCACCTCGAACCCCTCGTTCTGGCACGCCGCCTGGATCCCGAGTCGGACGGACTCGTGGTCGTCGACGATCGCGACCCGGACCGGCCTGGTGGCCGCCCCTGACGTCTCGGTGCTGGTGGTTGTCGTTCCTGCTGCCACAGTGGCCTCTCGTTCCGATGCGCGACGCCGGCCCCTGAAACCGGAGTGCCATCAACGACCCAGGATACCCAGCCCGGACTCAGGTGCGGGGCTTCTGGGCTGCGCCACGCTGGCCGGTCCGCCGATTGGTGGACACCCCGACACGCAAGGACCCGGCCTCGCGCGACCACCGGACCTCAGCGTGCGGGGACCAGGCGTGCGACGGCTTCCAGGTGGTGGGTGTGCGGGAACAGGTCGAAGGCCCGCAGTGCTTCGAGCCGGTAGCCGAGGTCGGCGAACGTCGCGACGTCGCGGGCCAGCGCCACCGGGTCGCACGCCACGTAGACGACCTGCTCCGGCTGGAGCGCCGCGATCTGCACGACCACGTCACGACCGGCACCGGCGCGGGGCGGGTCGAGCACGATCGTGCCGGCGCGGAAGCGGTCCTTCTCGGCGCGCGAGGCGTTCACCACCGTGTTCGTCAGCCAGCGGTCCACGCGGCCGGTCTCGGCGCGGGCGCCGAGCCACTCGGACAGGTTCTCCTGCGCGTGCTCGGTGGCACGGGCGGCGCTCTCGACGCTCGTGATGCGCGCCTTCGGGCCGACCAGGTCGCCGAGGGCGGCGGCGAGCAGGCCGACACCGCCGTACAGGTCCAGGTGGGTGCCCTCGGGGTCGAGGCGGTCGCGGTCGACCAGGTCCTGCACGGCCTCGGTGAGCACGGTCGCCGCGGCGCGGTGCACCTGCCAGAACCCGTTGTCGTCGACCTGGAACGTGCGCTCCCCCACGACCTCGGTCACCACGGTGGGCTTCTGGTCGTCGATGACCAGCCGCGCACCCTCGGAGCCACTCGGCGCGAGGACGTCGATGACCGAGGAGCCCGGCAGCGCACCGCGGCCGAGCGGGGCGCTCTGCTGCACGACGGCGGTCGCGAGCGGCAGGCCGGTGACCGGGATGACGGAGTGGGAGCGGGCCGCGAACGGGCCGGCGGTGCCCTGCTCGTCGACGTGCAGCCGGACGCGGGTGCGCCAGCCGAGGCCGTTCGCCGCGTCGTCGCCGGGCGCGGCCTCGACGACGACGTCGTGGCCGAGCACCTCGGCGAGGTCCATCCGTGCGAACCGCGCGAACGAGTCGACGAGGACGTCGTGCTTGAGCGTGCGCTGGTGTGCGAGGGCGATGTGACCGAACTCGGCACCACCCGGGCGCGTCTCGGGGTCACGCTCGAGCGCGGCCTCGGGCCAGACGTGGTCGACGCGGTGCTCGCTCGGCGTGATGACGCTGACCGTGTCGGCGCGCCAGAACGACTTCTTGCGGTCCTCGGTCACCCGGGCGACGACGCGCTCCCCGGGGATCGCGTCCGAGACGAAGACCACCCGTCCTTCGTGTCGTGCCACCGAGATGCCGCCGTGGGCGATCCCGGTGACGTCGAGTTCGAGCAGCGTGCCGACGGATTCACCCATGGTGAGATGGTCCCATGCGTCTGTACCTCGCGAGTACATCCCCCGCCCGCCGAGCACTCCTCGCCCAGTCCGGGATCGAACCCGTGCTCGTGTCCCCCGGCGTCGACGAGGACGCCGTCGGCGCCGCCGCCGCGGCATCGCTCGGCCGCGCCCTGACCGGACCGGAGCTCGTCTCGCTGCTCGCCGTCGCCAAGGCGTCCGCAGTCGCCGACTCCGCGGTCGCCGGGTCACCGGTCGACGGGGTCGTGTTCGGCGGGGACTCCGCGTTCGAGGTCGACGGACAGCTGTACGGCAAGCCGCACGACCCCGCGGTCGCCCGGGAGCGCTGGCGACAGATGCTCGCCGCCGGCGGCGGGACGCTGTGGAGCGGACACTGCGTGATCGATCGACGACGCGACGACCGGCACCGGGATCCGGAACCGGCCACGGGACGGCCAGGAGGCGCGGCACCGGCCCGCACCGTGCCTCCCGTCCGGTCCCTGGTCACGTCCACCGCCGGCGTCCCGCAGCTGGGTGCCGTCGTGCCCGGCGGGTCGGCGCTGGCCGCCGGTGGCGACCGCGTGGTCGCGGTCGACAGCGCGGTGCTGACCTTCGCCGATGATGTGTCCGTCGACGAGATCGACGCGTACGTCGCGACGGGCGAGCCGCTCGAGGTCGCGGGTGCCTTCACCATCGACGGCCGTGCCGCGGCGTACATCACGCGGATCGACGGAGCACCGTCCGCCGTGATCGGGATGTCGCTGCCGGTGCTGCGATCGATGCTCCTCCGGGGCTTCGGCATCGCCTGGCACGACCTGTGGGCACTGTAGACATCCGCACCTGTTCCGGGTGGTTCTTTGTGGGTGCCAGTCAAAACGCACTCCCGCCGCACGAATACGCTGATGTGTCATGCCCCGTATCAGCAAGGTCCTCATCGCGAACCGCGGCGAGATCGCCGTCCGCATCATCCGCGCGGCCCGCGACGCGGGCAAGGCATCGGTCGCGGTCTACGCCGACCAGGACCGCGATGCCCTGCACGCCCGCCTCGCCGACGAGGCCTACGCGCTGAACGGCACCACGAGCGCCGACACGTACCTCCTCATCGACAAGATCATCTCGGTCGCCCGCCGCTCCGGCGCGGACGCCGTGCACCCGGGCTACGGGTTCCTCGCCGAGAACGCCGACTTCGCCCGCGCCGTCATCGATGCCGGGCTCGTCTGGATCGGCCCGTCGCCGGAATCGATCGAGCGCCTCGGTGACAAGGTCTCCGCGCGCCACGTCGCCGAGAAGGTCGGCGCGCCGCTCGCCCCCGGCACCATCGAGCCCGTGCAGGACGTCTCCGAGGTCTTCGACTTCGTCGACCAGGTCGGTCTGCCCGTCGCGATCAAGGCGGCGTTCGGCGGTGGCGGTCGTGGACTGAAGGTCGTCCGCGACCGTGCCTCCGTCGAGGAGCTCTTCGAGTCCGCCACGCGTGAGGCGATCGCCGCGTTCGGTCGGGGCGAGTGCTTCGTCGAGAAGTACCTGGACAAGCCGCGCCACGTCGAGACCCAGTGCCTGGCGGACGAGCACGGCAACGTCGTCGTGGTCTCCACCCGCGACTGCTCCCTGCAGCGTCGTCACCAGAAGCTCGTCGAGGAGGCCCCGGCGCCCTACCTGACGCCCGAGCAGCAGACCGCGCTGTACGAGTCGTCGAAGGCGATCCTGCGCGAGGTCGGCTACGTCGGTGCCGGCACCTGCGAGTTCCTCATCGGCGCCGACGGCACCGTGTCGTTCCTCGAGGTCAACACCCGCCTGCAGGTCGAACACTGCGTCTCCGAAGAGGTCACCGGCATCGACCTGGTGCGCGAGCAGTTCCGCATCGCCGAGGGCGGCGTGCTCGACTACTCGGACCCCACGCCGCGGGGACACTCGTTCGAGTTCCGCATCAACGGCGAGGACCCGGGTCGCAACTTCTTCCCCGCGCCCGGCCCCGTGCACGCCTTCAACGCACCGTCCGGCCCCGGTGTCCGTGTCGACTCGGGCGTCGTCTCCGGTGACATCGTGTCCGGCTCGTTCGACTCGATGCTCGCGAAGCTGATCGTCACCGGCGCCACCCGTGCCGAGGCGCTGGAGCGTTCGCGCCGTGCACTCGCCGAGTTTGAGGTCACGGGCCTGCCGACCGTGCTCCCCTTCCACCGTGCCGTGGTGTCGGACCCGGCGTTCGCGACGGCCGACGACGAGCCCTTCAGCATCTACACGCAGTGGATCGAGACCGACTTCGTCAACGACATCCCGGCGTGGAGCGGCTCCCCCGAGGAACTTCCGGCCCCGGCTGCGCGAGAGAGCGTCGTCGTCGAGGTGCAGGGCAAGCGCATCGAGGTCACCATGCCGTCGATCGTCGGTGGCGGTGCTGCCGGTGCCGGTCTCGCCGGTCGTCGCCCCGCCGGCCCCACCGCTCCCCCGAAGCGCCGCTCGTCGGCCGTCCGCGGGGGCCTGGCGAAGTCCGGGTCGTCCGTCGCGTCGCCGATGCAGGCCACCGTGGTGAAGCTCGCGGTCGCCGAGGGTGACACCGTGGTGAAGGGCGACCTGCTCGTCGTGCTCGAGGCCATGAAGATGGAGCAGCCCGTGCAGGCCCACAAGGACGGCGTCGTCACCGGCCTGAACGCCCCGGTCGGCCAGACGGTCTCGTCCGGTCACGTGCTGCTCGAGCTCGCGTAGCGCGGGCGTTTCTTCTCGCGCGCCGCGCGGCAGCGTCGCACAACCAAAGTCACCTCGAACCCGATCATTGCGCGGTTCGGAGTGACTTTGGTTGTGCCACGGGATCTCACGGGCGCGGTCATCGGAGATGGTGGAAGGCACGGATGCTCGTCGGCAGCCCGACGGCGTGCAAGACGGCCCGCAACGACTCGGCATCGTTCGCCTCGGCCCAGCCGAACCGCCCGACGCCCCGGACCTCGGGATGACGCCGGAGCCGGTCTTCCCGCCGTTTCTCGTCCACCACGACGTCGGCCGCCGAGCGGCCCGCTGCCCGGAGCGCCGGATCGACGTACTTCGACCGCCCGTCGAACTCGAGGACCACACCCTGCTCGGGGAACCAGAAGTCGACCCGGCCGATGAACCCCGCACTGTCGTGGAAGACCTGCTGCAGGACGGGCCGAGGAGCTCCGACTTCGTCGAGCGCCACACGGGCGACGGATTCGCCCGGTGAACCACTGGCGGCGTCCGCTAGGTCGAGCGCCACCTGTGCCCGGTGCCGTCCGTGCACCGCGCTGCGTCGCTCGAGTTCGTCGCGGATCTCCTGTTCGGTGACGCCGCACTGCAGGGCGACGTCGATGGCCGGTACCGCGATCCGGAGCTCGTAGGAGATCGCCAGGTCAGCGACCGTGCTCACCATGTCCGTCAGTCGCCGCCCGTTCGTGACCATCGTCCGGGTCCGCAGTTCGCGTCCCTTGCCCGGGCGTTTCCGGACGTGGGTGAGCGACTGGGACGTCGTCCGGTGCGGATCGATCACCTCGACCACCTCGGGGAACTCACCGCGCCAGGGCAGACCGTGGAGCGCGGCCGCCGAGGCGTGCGAGACCACGAGCCGATCGGCGATCCGGTCGTGCACGGCCTTGACCCGTGCGATGTGCCGTTCCCCGGGCGTCGCGCGGCGCCAGTCGTCGGCGTCGACGAAGCGGCCGGGAGTCAGTCGGACGAGGCGCCCCGTGTCGGATTGCTGGCGGTGGACCCGCCCGGTCCGGCCGCTGGTGTCCGCCGATCCTCCGCGCATGATCGTGAGTCGTGTCATGCGGGCATCGTGACGCAGGCGTGCTGCCCTCCGAGGGCTCCTCGACGAACATGTGCACGGAGCACGCGTCGGGACTGGCTGGGGAGAACTCGGCATCGCAGCACCGCGCACAACCAAAGTGACGTCGAACCGCGCGCGGGAGCGGTTCGAGGTCACTTTGGTTGTGCGACGGGCCGGAACACCGGTGTTTTGCGGACCGGTGCCCCTACGACACCAGGGGGCGCACCGCGGCGGCGAGGGCGTCGACCAGGCGCTGGGCCTCGGCGGGGGTGTCCGCGACCGTGTCGATGTAGACCTTCACCTTGGGCTCGGTGCCGCTCGGGCGGACGATCACCCGGGCGTCGCCGGACAGGTCGTAGCGCAGGATGTCCGAGGGCGGGAAGCCCGCCACCCCGTCGGCGTAGTCCGTCACCGTCTGCACGGACAGTCCGCCGAGCTCCGTCGGCGGCGTGGCCCGGAGCGACGCCATGATCTCGCCGATGCGCGACAGGTCGTCGACGCGGGTCGCGACCTGCCCCGAGGCGAACGCGCCGAACTCGGCGGCGAACGCCTCGAGGTGGTCGGCGATGGTCGAGCCCGACGCGGCGAGCTCGTCGGCGAGGGACAGCAGCTCCAGCGCAGCCGAGATGCCGTCCTTGTCGCGCACGACCGACGGGTCGACCAGGTAGCCCAGGGCCTCTTCGTACCCGAACAGCAGCTCGGGCACCCGCGACACCCACTTGAAGCCGGTCAGGGTGTCGCGGTACTCCAGCCCGTGGCGCGCGGCCACCCGGGCCAACGCCGGCGACGAGACGATCGACGCGGCGAGGGCGCCGGTCGCGCCGGACTCCGAAGCCCGTGCGGCGGCCCGCCACCCGAGCAGCCAGCCGACCTCGTTGCCCGACAGTCGACGGTAGGAACCGGATCCGTCCGGGATCGCGAGTGCGAGCCGGTCGGCGTCGGGGTCGTTCGCGATCACCAGGTCGGCGCCGACGGCGAGACCGCGGGCGATCGCCAGGTCCATCGCGCCGGGCTCTTCGGGGTTCGGGAACGACACCGTCGGGAACGCACCGTCCGGCTCGATCTGCTCCGGCACGACCGCCGGCTCGGCGAACCCGGCCGCCGCGAACACCGCACGAGCGGTCTCCCACCCGACGCCGTGCATGGCCGTGTAGACGACCTTCGGCTGCGCATCGCCCGCGAGTGCGGGAGCGGGCACGATCGCTGCCGTGGCGGCCACGTAGGCGTCGACCAGGGCCGACGTCGCCACGGTGTAGTCCGTGCCGCGCGGCAGGTCCGAGACGGCCCCTGCGGCGACGGCGTCGATGGCGTCCGCGATCTCGCCGTCGACGGGCGGGACGATCTGCGAGCCGTCGTCGTCCTGACCGAGGTAGACCTTGTACCCGTTGTCCCGCGGCGGGTTGTGGCTCGCCGTGACCATGACGCCGGCCCCGACGTCGAGGTGCCGGACGGCGAACGCGAGCACCGGCGTCGGCAGGGCCGAGGGCAGCAGGGTGACCTCGAGCCCGAGGCCGCGCATGACCTCGGCCGAATCACGTGCGAAGACGTCCGAGTTCACCCGGCCGTCGTACCCGATCACGACGCTGCGCGAGCGCCCGGTGTCGATGAGGAACCGTGCGAGCCCCGCAGCAGCCTGGGTCACGACGACCCGGTTCATGCGCAGCGGGCCCCAGCCGAGCTCCGCGCGGAGTCCGGCGGTGCCGAACTGCAGCCGGCCGTCGAACCGCTCGGCGAGCGCCCGGACAGCGGGACCATCACCGTCGGCCGCCGCGTCGATCGCCGCGGCCAGCTCGTCGCGGGTCTCCGGGTCGGGGTCCTGCGCCAGCCACGCCCGCGCGGTGCCGAGCACCTGGTCGAGGTCGAGCTTCACGATGCCGGCTGCCCGAGTGCGGCGACCACGCGTGCGAGCAGGTCGGCGATCACCGGCTCGGCCTGCTTGCCGGCCTCGAGCACCTCGGTGTGCGACAACGGGGTCTTCTGGATGCCCGCGGCGAGGTTCGTGATGAGCGAGAACCCGAGGACCTCCATGCCGGCCTGACGGGCGGCGATGGCCTCGAGCGCCGTGGACATGCCGACGATGTGCCCGCCGATGGTCTTCGCCATCTGGACCTCGGCCGGGGTCTCGTAGTGCGGGCCGCGGAACTGCGTGTAGACACCCTCGTCGAGCGACGGGTCGACCGTCCGGGCCAGCTCGCGCAGCCGCGCCGAGTACAGGTCGGTGAGGTCGATGAACGTCGCGCCCTCGAGCGGGCTGTCCGCGGTCAGGTTGATGTGGTCGCTGATGAGCACCGGCGTGCCCGGGGTCCAGTGCTCCTTGATGCCGCCGGCACCGTTGGTGAGCACCATGATCGAGGCACCGGTCGCCGCGGCCGTGCGGACGCTGTGCACGACCCGACGGACCCCGTGGCCCTCGTAGTAGTGGGTGCGGGCACCGATGACGAGCGCGTGGCGGCCGTCGTCGAGGCGGATCGACCGGATCGTGCCGGAGTGTCCGGGGACGGCCGAGGCGCTGAACCCGGGGACCTGCTCGGCCGGGATCTCGGACACGGTCTCACCGATGATGTCGGCGGCCTTGCCCCAGCCCGAGCCGAGGGTCAGTGCGATGTCGTGCCGCTCGATGCCGGACTGTTCGGCGATGGCGGCTGCGGCGTCCCGCGCGACCTCGAACGGGTCGGCAGCGGGGTCGTTCAGCGGGTTCTCGGTGCTCATGCCCCAACTCTAAAGGGCGGACTGCACGCTCAGTGCTCGCCGAGCGCCCGGTCCACCGCCGCCGTGATCTCGCCCTGGTCGAAGTGGTTCGCGATGACGATGACCTCGGCGTAGGTGTCGCCGATCGCCTCGACGAACTCCTGACTCGTCAGGATCACGTTGGCGTCGTCGGAGACGTCCCGCACGGACGCGACGTCCGCTGCGACGACGGACGCGGAGAGCCCGAGGGCGTCGAGTGCCTTCTCGGCGTTCACCTTGAGGATGCCGCTCGACCCGATGCCGGCGCCGCAGATGGTCACGATCTTCACGCGGAGACCCCCATGATCGTGCGGACCTCGTCCGCCGTGGTCGCCGCCGCGATCCGCCCGGTCACGGTGGCGTCGTTGAACAGGTTCGCGATCTCGCCGATCGACTCCAGGTGGGTGCCGACCTCGGCCACCGCGAGCCCGAGCACCACACGGACGGGGTCGTTATGCGGGTGGCCGAACGCCACCGGAGCAGCCAGCGTCACGATGGCGAGTCCGTCCCGCACGACGGCACCACCCGGCCGGGCGTGCGCGAACGCGAGCCCCGGCGAGATGACGATGTACGGCCCGTGCTCCTCGACCATCCCGATCATGGCGTCGGTGTACTCGTCGGTGGTGGCGCCCGAGGCGACGAGCGCACCGCCGACCAGGCGCATCGCGTCACGCCATGCGGGCGCGTCCGCACCGAGGAGGACGGCGGTGTCCGGCAGCGGTGGCAGTCCCATGCGTCAGGCCTCCTGGTACCCGGCCGTGATGGTGGCGATGATCTCCTCGCGGTCCTCGAGCGGCAGGAACGACCCGAGCGCGGCGTTGATCTGGAACGCGGCCAGGTCGTCGAGGTCGTAGCCGAACGTGCCGGCGAGCAGCGCGAGCTCCTTCGACAGCGAGGTCCCGCTCATCAGGCGGTTGTCGGTGTTCACCGTGACGCGGAAGCCGAGCTGGTAGAGCACGTCGAACGGGTGGTCGGCGAGGTCGTCGCCCCACGCCGCGATCGCACCGGTCTGCAGGTTCGACGACGGCGAGACCTCGAGCGGGATCTCGCGGTCACGGACCCACGAGGCGACCTCGCCCAGGGAGGCCAGCGTCGAGCCGTCCCCGGCATCGGACAGGGCGACGTCCTCGAAGATGCGGACGCCGTGCCCGAGGCGGAGCGCCCGGCCGTCGACGAGCGCGGACCGGATGGACGCGAGCCCGTCGGCCTCGCCCGCGTGCACGGTGACGGGGAACAGTTCGGACGCCAGGTAGTCGAAGGCGGCGCGGTGGTTCGAGGCGGGGAACCCGGCTTCGGCACCGGCGATGTCGAAGCCGACGACCCCGGCGTCACGGTGCCGGACGGCGAGCTCGGCGATCTCGAGCGACCGGTCGGCGTGCCGCATCGCGGTGACGAGCTGGCCGACGCGGATGCGCCCACCGGCGGCGTCGACGGCTTCCTCGATGCCGGCCTGTACCGCCTCGACCGTCTGGTCGAGGGTCAGTCCGCCCTGCAGGTGCTGCTCCGGCGCCCAGCGGACCTCGCCGTAGACGACGCCGTCGGCGACCAGGTCCTCGACGAACTCGCGGGCGATCCGGGTGAGCTGCGGCGCGGTCTGCATCACCGACGTGGTGACGTCGAACGTCTTCAGGTACTCGACCAGGGAGCCGGAGTTCGACTGGTCGGCGAACCACTGCCCGAGCTCGGCCGGGTCGGTGGTGGGGAGCGTGACACCCGCCGACGCTGCGAGCTCGATGATGGTCGCGGGACGCAGGCCGCCGTCGAGGTGGTCGTGCAGCGAGACCTTCGGCAGGTCGTTGATGACCGCCCCGGCGTCGGGCAGGCGGTAGGTCGGGGCGTCGGCGCTCATGCCCCCAGGCTATCGGTGGTCACCGCCGCCGCGCAGGCACCTGTGCACAACCCACAACGGAAGACACTGGAGGCTCCCCACAGCTGTGCAGGGAGCCTCCGGTCGGTCGGGTGGCCGGGCTCAGGACCCGATGCGCTCGCGCACGATCGGCCCACGTGCCGTGGCAGCGGAGCCCGCCGGGCCGATGGTCCACGCACCCTCGAGCGACTCGAGTGCGCGCGGGATCCGCGACGCGTCGTCGGAGTGGAGCGTCCAGAGCGGCTGGCCCTCGGTCACGGTGTCCCCCGGCTTGACGTGGAGCTCGATGCCCGCACCGGCCTGCACCGGGTCCTGCGCGCGGGCACGACCGGCCCCGAGCCGCCGGGCCGAGACCCCGAACGGCAGTGCGTCCTGCTGCGTGAGGACCCCCGACGTCGGAGCGGTGACGACGTGCTGTTCGCGGGCCACGGGCAACGCGGCGGACGGGTCCCCGCCCTGCGCCTCGATCATCCGACGCCAGGTGTCCATGGCGCGGCCGTCCGCGAGCGCCGCTGCGGGGTCGGCGTCGGGCAGTCCGGCCAGCGTGAGCATCTCGGTCGCGAGCGCCACGGTCAGCTCGACGACGTCGGCGGGGCCACCGCCGGCGAGCACCTCGACCGACTCCCGCACCTCGAGCGCGTTGCCGATCGTCAGCCCGAGCGGGACCTCCATGTCGGTCAGCAGCGCCGAGGTCGCGACCCCGGCGTCGTTGCCGAGGTCGACCATGGTCTGCGCGAGCTCCCTGGACGCCTCGTAGGTCGGCATGAACGCGCCGGACCCGAACTTGACGTCGAGCACGAGCGCACCGGTGCCCTCGGCGATCTTCTTCGACATGATGCTCGACGCGATGAGCGGGATGCACTCGACCGTGCCGGTGATGTCGCGGAGCGCGTAGAGCTTCTTGTCCGCGGGGGCCAGGCCGGACCCGGCGGCGCAGATGACCGCGCCGACGTCCTCCAGCACCTGCATCATGCGGTCGTTCGAGATGGACGCCTGCCACCCGGGGATCGACTCGAGCTTGTCGAGCGTGCCGCCGGTGTGGCCGAGCCCGCGGCCGGACAGCTGCGGCACCGCGACGCCGAACGACGCCACCAGGGGTGCCAGCGGCAGGGTGATCTTGTCGCCGACCCCGCCCGTGGAGTGCTTGTCGACCGTCGTCTTGCCGAGCGACGAGAACGACATCCGCTCCCCCGACGCGATCATCGCGAGCGTGAGGTCCTTGATCTCGCGCCGCTCCATCCCGTTCAGGAAGATCGCCATCGCCATCGCGGCCATCTGCGGGTCCTCGACGTAGCCGCGGGTGTACGCGTCGACGAGCCAGTCGACCTCGGCGGTGCTCAGGGCGCCGCCGGAGCGCTTCGTGCGGATGAGGTCGACGGTGTCGAACGGCTCGACGGCCATGTCAGTGCTCCTGCTGGTACGTGGCGAGGGTGCGCGGCCCGAAGGCGTCCGGCAGGACCTCGTCGATGGTGCGGATGCCGGAGAGCGTCTCGAGGAGCATGCCCTCGGTCGAGTGCTCGAACAGCAGCTGGCGGCAGCGGCCGCACGGCATCAGGGTCGCCCCGTCGCCGTCGACGCACGTGAACGCGACGAGCTTGCCGCCGCCGGTCATGTGCAGCTGCGAAACGAGGGAACACTCCGCGCAGAGCGTCACCCCGTAGCTCGCGTTCTCGATGTTGCAGCCGGAGACGATCCGGCCGTCGTCGGTGAGCGCCGCGGCGCCCACCGGGAACGACGAGTACGGCGCGTAGGCGCGCCGCATCGCGGCCGTGGCGGCGTCCCGCAGGACGCCCCAGTCCACGTCGTCGACCGGGAGGCCCGTGGCGGCGTCCGTCGGATCGGTGGCGGTGACCGCCTGGTCACCTGGTTGCTGCGTGTCGGTCATGTGTCGTGCCTCCAGGCCGTCAGCTCTTGATGTAGGGCTTGCCGGACGCGGCGGGGCCGCGCGACTGCCCGACCAGGCCGGCCACGGCGAAGATCGTCACCACGTACGGCAGCATCAGCAGGAACTCGCTGGGCACGGGTGAGTCGATCGCTCCGAGCGTGTTCTGCAGGTTCGACGCGAAGCCGAACAGCAGCGCCGCGAGCGTCGCCTTGATGGGGTCCCACCGGCCGAAGATGACGGCGGCCAGCGCGATGTAGCCGGCGCCCGCGGTCATGTCCTTCGTGAACGGCCCGACCGCGTCGAGGGTGAAGTACGCCCCACCGAGACCGGCGATCGCACCGGCGAGGGAGACGTTCCAGAACCGGGTGCTCGTGACGTTGATGCCCACCGTGTCGGCGGCCTGCGGGTGCTCGCCGACCGCGCGGAGGCGCAGGCCCCAGCGGGTCTTGAACAGGCCGAAGGTGACGACCGCCACGGCGATGTAGGCCAGGTAGACGACGACCGTCTGCTCGAAGAACACCGGACCGATGACCGGGATCTGGTGCAGCAGCGGGATCTCGACCTTCGGGAACCGGATGCCGATGTTCAGGGTCTCCTCGTTCGGGGAGAGCACCTGCGAGTACAGGAAGCCGGTCAGGCCGGAGATGAACGCGTTGATGACGACACCGACGATGACCTGGTCGACCAGGTACTTGATGCTGAACGCCGCGAGGACGAACGACACGAGCATGCCGGCGACGAGCGCGGCGACGAGGCCGACCCAGGGCGACCCGGTGATCGACGCGACCATCGCGGAGCTGAACGCACCGGCGAGGAACTGGCCCTCGATCGCGATGTTCACCACGCCGACCCGCTCGGAGATGACGCCGCCGAGGGCACCGAACACGAGCGGGACGCTCAGGCTCAGCGCGCCGAGCAGCAGGCCGGGGATCGGCAGGGACGAACCGGCCGCGGCCCAGGTCAGGAACCCGATGACGAAGACGACTGCGAACACCGACGTGACCCACAGCGGGACCCGGCGGAGTGCCCGCGTCTCGATGAACGCGTACACGGTCAGGATCGCGAGCAGGACGATGACGACGATGCCCGTCCCGAGCGCGGGCAGCGGGACGTTCGGCAGCGCGAAGAAGTCACCGGCGTTCGCGAGGCGGAACGTGGTGGTACCGGAACGCGGCAGCAGGCCGAACAGCACGATCGCGATGAGCGTGAACACGCCGTACCCGATCGGGAGCTTCCAGCTCCTGGTGGTCTCGACCGGACGGTCCGCGAGCGGCGACGCGGGGGCCG
The DNA here is from genome assembly GCF_003234745.1 of Curtobacterium sp. MCLR17_039. NCBI lineage: Bacteria > Bacillati > Actinomycetota > Actinomycetes > Micrococcales > Microbacteriaceae > Curtobacterium > Curtobacterium sp. MCLR17_039. The sequence goes on from NZ_QKTF01000001.1 coordinate 128,559, forward strand.
CGGTGGGGCTGATGGTGCTCATGCGGCGACCGCCTTCTTGCTGGTCTTGCTCGTCTTCGTGCGCTTGCGTGCACCCGGCTGCGGGATCCGGAAGATCGCGCGGACGAGCGGCGGCGCCGCGATGAAGAGGACGATGAGGGCCTGGATGACCCCGACGATGTCGATCGGGATGCCGTTGGCGGCCTGCATGGCGTAGCCACCGTTCTTCAGCACGCCGAACAGGATGGCCGCCCAGAAGACGCCCCAGGGCTTGGAGCGGCCGAGCAGGGCCACGGTGATGGCGTCGAAGCCGATGCCGGCGTCGATGCCCGAGGTGAAGCCCGAGGTGACGGCGCCCTGCACCTGGTAGGCGCCGGCGATGCCGACCAGGGCACCGGAGATCAGCATCACCCAGATGGTCAGCGACGGGACGCTCATGCCGGCCACGCGGGCGGCACGGGGGTTCTCACCGATGGTGCGGAACCGGAAGCCGAGCGACGACTTGTTGACGAGCCACCAGACGACGACGACCGCGATGATCGCGACGATGAACCCGAGGTCCACGCCGTACCGCACGCCGAAGAGCTGCGGCAGCAGGGCGCTCTCCTTCGTGGCGGGCGAGATCGGGTTGCTGCTGCCCGGGGCCTGCAGCAGGCCGGGGGTGCGGAGCAGGTAGCTGACCAGGTAGAGCGCGACGTAGTTGAGCATGATCGTGACGACCACCTCGTTCGCACCCGTCCGGGCCTTGAGCACCCCGACGATGCCACCCCAGACCGCGCCGCCGACGATGCCGGCGAGGATCGTGAGCGGGATGTGGATCGCGGCGGGCCCGTCGAACGAGAACCCGACCCACCCGGCGGCAGCAGCGCCCATCAGGATCTGCCCCTGGCCGCCGATGTTGAACAGCCCGGCGCGGAACGAGAGCGCGATCCCGAGTCCGGCGGCGATGAGCGGCACCGAGTAGTCGACGGAGCGCGTGAGGGGCCCGATCGCCTGCTGGAACGAGTCCGCGCCGAAGTTGAACACCGAGCCCTGGAACAGCGAGGCGTACGCGCCGCCGACCGCGGTGCCGACCGCCTGGAGCATGTCCGTCGGGCGGGCGAAGAAGTACCCGGCGGTGGCACGGACGTTCTCGTCCGTCACGGCGATGAGGATGCCGCAGGCGACCAGCGCGAGGACGACGGCGAGCACCGTGACGAGCACGGAGCCGTTCAGGATCCCCTGCAGGGCGGCCTGCCAGCGGTCACCACCGGCGCCGTTGCGGCGCTCGGTGTCCTCTGCCGAGTCCGTCATCAGGTGCGGGGTCGACTCGACCTCCTGCAGACGGTCGTCGGTGAGCGGGGCGTCCGCGGTGCCGTGCGCAGCCGGGGTCGGCTGCTGCGTGTTGTCTGGCGGTGGGGTGGTCACGCTGCCAGCTCCGTTCCGGTCGTGGGTGTGGCGTGGATCTCGCCGGCCGAACCGGTCATGCGGCCAGCTCCGTTCCTTCGGGGATCTCCCCGGCCATCATGAGGCCGAGGACGTCGCGGGGGGTGGTCGCGGGGACGATGCCGACGATGCCGCCGCGGTACATCACGGCGATGCGGTCGGCCAGGGCGACGACCTCGTCGAGCTCGGTGGAGACGACGATGACCGGCACCCCGGTGTCGCGGGTGGCGACGATGCGCTTGTGGACGAACTCGATCGAGCCCACGTCGATGCCGCGGGTGGGCTGCGCGGCGACGAACAGCCGCAGTTCACGGCTCAGTTCGCGCGCCAGGACGATCTTCTGCTGGTTCCCGCCGGACAGCCGACCGGCCGCGGTGGTGCGGCCGGGGGTGCGGATGTCGAACTCGGCGATCTTCTCGTCGGCGAAGGCGTCGCGTTCCGCCGACCGGATCGTGCCGGCGCGGACGAACTCGGCGTGGTCGGCCCGGTCGAGCATCAGGTTCTCGGCGATGGTGAACTCGCCGACCAGGCCGTCCTCCTTGCGGTCCTCGGGGACGAAGCCGACGCCCGCGTCGAGCACCTGCTTGACGCTCCGGCCGGTGAGCTCCTTGCCGTCCAGGGTGATCCGGCCGGCATGGGCGGGCTCGAGGCCGATGATCGCCTCGGTGAGCTCGGTCTGGCCGTTGCCCTGCACCCCGGCGATCGCCAGGACCTCGCCGCGACGCACCGTGAAGGAGACGTCGTCGACGAGCACGATGCCGGACGGGTCGGTGACGGTGAGGTGCTCGACGACCAGGGCGTCGTCGCCACCGGTCGAGGGTTCCTTGTCGACCACGAGCGAGACGGCACGGCCGACCATCAGCGCGGCCAGCTCGTTGTTGGTGGCGGTCGGCGAGGCTTCGCCGACGACCTTGCCGAGACGGATGACCGTGATGCGGTCGGCGACCTCGCGCACCTCGCGGAGCTTGTGGGTGATGAAGACGATCGCGGTGCCGGCTTCGCGGAGCTGGCGCATGATGCCCATCAGCTCGTCGGTCTCCTGCGGGGTGAGGACGGCCGTCGGTTCGTCGAACACCAGCACGGAGGCGTCGCGGGACAGCGCCTTGATGATCTCGACGCGCTGCTGCACGCCGACGGGCAGGTCCTCGACCTTGGCGTCGGGGTCGACGTCGAACCCGAAGCGGTCGGAGATCTCCTGCACACGCTTGCGGGCACCGGCCAGGTCGAGCCGCCCGCCGAAGCTGGTCTGCTCCTGGCCCAGCATGACGTTCTCGGCGACGGTGAACACGGGCACGAGCATGAAGTGCTGGTGCACCATGCCGATGCCGGCGCGCATGGCGTCACCGGGGCCGTCGAAGTCCTGCACCACGTCGTCGAGCAGGATCTCGCCCTCGTCGGCGTCGTACAGGCCGTACAGGACGTTCATCAGGGTGGACTTGCCGGCGCCGTTCTCACCCAGGAGGCAGTGGACCTCACCCGGCTCGACGGTGAGCGAGATGTGGTCGTTGGCGACCAGGGCGCCGAACCGCTTGGTGATGCCGCGGAGTTCGAGCTTCATGTTCGGGAGTCTATTTCTGTCTCGCGCGCGCCACGCGGGCGCACGGTGTCGCGTGCACCCCGCGGATGCACGATGTGGTGTGCGCCACCCGGGCGCACGAGAACGCGGGCGAGGGATGCTCCCCCGCCCGCGTTCACCGGGTCAGGACTGGGTCTTGACCTTGATCGAGCCGTCGATGATGCCGGCCTTCACGTCGTCGAGCTCGCCCTGCAGGCCCTTGTCGACCTTGGACTCGAAGTCGTGGAACGGCGCGATGCCGACGCCGTCGTTCTCGAGGGTGCCCACGTACGGGTCCTTCGAGAACTTGTCGTCAGCCGCCTGCTCGACGACGTCCTTCACGGCCGGGCGCATGCCCTTCTCGACCGAGGTGAAGGCGATGTCCTTGTAGCGGGGGTCGGCCTCGTAGAGGTCGCTGTCCGCACCGATCAGGACGGAGCCGTTGTCGGCGTCCTTGATGGCCTCGGCGGCGGACTGGTAGATCGGGCCACCGACGGGCAGGATCACGTCGGCGTCCTGGTCGAGGAGCGTCTGCGCGACCGACTTGGCCTGCGTGCCGGCTTCGAAGCCACCGGTGAAGGAGCCCTTGCCGGTGTCGACGTTCCAGCCGACGACCTTGACGTCCTTGTCCTTCTGCTCGTTGTAGTACTTCACGCCGTCCGCGAAGCCGTCCATGAAGATGGTGACGGTCGGGATCTGCATGCCACCGAAGGTGCCGACGACGCCGGTCTTCGAGTAGGACGCCGCCGCGTAGCCGGCGAGGAACGCCGCCTGCGAGGTGTCGAACGTGATCGGCTTGACGTTCTTCGCGTCGATCGAGTTGTCGTCGATGATCGCGAAGTCGGTGTCGGGGTTCGCAGCGGCCTGCTTCTTCGTGGCGTCGGCCAGGTTGAAGCCGACGGTCACGACGAGGTTGCAGTTCTGGCCGATGAGCTGCTCGATGTTCGAGTCGTAGACGGTGGCGTCCTTCGACTCGGCCTCCTTGTAGGTGGCGCCGAGGTCCTTGGCGGCGTCCTTCATGCCCTCGTAGCCGAGCTGGTTGAACGACTTGTCGTCGAACCCACCGGCGTCGGAGACCATGCAGGGGCGGAAGTCGGTCTTCTTCGCCGAGTCGGTGGTGGACGGCGCCGAGGCGCAGCCGGCCAGGACGGCGACGGTGCCGGCGAGCGCGAGGCCGCTGAGGACGACCTGTCGGGTACGAGATGTCACGGGTTGGTTCCTCCGGGGAGCGTGCCCGGACCACGTGCGTTCCGGGCGATCGTGGCGACAGTACACGACCGTCGGGCCGGTACAGGACCCGTTGCGGGGGTCCTGCGGATCGGTTACGGGATCGCGACCCCGCCGAAACGCGCCCGTAACGCAGGGTCGCACGCAGACCCCCAGTTCGAGGGGTTTGTCGGTGGAGCGCTACAGGACGCTGCCGGCGGGGCGGATCTCTGGAGGTCAGAGTTCGTCGGCATCGCCCGGGAAGCACAGTGAGACGGCCTGGACGGTGTAGTTCCCCGAGTGGGCGTAGACGCTGATCGAGGTGACCTTCCCTGCGCCGTCGCCGAAGATGGCGGGCCCGTCGCTCGAATCACGCTGGGTGACCCGCATCCCCTGACGTTCCTAGTGCTCGGTTACCCGGGCGGCGTCGGCATCGGGTCGCCCGGCCAGCGTGCTCCCGGTGAGGTAGCGCCAGTGTGCACCTCGCTCGCCGTCCGCGAGGACGCAGCCTTCCGCGTAGTCCGGCCCGGTGCGTGCTTTCCATTCACCGCCGAGTCGCTCTGTTGCGTCATCGACCGCTTCGACCATCTGTCGCTTCGCGGCGTTCTCACTCACCTGGCGCTCCGCCCGCTCAGATGAACCGGTGCCGGTCCTCTGCGCGGCGCAACCGGTCGGCCCCACCAGCAGCATGCCGACCAGGAGCACGGAGCCGACAAAGCCGCATCCCACGTCACGTCGGTGTGTCACAAGCTGTCGGCGTCACCCGGGAAACAGAGCGAGATGGCTTCAACGGTGTAGTGGCCCGGAAATGCGTACAGGTTGATGGAGTCGATCGAGCCACCGCCGCGGCCGACGATCGCGGGCCCGTCGGGGTCAGCCCAACGCTCGACTTCCATGCCCTGGGATTCCCAGCGGTCGAGCGTCTCCTTCGCGTCCGGTTCCGGGTCCTCCGAACCGACCTTGGAAGTCCGGCCGGTGAGGTACACCCAGTGCGCCCCCTTCTCCCCGCCGGACAAGCTGCAGCTCTCGGCGTAGTCGGGCCCAGTTCGCGCCTTCCACTCGCCGCCCAGACGTCCAGTGACGTCGTCGATGGCGTCGATCATCTGCTGTTTCGCGGTGTCAGGGTCCACGTACGCCTTCCTCTCCTCTGGGTGCCGGGCGCAACCGGCGAGCACCGCGATCACCATCACGAATGCGAGAGCGCACCCTGCCACGCTCCGGACGGGCGTTGCGACGATCATCGTTCTCCTCAGTCGTTCCGTGCGTTCATCTGGCTCGGGCCGCAGTCAGTTCGTCATCGCGACCATTGATCGCGAGTCCGACGTTGTGCAGCGTCTCGGTGCCGCGGTCGAGATACCCCCGTCGGTCGCTGTTCAGCGGGTCGTGATGCAGGACCGAGTTCAACTTCTCGCCACCCTTCGTCGTCGTGCCGTCGGCGCCGAACACCGTCGCATCGAAGGCTTCCGATGTGGGGTCTACGCGATGCCCGACGCTGTGGTCTCGTCCGAAGGAAGCCCACTCGTCGCCCTTGCCGGTCTGTCCCACCGGTGCATCCTTGGCCTGCGACGCGTAGACGCGTCCAGCGTGCAGATCGTTCGCCGAAGTGACCTCGTCTGGCAAACCCGCCGAACCGAGTGCCACGAACCGGTCGACGTGGACGCCCCTCTTCGACAGGGCAACCGCCGCTGTTGTCGTGCCGTAGGAGTGCCCGACGATGTTCGTCTCCGGCATCCGCCCAGCACGCACGGCGTCCAGCCCTCGGATCGACGCGGCGAGGTTCTCGCCACCCCGCTCGGCCTTCCCCATGAGCAAGACGTCCGCTGGGTTCGGAGCGTCATACCCGATCCAGGCGATCACCGCTCGACCAGCAGGGTCGCCACGACGCAACTGCTGGTCGTAGATGTTCTGCGCTGCCGAGGTCCACGAACTCATGTCCGCGGTCGTGGTGTCCATCCCGGGTACCGCCCACGTCACGGAGTCGGCCGTGTCGAGATCTCCGATCGAGACGGCGGCCAACGGCGGCTGGTGGTCGGTGAGCGCGATCAGGTACCGAGGGCTGTCCGTGCCCGCCTTCGCCATCGTCGCGTTGATGTTCCGCAACGACTTCATCTCTTCTTGAAGCGACGCCAGCCGCCGAGCCATCGCGCTCGCGCCTTCCCCAGCGGAGGCGACCCGGCCCTGCAGCGTCTCGATCTCGAGCTCGACGTCGCCCAGCCGCTGGTTCAGCACCACGACGTTGGCGGTGCTCCGCGCCCAGTACGGGATGCCCTCCAGGTTGCCGAGCTCGGACAACACCGACGTCGGCAACGCTCGGAGGGCGTCGGCGTCAGACTTGGTCAGACCGAGCGAAGCCCACCTCGCGGCGACCTGGGCCGGCGTCAGGTGATCAGCCAGCAGTCTCTGGACAGCGGGTGCCTCCCGCCCCATGGCTGCGATGTCGAGCACTGCGTCGGACAGCGCACCGCCGCCACCAGCATCTTCGAATGCCTGAGCAGTCTTCGTGATCCAGGACGTGTCTTCGTCGTTCTCGGCCACGTACCGCTCGAATCCGACCGGCATGCTGCCACGGTCGACCTGCACCCAGGCGCACGATGACCGGAACGACGACCACGCCGAACGCACCCGCGTTGCCTCCGCCGACGCCGCGGTGTCGAGGCCCGCCACAGCGGACACGAAGCCCCGTAACGCCGCCGGATCAGCGGAGCTCTTGCCCCCGCTCGCGCCGTTCCCGTACCGCGCACGCTCGCGTCCACGGAACTCGGCGTCGACGACGGGTGGACGAAGTGGGTCATCCGAGGGTTCCCGGTCCACGAACGTGTCCCACACCCCGATCGCGACGCCGGAGAACGGTCCGGCCAACGCCTCATTGGCGGCGCGCTGGCGGTCGGCGTCTCGGAGCTTCCAGGCGGCGTGCGCCCGCACACGCTCGCGCTCCTGCTCGGCGAGTTCAACCGCGCGATCGAGGGCGGACGCCAGGTCGGTCAGCACGCCGACAAGCCTGCCCCGGTCCTCGGCCTCGATCACAACCGCGTCGTTGAAGCGATCCGCGTACGACCCCGCGAAGTCGGCGAGCGCCGCCTCAGCCGACGCCGAGCGGGTCCCACTCTGGCCCCGCAGGGCGTCGGCTGCCGACCGTGCCGCCTTCGACAGCGCCTTCGCGTCCCCCGCGTCGAACTCGATGTCCGCCATGTCCTCCCCCGACGTCGCTCCCCAGCGACCCTACACCTGGAACATCACCGGCCGGCTGGCCGATGCTCGAACCTACAGGACGTCGCCTCGGCCGCTGATCTTCAGGGCATCCACCACACCCTTCACCCGCTGCGCGTTCGCGCTGGTGGTGACGAGCAGGGCATCCGGGGTGTCCACGACGACGATGTCCTCGACGCCGATGAGCGAGATGAGTCGCTGGCTGTGCGAGATCACGATGCCGCTCGACGAGTCCGCCAGGATGCGGGCACCGTCCCCGAGCACGGCGAGGTTGTTCGGCCGACCGCCGGACTGCAGCTTGGCGAGGGAGGCGAAGTCCCCCACGTCGTCCCAGTCGAAGTCACCGGGGACGACGGCCATGCGTCCGGCTGCGGCGGCGGGTTCGGCGACCGTGTAGTCGATCGCGATCTTCTCGAGCATCGGCCAGACGGCGTCGACGACGGCGCCGCGGGCCGAGGTGTCCCAGGCGTCGGCGAGTTCGTTGATGCCCGCCAGCAGCTCCGGCTTCGTCCGGCCGATCTCGGCGAGCAGCACATCGGCGCGCGCGATGAACATGCCGGCGTTCCAGAGGTAGTTGCCCTGCTCGACGTACGAGCGGGCGGTGTCGAGGTCCGGCTTCTCGACGAAGGACTTCACCGCGTGTGCGGTCGGGGCGCCCTCGATGTCGAGCCCGGCGGTGTCGGCGTTGATGTAGCCGAAGCCGATCGCGGGTTCCGTCGGGGTGATGCCGATGGTGGTGACGTAGCCGGCGCGGGCGACGGCGACGGCTTCGCGGACCGAGCGGCGGAAACCGCGTGCGTCACCGATGACGTGGTCGGCGGCGAACGAGCCGATGACGACGTCGGGCTCGCGGCGCACCAGGATCGCCGCGGCCAGGCCGATGGCGGCCGTGGAGTCCTTCGGCTCGCTCTCGAGCACCACGTTGTGGTCCTCGACGCCGGGCAGCTGCGACTCCACCGCGACCCGGTGCGCACGGCCGGTGACGACCATGATCCGCTGGTCGCCGGCGAGCGGCGCCAGGCGGTCCCAGGTCTGCCGCAGCAGCGAGGTGCCGGAACCCGTCAGGTCGTGCAGGAACTTGGGTGCGTCCGCGCGCGACAACGGCCACAGGCGCGATCCGATGCCCCCTGCGGGGATGATCGCGTAGAAGTCTTCGAGAGCGTCAGCCACGCGCTCACCGTACCGGTCCCACCGGGCGGATCCTGGGTGGTCTCCGCACGATTCCCGCATGCGGGCTCCCGCAGCGTTGTTCACCCGGCGCGCGCGTCCCGTTCACGTCGTCGGCCCCGCCGGGTCACGTCACGCCCGGAGCATGGGCAGCACCATGAGCGCACGCAGCGTGGAGCGCGGCACGTCCCCCCGGACCGTCGCCGTCGTGACCGAGAGCTTCCTGCCCACCCTCAACGGCGTGACCACCAGTGTCCTGGCGGTCCTCGACCACCTGGAACGACGGGGTCACCGCGCGGTCGTGATCGCCCCGGACACCCCCGGCCTCGCGCAGTTCCGGTCGCGCAGCGCCGTCGAGCGCTACCGCTCCTTCGACGTCCACCGCATCCCCGCCGTCGCCTACCGCCAGTTCCCGGTGGCGCTCCCCCACCCGGTGCTCGACACGATCCTCGCCGCCTCCGGCGCCGACGTGCTCCACGCCGCCAGTCCGTTCCTGTTGGGTGGGCGCGCGATCACGGCAGCCGGGAGGCTCGGCATCCCCTCCATCGCCGTCTTCCAGACCGACGTGGCCGGGTTCGCCCGCCGCAACGGCCTGACCGCGACCGTCCCGTTGGTGCGGAAGATCCTCGGACGCATCCACGCCGGGGCCTCGCTGACGCTCGCCCCGTCGAGCGCGACGGCCGCGATGCTCGCCGAGGAGGGCGTGCCCCGCGTCGCCCGCTGGGGTCGCGGTGTCGACACCGAGCTGTTCCACCCCGCGCGTCGGTCGACCGGGCACGTCCGGGCACTCCGCCGCCGCCTGGCCCCCAACGGTGAGACCATCGTCGGCTACGTCGGACGCCTCGCCCCGGAGAAGGAGGTCGAGCGGCTCGCCGAGCTCGGCGGTGTCCCCGGCATCCGGGTCGTCGTGGCCGGAGGGGGTCCGTCGCGGGCGATGCTCGAACGTCGGCTCCGGCACCTCGACGTCACCTTCACCGGCCCCCTGCGCGGCGACGCCCTCGCCGACGCGTACGCGGCGCTCGACCTGTTCGTGCACACCGGTCCGGCCGAGACCTTCGGGCAGACCCTGCAGGAGGCCCACGCCTCCGGCCTGCCCGTGATCGCGCCGGCGTCCGGCGGCCCGCTCGACCTGGTGGCCCCGGGACTCGACGGCGAGCTCTACGACGCCGATGCCCCGCAGGCCCTGCGACACGCGGTCCTGCGGCTGCACCACGACCGCGCGCTGGCGGAGCGGATGGGTTCCGCCGGTCGACTCCGGGTCGAGGGAACCACCTGGGAGGCCGTCGGCGACCAGCTCCTCGACCACCACGACACGGCCCGCACCATCGGCGCGCCGCCCGTCGGACGGGGCCTCCGGGCCGGTCGGGACGAGAAGGTCAGCGCCCGCGCATAGGATGGGTCGTGTTCCACACGAACACGAACGGCAAGGGCTCGCCGATCGGGCGAGCCCGTCCTATGGAAGGACGAGCTCATGGCTGAGCACACCGGCGGGGGTACGGCGACCGCGGTGCCCGACGCACGTATCGATGGGGAGCGTATCGATGCTCCACGGGCTTCTCGGACGCCACAGGGCACGCTCTACCGCGGTTCGATCGGGATGTGGTCGTGGGTTCTCCACCGCATCACCGGCGTCGCGATCTACTTCTTCCTGCTCGTGCACATCCTCGACACGGCGCTCGTGCGGCTCTCCCCAGAGGCGTACAACGCGGTCATCGGCACGTACAAGACCCCGATCATGAACCTCGGCGAGATCGCGCTCGTCATGGCCATCGTGTTCCACGCCTTCAACGGCCTGCGGATCATCCTGATCGACTTCTGGTCGAAGGGCCCGAAGTACCAGCGGGCCATGTTCTGGATCGTCATGGTCCTGTGGGCGGTGGCGATCGCGGGCTTCCTGCCCCGCCAGCTCATGAACCTCGTCGCGGACTTCAACTGAGGGGCACGAACATGACCACGCAGATCGTCGAACCTCCCCGCTCGGCCGCAGCCGCCCGCAGCACCACCAACTGGGAGAAGTGGGGCTGGATCTACATGCGCGCCTCGGGCGTGCTGCTCGTCGTGCTGATCTTCGGCCACCTCTTCGTCAACATGGTGGCGGGCGAGGGCGTCAAGCAGATCGACTTCGCCTTCGTCGCCGGCAAGTGGGCCAACCCCTTCTGGCAGGTCTGGGACTCGCTCATGCTGGTCCTCGCCCTCATCCACGGCTCGAACGGCATGCGCACGATCGTCAACGACTACGTGTCGAAGCCCGGCATCCGCAAGACCCTCCTCGTCGCGATCCTGGCCGCCTGCGTCGTGCTGATCGTGCTCGGGCTCCTCGTCTGCTGGACCTTCGACCCGTGCCCCGCCGGCGCCGCTGCCGCCGACCTGCCGTCCTTCTGCCCCGCGCAGTAGCACCACCACCGTTGCTGCCCGCGTTCCCACCGTCTACGGAAAGACCCCTGTGACCGAGACCACCGTCCACCACCACCAGTTCGACATCGTCATCATCGGCGCCGGAGGCGCGGGCATGCGAGCCGCGATCGAAGCCGGCCCGAAGGCGAAGACGGCCGTCATCTCGAAGCTCTACCCCACCCGGTCGCACACCGGTGCGGCGCAGGGCGGGATGGCCGCGGCCCTCGCCAACGTCGAAGAGGACTCGTGGGAGTGGCACACGTTCGACACGATCAAGGGCGGCGACTACCTGGTCGACCAGGACGCCGCCGAGATCCTGGCGAAAGAGGCGATCGACGCCGTCATCGACCTCGAGAACATGGGCCTGCCGTTCAACCGCACGCCCGAGGGCAAGATCGACCAGCGCCGTTTCGGTGGACACACCCGCGACCACGGCAAGTCCCCGGTCCGACGGGCCTGCTACGCAGCAGACCGCACCGGGCACATGATCCTGCAGACGCTGTTCCAGAACTGCGTGAAGCTCGGCGTCGAGTTCTACAACGAGTTCTACGCGCTCGACCTCATCATGGTCGACGTCGTCGGTGACGACGGTGTCACCCGCCAGCAGCCGGCCGGCGTCGTCGCGTTCGAGCTCGCGACCGGTGAGCTGCACGTCTTCCACGCCAAGGCGATGATCTTCGCGACCGGCGGGTTCGGCAAGATGTACAAGACCACCTCGAACGCGCACACCCTGACCGGCGACGGCGTCGGCATCGTGTGGCGCAAGGGCCTGCCGCTCGAGGACATGGAGTTCTTCCAGTTCCACCCGACCGGGCTCGCCGGGCTCGGCATCCTGCTGACCGAGGGCGCCCGCGGCGAGGGCGCGATCCTCCGGAACGCCTCGGGTGAGCGCTTCATGGAGCGGTACGCCCCCACCATCAAGGACCTCGCACCGCGTGACATCGTCGCGCGCTGCATGGTGCAGGAAGTCGCCGAGGGCCGGGGGGCCGGACCGAACAAGGACTACGTGCTGCTCGACTGCACGCACCTGGGCGCCGAGGTCCTCGAGACGAAGCTGCCGGACATCACCGAGTTCGCCCGCACGTACCTCGGCGTCGACCCCGTCGTCGAGCCGGTGCCCGTGATGCCGACCGCGCACTACGCGATGGGCGGGATCCCGACGAACGTCAAGGCCGAGGTCCTGTACGACAACACCACCGTCGTCCCGGGCCTGTACGCCGCCGGCGAGTGCGCCTGCGTCTCCGTGCACGGCTCCAACCGCCTCGGCACCAACTCGCTGCTCGACATCAACGTCTTCGGCAAGCGCTCGGGCAACAACGCTGCCGAGTGGGTCCAGACCGCCGAGTTCCTCCCACTGCCGGAAGACCCGGCGGCCGGAGTCCGCGGCATGCTCGACCAGCTCCGTGCCTCGACCGGCACCGAGCGCGTCTCCGCCCTCCGCAAGGAACTGCAGGAGGAGATGGACAAGAACGCGCAGGTGTTCCGCACGGACGAGTCGCTGGCCCGCGTCACCGAGACCCTGCACACGCTCCGCAACCGCTTCATGCAGGTCTCCGTGCAGGACAAGGGCAAGCGGTTCAACACCGACCTGCTCGAGGCCGTCGAGCTCGGGTTCCTGCTCGACCTGGCCGAGGTCGTCGTCTACTCCGCGCGCAACCGCAAGGAGAGCCGTGGCGGCCACATGCGCGACGACTACCCGAAGCGCGACGACGAGAACTACATGCAGCACACCATGGCGTACCTGACGGGCGACCCGCACTCGTCACTCGCCGACGACCACATCACGCTCGACTGGAAGCCCGTCGTCATCACGCGGTACCAGCCGATGGAGAGGAAGTACTGAGATGACCGACACCCTGGTCTCCGACGCACCCCGCACCGACACCGTGCAGGACGCTCCTCCCGGATCCTTCTCCGTCACGGTCATCGTCCGTCGCTTCGATCCCGACGTCGACGACGAGCCGCGCTGGCAGGACTTCGACGTCATGATGCTGCCGACCGACCGCATCCTCGACGCCCTGCACAAGATCAAGTGGGAGCAGGACGGGTCCCTGACCTTCCGACGCTCGTGCGCACACGGCGTCTGCGGGTCCGACGCCATGCGCATCAACGGCCGCAACCGCCTGGCGTGCAAGACCCTCATCAAGGACCTCGACGTCTCGAAGCCGATCTACGTCGAGGCGATCAAGGGCCTGCCGCTCGAGAAGGACCTCGTCGTCGACATGGAGCCCTTCTTCCAGAGCTACCGCGAGGTGCAGCCGTTCCTGCAGTCCTCGTCGGCCCCGACGCCCGGCAAGGAGCGCGTGCAGTCCGTCGCCGACCGTGCCCGCTTCGACGACACCACGAAGTGCATCCTCTGCGCCGCGTGCACGTCGTCCTGCCCGGTGTTCTGGACCGACGGGCAGTACTTCGGCCCCGCCGCGATCGTGAACGCACACCGGTTCATCTTCGACTCCCGCGACGACGCCGCGAACGTCCGTCTCGACATCCTCAACGACAAGGAAGGCGTCTGGCGCTGCCGCACGACCTTCAACTGCACCGACGCGTGCCCCCGTGGCATCCAGGTGACGAAGGCGATCTCCGAGGTCAAGCAGGCGATCATGCGCGGCCGGGCGTAGTCCCGGCTCCGTCCAAGGCCCAGCACCACGCCGACCGATAGGCTCCCGACCATGACGTTCGCGGACACCCGCCCCATCCTCGACCAGCTCGGCTACACGACCCGGTACGTGCAGCTCCCCGGCGAGACCCTGCACGAACCGCCGGTCGAGGGGGCGCTCCGCATCGTCCAGACCGACGCCTCCGGCTACGCGCTCGAGGTCGTCGACTACGGCACGGCACGTCGTCTCGCGCAGGCCACGGGTGAGGACGACGCGGTCGAGATGCTGCGCCGGTTCCTGAACCGTCCGTTCCCGGAGCCGCGCGACATCCCCCGCCACGAGCTCGAAGGGCTCCGCGACCGCGCGGCGTCGACCTACCCGCAGCTCGCGCAGCAGGTCGCACAGGCCGGCGAGCAGGGGCTGACCATCCAGATCCCGGCCGGTGTCCCCGTCGACCGCATCGGTGGCCCGGACGGCTACCTGCTGCACCCGCTCGACACCCCGCTGCCCAGCCGGTCGCTGCCCCCGCACGTGACCTCGTCGGCGGAGACCCACCGGTACGTCGTCGACCGGCCGTTCCTGGTGAACGTCCGCTTCGTCCAGCCGTGGTTCGAGCAGCCGGGCGGGGCCCTGCGCTTCCAGATCGCCGACCCGTCGGCCACCGTGCGTGACCTGGTCGTCGACGGCGCGCTCATCCGTCTCCGGGTGGTCTGAGCCCTCCGACACACGAACAGCCCGCCCCGCGCTCGACGCGTGGGGCGGGCTGTTCTCGTTCGTGGATCTACCGCAGGTCGGGGCGGTCGTACTGCGCACCGGCCGGGTTCGACGGCAGGCAGCCGAACACGATCGCGGCGGCGCTGACGAAGAGCGCGATGAGCCAGAACGGACCGGCCAGGTTCGCATCGTGCACGCGACGCCACCCCAGGGCGATGCTCGGCACGAGGGTCCCAAGCGACCACACGAAGTAGAGCGCGAGCAGGACGAAGGCGAACGGCGACGGCGCACTGCTCCCCGCGGGGTTGCCGTACTCGTCGACGGCGCCACTCGCCCCGACCGTCGCGAAGAGGACGGCGTAGAACCCGCCGAACAGCACGATGGTCACGATGGCGTTCGCGAGCACCGCGTACCAGAACTCACTCCGGCTGGCGCGGCCGTCGAACCGGGCGTACTTCTTGAAGAACCGGGTGAACGCGTCGAGGAACCCGATGCCGTACCACGGTGCCCAGAGCGGCGGGACCCCGTCGGGACCGAGCGGGATCGGCTGCGCGAACTGCGGGTACGGGTCTGCGTACGGCTGCGCGTACGGCTGCTGGTACGGCTGCTGCCCGTAACCAGGCTGTTGCCCGTACTGGGGCTGCTGCCCGTAACCAGGCTGCTGCCCGTACTGAGGCTGCTCGCCGTAGCCGGGCTGCTGCCCGTAGCCGGGCTGCCCCTGCGACTGGTCGCCGTCCGGCTGGCCCCACTGGGGCGTCCCGCCGTTGCTCATCGGTTCGTCCCGGGCCGGTCGTACCGTGCGCCCTGCGGGTTCGACGGCAGCAGGCCGAAGACGATGCCGACGACGCCGATGAACAGCGCGATGATCCAGAGCGCCCCGGAGAGGTTCGCATCGTGCAGGCGTCGCCAGCCGAGGGCGAGCGACGGCACCAGGGTCGCGAGGCCCCAGAGTGCCAGCAGGACGAGCACGACCCAGAAGACCGGCGGGACCGGGTCGACCACGGTGATCTCGTTGCCGTAGTAGTCGACGGTCCGGCTGTTGAGCGTGGTGAGGCGGATGACGGTGCCGATGGCCACGAGTGCCCCGGTGACGATCGTGTTCGCCAGGAACCACCACCAGAACTCGCTCCGGCTCGCACGACCGCTGAACGTGGCGTACTTCGCGAAGAAGCGCGCGACCGCCTTCGGGAACGAGATCCCGTACCACGGGGCCCATCGCGGCGGCGTCCCCGCGGCGTCGGTCTGCTGACCGGGCTGCTGCGGGGGCGCCCACTGCTGCGTGCTCTCGGTCATCGGGCGCCCTGCGGACGGTCGAAGCGCGCACCCTGCGGGTTCGAGGGCAGCAGGCCGAAGACGATGCCGACGATGCCGACGAAGATCGCGATGATCCACAGCGCGCCGGTCAGGTTCGCGTCGTGCAGGCGGCGCCAGCCGAGGGCGAGCGTCGGGACGATGATCGCGAGGCCCCAGAGCAGGAACAGGATGCCCGAGATGACGAACAGTGCCGACGGCTCGGTGACGGTCGACTGGACGCTGGTCGACGCCGAGGACGACATCGACACGGTCGAGCGCTCGGAGGTCGCGAAGCCGATGCCGTACAGGATGCTGAGGACGATGGTGACGATCCCGTTCGCCAGGTACCACCACCAGAACTCGCTCCGGCTGGCCCGACCGCTGAACGTCGCGTACTTCTTGAAGAAGCGGCCGACGGCCTTGCCGAAGGAGATCCCGTACCACGGTGCCCAGAGCGGCGGTTCGCCGTTCGGTCCGGTCGGCGGCTGCTGGCCGTACTGCGGTGCGCCGCCGTACTGGGGTGTGCCGCCGAACTGGGCGTTCGGCTGGTTGTTCGGATCCTGCGGGTACTGGTCGCTCACGTGGTCCCCCTCGAGTGTTGGCTGATGTTCACGGTCGAGTCAACCAGAACTCCTGAGGGGCCGTCAGGACCGACGCGGCGCGTTACCCCTGCTGTGGGCGGTCGTACTGCTGCCCCTGCGGGTTCGACGACATCAGGCCGACGATCAACGAGAACAGGATGCCGATCGGCGGGATGACGAACAACAGGGCGAGCAGGCCGCTGAGGTTCACGTCGTGCAGCCGCCGCACGGTCAACGCGATGAAGCCGAGCGCGCAGGCCAGGCTCCAGAGGCTGCCGAGACCGTCGGAACCGTCGTCGATGAACGGCAGCACGTTGAACCCGTTGCCGATGATGCCCGCGGCCGCCGAACCGATCAGGTACCAGAGCGCCCAGAACCAGTACTCCGACTGGCTGGCCCGGCCGTCGAACCGCACGTACTTCTTCCAGAAGCGCAGGAACGCCTGGGGGAACGGGATGCCGTACCAGGGCGCCCAGAGCGGCGGCTCGGACCTGCCGCCACTCGGCCGCCCCGGACCGGGCTGCGCGGACTGGCCGTACGGGTCCCGGGGCGGGTACTGGTCGCTCATCGGTGGGTTCCTTCCGGCGGGGCTGTCGGTCCACACAGAGTGTGGCACTCCCCGGAGCCGGCGAGCGTCATCCGTGCGAACGACTCTGGCCCCGACCGTGCATCTGACCCGACCGTGCGGTCAGGGCAGGAGCGCGAGCTTGCCCCCGGGGTGCCCGGACTCCAGCAGCTCCGCCGCCGCCTTCGCCTCCGCCAGCGGGAAGGTCCGCGCCACCGGGACCTCGAGCTGTCCGGCGCCAGCGAGGTCGATGAGCCGCTGCCGCACCGAGTCACGGAACGCCTTGCTGGCCGGCTGCGCGCCGCCCACCGCGGCGATGCCGTCCGATGCAGCCCGCGCCTGCGCGGCGATCGTGACGATGCGTGACCGGTCCGCGACCAACGCGAGCGAGACGTCGACGGCCTCGTCGGTGCCGACGCAGTCCAGTGCCACGTCGATGCCGGAGGGTGCGAGGTCACGGACACGCGCCTCCAGGCCGTCGCCGTACTGGACCCACTCGCCACCGAAGCGTCGCACGACGTCCGCACCACGTTCCGACGCGGTGCCGATGACGCGGGTGCCGAGCAGCCGCAGCTGCTGGAGCAGGCTGACGCCGACCGCGCCCGAGGCGCCGTGCACCAGGACGGTGTCGCGCCCCTCGGCGCGGGTGACGCGGAGCATGTCGGCGGCGGTCGAGCCGGCGAGGAGCAGGTTGGCGGCCTCCGGGAAGCCGAGCGACGCGGGCTTCGCGAAGACGTCGGCCGCGGGCACCGTGACCGACTCCGCCCAGCCGCCGCTGATGCGGAACGCGAGGACCTCGTCGCCGACCGCTCCCCCGCCGGACGCGATCTGCGTGTCGGGGCCGACGGCGGACAGGACGCCGGCGACCTCGTACCCGACGGCGATGGGCAGGTCCGCGGGGTCGCCCTGGCGGGTGTGCTTCGTGTCGGCGGGGTTCATGCCGGCGGCGCGGACGGCGATCGTGACCTCGCCGGGGCCGGGCGCCGGCACCTCGGTGTCGACGTACTCCAGGACTTCGCTGCCGCCGAACCGTGGTGCCACCCAGTGCTTCGTCATGCGTGCGACGGTACGCCGACGGCCTGCTGGCGGGACGAGCCACGATCGACTGACCGGCCTCGTGCTGCCCTTCCGGCACGACGCCGGATGGTCACGAGTGCTCGCGCCGGTCAGGGCGTGGTCGCTTCCGTAGCTCCTGGTACCAGGCGGAGCCTTCGACACGGCGGACGAGATCTTCGACGGCTGCGTTGCGGTCGCCGCTCTCGCGAGTCGATTCCTCGGTGCCGCGATCGCTGGTGGTGGACACTCGCCATCCGTACCGTTCAGCTCCGCACGCGACTGACTCATGGAATGACCACCGCCTTTCGGACAAGCGTCGGACGCCAACCGAGGTCGAATCTCCGTGCCGGGCCAGGCGCAGTGGTGCGAGTCACGCTCGCCGGCATCGCCGTCTTCGGACAGCCAGGCTCGGCGCACACCCGGGGCCGCGGAAGGACGAATCGAGTGATTCGGGACTAGATGCTTCCCACTTGTGTACCCGGAGAAGACCCACTCACGATCTCGATCACCTCGGCGAGCGAACGCTCCCGGACCCAAGCAAGCCGGTAGACCAGTGACCACTCGATGTCGAAGAGCGTTCGCACGATGTGTTCCTCACCGTCGATGTGCCACCGAAGCTCTCTGTCTGAATTGTCCTCAATCAGGTCGACTCCTGCAGGCGTCATCGCCTTCCCGTCGAACCACGGCGCATCATTTCGGGCTTCACCTTCTCGCACCAAGACGTAGCGCTCGGCGTCGGCCAAACAGCTGAACCACGCGAGAGGCCAGATGCTCCCCTTGTCACGAATCTCGAACTTGTACCCAGAGCCGTCGGAAGCAATCCGGAAAGCGGTCTCCGGTGTGCCGTACTCGAAAACGATCCGCTCATCGCGCTTGATGCCGGGTATCGAAGAGAGGTCCGGCGGTTCATTGCCCACGAACGCTCCGAGCAGATCGGCGTCAAGTCGCCGAAGGCCAGTCCGATCAATCAAGCGTGAAAGCCCTTCTCGTCATCGACGGCAGCATTCCTTCGTCAGGTCTGCTCCGCAGCATCGTCATCGCATCGACCGGAGTTCCGCGTGAGGTCACGACCTGTACGTGCGGACCGCCGCCCGGCTGACCGAATGCCGCGTCGATACGACTCACCTTGAGCTCCCGCCCGCGATCCCGGTCGACCGCGTCGGTGGGCCGGATGGTTGGCTCCTCAACCCGTTCGGCGCGTCGTTCGAGTCGAGGCCACTCCCGCCCAACGCCTTGTCGCTCCCGTCGAGCGTGCACCCTCACGTCACCGACGGCATCGTGCTCGTGCATGCGCAGATCACACTTCCGTGGTTTGGCAGCCCGGCGGAGCGATCCGGTTCTCCATCGCCGAGGACACCGTGACGATCCGGGACCTGCTCGTCTGCGGTCAGCTCCGGAGGATCCCCGGCAGCGACTGATCAGACGGTGGCATCGGCGAACGCTGCGCGGCCATCCCACAAGTGCTCGGGCTTGCCTCCGAAGCACTTCTGCCGACCGTCCCATTCGGCACGAAAGAACACTCGATCCGCACGGACCCACTTCGGATAGCTCATCGTCCTCAGTCATCTCGCGGAGACAGCTCGGTGAATCTCGGTGACGTCGTTCGCCTGCAGGGAGGACCACACTTCATCCACAGCGGAAGCGGAATCCAGCGTTTCGTCAGCAATGAGATAACGGCCGCCGTTGCCCGGCTGGACACGAACACGAGAGGTCGACGTCTGCACGATTCCAAGACGATCAGAAACCCACGTGCGCTGCCCGATTACCGGCGCGAACTTGCCTCGTCCTTCGGCTGCCACGGCAGCGTCATCGTCATAGACCGCTGCCGAATCCGGATCCCAAGCTGACACGAGGCCCCGCAGTACGCCCTCGACGAGGTCGGAGTCGATCGAGAGACGCTCTCCGTCGCGCAGTGGACCCGCGATAGTGATCTGCACCGTGTTGGAAGGCATGCGCTTCACTGCCCTCGCGGATCCGACCCGGAATCTCAGCGCAAGATGACCAGCGCTGCCCTCGCGGTACACGTTCAGGATGTACCCGCGTGCCGGGAATGCGACCCCCTCGGCGTCACGGTAGACGTGTGGGGAGAGCACCAAGGCGAGAGTTGCAGGATCCGGTAGGATACTGCGGTCATCGTCGGTGAGCGTCCACCCGTCGCCAGGGCCAAGGAATTCGTCGTATGCGGCGAGCTGGTCTGCGATTCGTCCAGCCAAGTGTCCGGGCAGCTCTTCTCGTGCGTCCCACACGGCACGAGCGTTCACCTGCGCAGTCCGGAGCCAAGAAGGAAAAGGCATCCGACAAATACTCCGTTCTCATCGGCGTCAAGATGACCGTCAGATCATCGCCGTCGTTCCCAACGCCTCGAAGAAGCCGTCGAACGGCGTCCGCTGCGTACGGATCCCACACATGCCATTCTAATCGAGCCTCTTCAGGCAAGGCGGCGATCTGGTCCTCGGCCTGCTCGATCATCTCGGGAATCCGCTTGCGCCAGTACGGACCAGACGGGTCCGCGAACGCAATTCCTCGGTCCAATGCCTTCACATCGAAGAACACCTGCCGTAGCGGGTGTCCGCGTTCAGTCATGCCGTCGAAGTCGACGGTAGCGCCGTCTTCCGTACCGCGTGCCCGTCAGCGGTCCGGCACCACGGTCCACCGCTCCTCGATCACCGAAAAGTCCGACACCGCGAATCGCTCCACAATCTCGCGCCCTCGAGGAGCCCAGGTCGTGGAAGGTTCCGGAACGCGCCCAATCACCACAGAGACCCGAACTGAGTTAGTGCCCGAGGAACTTCTTGCGGAGCTCCTTGTGCCGGACGAATCCTTGCACACGGTTCACAAAATCGTCGACGGCTGCGGAGCGGTCCGAATAGTCGTTGACGGACTCCTCCGTGCTTCGTTCGTTCGTCGTTGAGACCCGCCATCCGTCTGCAGTCTTGTAGATGCAAGAGGTGTCCACGTCGTTGGAGGGCCGCCGCATCCAGCAGAAGGGAACACCTGCGGCTTCGGCAAGGGCGAGTTCGCGCGTGGCGTCGATGTCATCCATGAGTTCGTCCTGTTCTCAGTGCCGAAGGAGTTCGCGGAGCACGCCGAGCGCCTGGAGGATCCCGAGCGGCAGCGGCATCTCATCGGTTCAGCGCCAATCCCAGGAGAACTTTCACTCGAGCGCGTCGAGCGCGTCGAGCGCCGAGGGATCCAGGTCTGAGTGAAGTCGCGAGAAGTTCCCCTTGACCAGATCCATCCCGCAGATCAAGTCGTTGTCGACGGAGGCCCAGTCGATCTGTGACAGCGTCTCATAGTCGCGCATGACCTCCTCGAGATCACGGTGAACCGTGTCGGGAAGCGACTCCACTTCGATCCAGGACTCACCGGGTGTCGCACTGCGCCCCTTCCCGATCAGTTGCACTACTGCTTGGCTGAGAGCGACATCCACGACCAAGTGCGGTCCTTCCGTTCAGGCCAGGTCGCCCGGGCGGGGCTGGATGCCGGATCCACCTTCACGCTCTTTGTGATCGCCGGGTTGTTCTTCAGAGGCGGGATCCGCTCCCAATCGTTCCTCCACCGCCGCCCGTACCCAATATCCGTTGTTACGCTCGTGGCATGACGTTCGAACAGCTTCGCGCTGACCTCGATGGCCGGGGCTTCGGCCTGGAGCTGGTCATCCTCCCTGGCGATCCGCCAGCCGGGCCCGCTCCCGAGGGTGCACTCCGGGTGGTGCAGGTCGGGCAGGCCTTCGAAGTGCAGTGCATCGACTACGGGCAGCCTCGGGTCGTCGTCAAGGCCCCTGACGAGGACGCGATCGGGCGAGCACTTCTGGGGTTCCTCGACCGGCCGATCCCGCCGGTGCTGACGATGGCCCCGTCGGAGGTCTCCGCGATCGAGGACAGACTCGCTCCGTACTACCCGCAGCTCCGCGAGCAGATCATGGCGCGTGGTGGCGGGAGCTTGATCCAACTCCCGCCTGGGATCCTCGTGGACCGCATCGGCGCGCCCGACGGCTGGCTCTTGACCCAGCTCAACGCTTCGTTCGAGTCTCGCTCCCTGCCGCCGACGGCGCTTCGGGAGCCTTCCGGAGTGCACCAGTTCGTGACCGAGGCGACCGTGCTCGTTCGAGCATCGATCGTGCCCGCCTGGTTCGGCCAGCCCGGTGGCGCGATCCGCTACGCGATCGCCGACGAGACGATGACGATCCGGGACCTCCTCGTCGAGGGTTCGCTTCGTCGTATCTCCGTGCCGGTCAAAGCGCAGACTCGTTAGCGATAGTCGATTCGGCATCCGTGCGCTGAGACCGGCGGCAGCAGAGTGACCCCGAGCTGGCCCGGTCCACTCCGAACTGGACGCTTCCGACGTGCTGCCCCGGAGAAGGCGAATCGACGATCTCAACCACTTCGGCAAGGGGAAGGCTGACGTTCCATGCGAGTCAGTAGGCCAGCGACCAGCCGAGGCCTGAGACGGCTGATACGACGTGTTCACGCCGGTCGATGCGCCAACGAAGCACTCGCTCCGAGTTGTCGTCGAGAACCTCGACACCATCGGACGTGTTTCCTGTGCCGTCGAACCACGGAGCATCGTCCGGCTCGGCTCCATCGCGCACCAAGACGTACCACTAGGCGTCCTCGAGCCGGCTGAATCTCACGAGGGGCCAGGCGCTTCCACGGTCACGAGTCGCGAACGAGTACCCGGCGCCGTCTGCGACTATGTGGAAGGCTACCTCCGGCGTCGCGTACTCGAAGACGACCCGCTCGTCTCGCTTGAGGCCGAGGACTGAAGACAGGTCGGGCGGTTCGTTGCCAGGAACGGCCCAAGCAGGTTCGCGTCGGCTGAAAGAAGTTCGCGTTAGTCGATCAAGAGTGAAGGCCCTCCGCCTGATCGCAGGGACAAGACTTTCTTCGGGATTGACTCGGTCTCATCTCACGTGCGAGCCGCACGTTCCAGCAGCTCCTCGATCGGCGCGTCCCGCACCCACGCCGTCATGCACACATTGCGACGCTCGCCGGCAGCCCGCGTAGCGATACGATGCAATCCGTCCTCCGATCGCCATGTGACGGTCAGCTCGGACGCCTCGTCATCTGCGTCGACGCCTTCCGGCCAGGTGTAACGATCGGGAGCAGCGTCCCACGGTTCCGACACGAGCTCGGGTCGCGACTTGATCAGCAAGTAGCGTTCCGCGTCAGCCTCGTGGCTGAACGTCGTCAGCAGGCGAGCAGAACCCCTGTCCCGTTTGAAGATCGCAAGCGGATCCGACTGGATTCCGATCTGCGTCTCGAGGTCGCCGTACTCCAGGAGCACTCCCGCTTCCCGGAGGATCCCAGGGAGGCTCGTCGGGTCGGGTTGGGGATTCCCGGCCGCCGCACCGATCGCTCGGCCGTGTGCTGTGGTCCTCACCTGACGAACGCCTCTCTCGTGATCATCGGTGGCAGCCCGGCTCTTAGGTCTCCTTCGAGGAGCTGAGCAGCGTCGATCGCCGCACCGTCGGGAGCGATGATCTGCACCTGAAGACCGCCGCCGGGCTGGGCAAATGCGGGATCAATCCTACTGACCTCGATCGAGTAGCCGTGATCCCTGAGCGCGACAGTGTCGATGTGGAACACGGAGTACGGGTCACGAAGGTTCGTCGGCGGCAGACCTCGCTGTTCATAGGACGTTCCTGGGAACGAGAAGTAGTCGCCAGTGTCTCGACCCATCCTGTCGATGGTGGTCGAGTAGTAATTATCGAAGACCGTCGGATCCTCGAAACGAATGCGAGTACCAGCGACGGCCCCATCATTTCCCGGATACCGCGGTGAACCGTCCGGCTTGACGTACCGCTCGACGTACTCGTTGCGCGTCAACGGAGATCCGTCGGCATGGTGCCCGTAGTAGCCGTCTGGTCCGTAACCAGTCGTCACCAGTCGCTCCGTGGCGGGGTTGACGTGTCCGTCGCTGCCGTGCGTCGGCGAGTAGAGCGGGTCGCCCGGAGCGGCGTAAGCGAGGTTGAGGTCACCGTGGTCAGGACGCGGCTCACCGTACATTCCGTCCACGGGCTTTCCCCTGTGCTCGACGATCGTGACCCCGTCCGGCAAATCGCTTCCGGGACGAGTCAGGTCGTCGACGAGTGGACCGCCGCCCGGACCCGCGTGGTTCGCCACGCCGTCCCCGTACGGCACCTGGCCGAACGACTCCTTCGGACCGACCTCGTGCCCACGGTCTGCCGGAGGCACGTCACCAGGTTCAGAACCCGCGCCGGTGCCGTGCCCGGCGTCCGTGCCGTGCCCAGAACCGCCATGGCCGGTCGAGTCGCCACCGTGCCCGGCCGAATCGCCCCCGTGCCCTGCCCCGCCGTGCGACCCCGACGTCGAACCGCCGTCGCCTGTCGCCGTCTCGCCATGCTCCCCGCGCCCACCGGCCCCGACGAGCGCCGGCTCCCGCTCCGGCGCGTGCACCGTCGCGTCGCCGGCGTCCGCGTGTGCGTTCGCGTCGCTCCCCGCCCGCACGTCCGTGTCCGCCTCGGTCCGAGCCGGCGGCACCTCGACGTCGGCGTCGCCGTGCCGTCCGTGCAGGTAGTCACCGAGCCCGGTCTTGAAGTCGGCGAGTCGCCCGGTCGACCCGACGGCGTCGTCACCGACACCCTTCGTCATGATCGTCTTGAGCTCATCGAGCCTAGGCAGCACCTTGGTCAGGCCCTTCGAGACCCACGCGCCGGCATCGACGAGGTCGAGGTACTTCCCCGCCTTGCCGACGGCCCCCGCGACTTCGCCGACCTTGCCGACGGCGCCGAGCTTGCCCGCCTGACCGACGATCGGGATGACGATCGAGCCGATCCCCCACAGCGCCTGTCCGGCGGCGCGACCGGGGTCCCTGCCCCACTCGTCCCAACCGACGGTGGCCTTCCCCACCTGGGTCCACGCCTCGCGCTGGAGGTCGGGGTCCTTCTGCATGGTCTTCGTGTTGAAGCCGGTGAGGGCGAGGACTCCGCTCCACGACGTCGCCGCGGTCTCCAGGTGGAAACCCGTGCCGTCCAGACCGACGAGGGTGCCGAGCCCCTTCACGGTGCCCCAGATGCCATCGACGGCCACGGCCGTGAGCATGTTCGGCAGGAAGTCGACGGTTTTCCCGGAGCACGATTCCTTCCGCTCCGACGCGGTCCCCCACGGCAGGTTCGTGCCGGCGGGCAGTTTGTCGTACCCGTATGCGAGGGCGTCGTCCGAGCCACTGCCGCTCATCGCGTGCAGCGGTTGCAGGCCGGACAGCCCGCGGATGGTGTTCGCGCAGGTGCGCTCGGCAGCCTGGTACGCCACCACCTGGGCGGCGACGCCGTTGATGATCGCGTTGTTCTCGTCGGTCAGGGTCTCGTCCTGGTCCCAGGACTCGACGGTCGCGTTGTTGCCGTACTCGGTCGTCGCGGTCTTCGGGGTGAACGCATCGACGTCACGGTGCAGCTGCTCGGCACGCGTGACGTACGCCTTGAGCGCAGCGACGATCGGTGTGACCTCGGTGACGAACGTGTCGAGCGCCTTCGCCGCGGTGTCCAGGTCATCGCCGAACGTTGTGCCCTGGGGCCCGATGGGCGTCATGACCGCGAAGAGTTCCTGATCGCTCGGGCCCTCGTAGGAACCGGAGATGCGGCTCCAGGCGGTGACGATGTCGGCCGTGCCGTCGCGGACGGCCGACGCGACGGTCCGCAGCGAAGCGGCGCCGCTCGTGATCGCCTCGAGCTGGACGTCCGTGTACGGGATGGCTCCCGTCTTGACGACGCCGGTCACCGGTCGAACATCCCGTCGAACGCGCGGAAGTCGCCGTTGGTGGACGCCGTGACGGCGTTCGCCTGTGCCGTGGCAGCACCCATCTCGTCATCGCCGTCGACGATGGCACGTGTCGCGCCGGCAGCGCCGTAGAGCGACGCCTGGATCCGGTTCTGGATCCCCGTCAGTGTGGCCTGCCGGTGCTCGAAGAACCCGGCGAGCGCCTCACCGATCACCGGTGACTGTGCTGCCGTCGCGGCGTCCTGCACGACTTCCCCGACGCCCTGGATCGATCCGTCCGCGGATCCGCCCAGAGCGTTGTTCATCGTCGTTGTCTTGGTCGACACGTCCGTCAGCACGGCCTCGACCCCGGCGGGGTCGACCCGCCATCCGTCGACCACGTCAGCCGATGTTGCCGACGGCCGACTTCGCCTTGCTGATGGCCGACTGCGCCGACTCGTCGTTCGACTGCAGCGATGCACGCAGCGTCGCGATGATCTGCTTGACCTCGCCGGCGACCGTGTTCCACCGCTGTTCCTTGGCGTGGTACTCGTCCGAGACGCCGTCGGCCTGGTAGTCGGCCATGGCTGCCTTCACGTCGGAGTCACGCTGCGCGATGAGCGACTCGAGCTGCGCCGCGACGGCGTTGAAGTTGTCCTGTGCGTTCTGCGAGGCCGCGACGTCGTAGTCGCGACGATCTGCCTGGTTGCCACCGCTCATGGTGTTCTCTCCCTCTCCCCGAAGATCCGTCAGGCGCGGCCGCTGAAGCGGGCCGCGTCGAAGTTCGAGCTGCCCTCGAGCGAGCTCGTGGACTGCGCCATGTCCTGGTCGCCTTCCTGGAACGATCGGTCCATGCCCGAGATGCCCTGCAGCACGCTCGCGAGCGCACCGTTCAGCTCGTTGGCGATGGAGTCGGTCTCGGCCTTGAAACGGTCGAAGGCCTGTCGACCGGCACCGTTGAAGCGACCCTGCAGCGGCTCGGCCGAGTCGGCCAGCTTGCGCACGAGCGTCCCCAGGTCGCCGGAAGCACCGGACGTCTGCTTGGTCAGGTTGGTCAGGACCTGAGCCCCCATCGCGAACTTCATCGCGCATCCTCTCCGTCGTTCCCCCACCCCGAACGGGTGACAGCGAATACACGCAGCGTAGACCACGTCCGCCGCGCGCGTCACCCTCCGGTTCTGACATGATCGTTCCTGCCGAGGGGAGGTGGGGCATGTCGTCGATGGTGGTCGAGTCCGTGGTGCCCGTGCTGACCTGTGGTCGCTGCGGGGTCGCGACGAGCCAGGGCCAGCGCTTCTGCACCGACTGCGGTGCCCTCCTCGGGCGCACGGTCGGCTCCGCCGAGTACGACGCCGTGCAGGGCGTCGCCACGGCCCCGGCCGGTGCTGTCGTCCTCGCCCGGCTGGTGGACGTCGTCGTCTGCCTGCTCGGCGGTGCCGCCGGCGCCGCCCTCCTCTTCCTCGCCCACACCGCGGTCCCCTCCTCCGACCCCGTGGGTACCGCCGTCGCCGGAGCGGTCGCCGGGCTCGTCGTGACGACCGCGATCGTGGTGATGCGTGCCTCCAGGACGGGCCGCGGGCCGGGCGGGCTGCTCCTCCGTAC
Source organism: Curtobacterium sp. MCLR17_039 (assembly GCF_003234745.1). Lineage (NCBI taxonomy): Bacteria > Bacillati > Actinomycetota > Actinomycetes > Micrococcales > Microbacteriaceae > Curtobacterium > Curtobacterium sp. MCLR17_039. The sequence continues at coordinate 155,618 of NZ_QKTF01000001.1, forward strand.
CCGCGTCGTCGACGTCGACGACGCGCTGCCCGCCGGGCCCGTCCGACAGCTCGCCCGACTCGGTGGCGGTCGGCACCGACGTGCGCCCGGAGCCGGCCCGTGGGCCGCGGCGACGGGCACGGTGACCGCGTCGCTCCGGACCGGCCGTGAACCCCTTGACCCAGCTGTCCCCGCGCTCGGGACCGCCTTCGGTGCGGCCGCGTCGGCGGGTGTCCGTCCGGGGTCGGCGCCGCTGTCTGGAGGCGCGGTGCAGGCTGGTCTCGACGCCACCCGTCGTGCGGGGTTCGGTCCCACCCCCGCGTCCGGGTTCGCGGCGGTGCCCGCGCCGACCGCACCCGTGGCCGACGACTCGGTACCGCCCGACGCGGTCGTGCTGCGCTTCGACTCCGGTGCGGTGCACTGGTTCCACGGCACGTGCGTGGTCGGCCGGAACCCCGAGGCCGAGCCCGGCGTGGCGACCGTCGCGGTGCCGGACCTGTCGCGCACGCTGTCGAAGACGCACGTCGCCCTCGTGCAGGCGGCGGGAGTCGTGGTGCTGCGCGACCTCGGCTCGACCAACGGCACCTCGGTGATCCGCTCGGACGCCTCGTTCGAGGACCTCGTCCCCGGCGTCGACCTGCCCGTGCCCGCAGGCTCGACGGTCCGGATCGGCGACCACGCGTTCGTGGTCGACCGGGTCGGAGCGACGCCGTGAGCCCGTTCCGCCGCGACACCGCCGCGGACGACCGTCCGGGCGCGACGCACCCGCTCGTCGACTCGGCGGGCGACGGCAGCATCCGGTACGAGACCCGCGCGGGGATCGTGCGGCTCGGACGTGCCCAGGCGGACCTGCTCGCCACCGCGGCAGCCGAGGGTGCCCGACCGATCCTGGTGACCGACGGCCTGTCCGTCGTGACCGAGGCCTTCCGCCAGGCGTTGCTCGACTGCGGCGGGGCGTGGGTCGTCCGCGGCGACGACGGCCTGCGGAACGGACTCGACGGCGGACGACTCGACGACTTCACGGACGCGCTCCGGACCGGACCGCCGACCTCGGTGCAGGACGTGGCGGTCGGGTACCTGCGCCCCTGGACGCCGACGGCGGAACACCTCGTCGTCTCGGTGTCCGTCCGGCACCGGGCCGCGGACGAGACCGTCCTCGGGGCCACCACCGAACTCCTCGCGACGGAGCTCGCCGGGGCGGCACCGACCGGCTGGGGGACGCACGAACCCGCCGGTCACGCGTGGGACCGGCACACCCTCACCGAGGCCGCTCGCTCGCGGATGCCCGACTCCACGCGGTTCCTCGCCGTCGGTTCGCCCGACGCGCCCCTCGCGGTGACGATCACCGCGCAGCGCACCGAGCACGGCGTCGAGGAGCTCACCACCGGACTGCTCGCGGTCGGCGCACTCGGGGACACCGTCTCCGAGATGCGGGTCGCCGCCGTCCCGCAGGTGCTCGGGCGGCTCGCCACGACGCAGCTGCCGCTCTTCGCCCTGGTGCTCCGGCGCCCGGGCCGCGCGGACCTCGCGCAGGCGCCGCGGCTGTCCCCGCCCCCGCTGCCGGTCGCGATGCTCCTCGGTGCGCCGGCCGTCCGGCAGCTCGACCTCGACGTCGAGGCGATGCGCGACCGCTTCGGCGCCGTCATCGCCGGACGCCCTCGGATCCCGGCGCTCGTGCTGCCCTTCGGGCGGCGGCAGGACCGCAACCCGGTCGACGAGCTGGCCGACGTCATCGACCACATCGGGCCCGACCGCGTCGCCGACGCCGTCGGGATGGACGACCGGACGAGGGAGCAGGTGCAGCGTGCCGCGGAACAGTGACTCGATCCTGCTGGAGAGCGTCTCGACGCACCGCCGACGACTCCGGCAGGCGTTCGTGCTCGGGCGCCTCGCCGACCGCCGGTTGGTGAACGACAACGTCAAGCGGTTCATCGGCAGCGTGGTGCTCGCCGCGGTCGTGGGGGTCGGGTGCCTCGGGTACTCCTTCGTCACGAACGCGCTGGCGCAGCAGGCCGCCCAGCAACAGGCGCAGCAGACCCCGCAGCCCCTCCGGACCGAGCAGACCGAGCCGACCGCGCAACCCCAGCAGGAGACCAATTGAGCGACTTCACCCGCGTGACCGTCGTCGGTGTCGGCCGCCGTGCAGACGTCGTCGTCGCCTCCGACGAGCCGTTCGCCGGACTGCTGCCGCGGCTGGTCGACATCCTCGACGAACCGATCGCGGACAGCGCGCAACCCGTCGCCCTCGTGCGCGTCACCGGTGAAGAGGTGTCCCTGGCCGCGGACGCCGCCACGCAGGAGATCGCCGACGGCGAGGTCCTGCACCTCGTCCGTCGCGCCGACGCACCACCGCCGCCCGAGGTCTCGGACGTCACCGACGCCGTCGCGGACTCGCTCGGCCGTCGTCGCGACGGCTGGGGCACCGCCGCACGCTGGTCCGTCGCCGCCGCCGCCGTCGGGGCCACCGCCTCGGTCGCGGGCACCCTCGTGGTCGCCGCGTTCACCGTCGCCTCGGTCCGAGCCGCGTTCGACGGCGGGACCGTCTCCCCCGCACTGTTGCCGTCCGTGCTCGTCGGCAGCGGCGTGGTCCTGGCGATCGCGGCGCTCGTCGCGGGTCGTGCCGGGGCCCGCTGGACCGGCATCGCCCTCACGGCCGCGGCCACCGGGCTCGCGCTGCCGATCGGGCTGGCCGTCGGACCGGTCGTCGGGCGGGACGGCGACCAACCCGCGATGGTCGCCGCCCTGGTGCTCGTCTGGGCGTGGATCGCGCTCGGCCTCGGACTCGGCGTCGGACAGCGCACGCGGACGATCGGCGTCGCGGCCGTCGTCGGCGTCGTGCTCCCGCTGCTCGGCATGCTCACCTGGCTCACTCCGGCGCCGCAGGCCGCCGGCTGGGGCGTGGTCGGGATCGCAGCCATCGCCGTCTGCGGGCTCCTGCCCTCGGTCGCGATGTCCTCCGCCGGACTGACCGGCCTCGACGACCGTGTGAGCGGCGGCGAGCCCGTCGCTCGCGCCCGCGTCGTCACGGCGCTCGAGGACGCGTACCGAGCACTCGACTGGACGACCGCCGCGGTGGCCGCCCCCGTCGCCCTCGCCGGCGCCGCACTCGTCTCCGACCGCGACCCCTGGGCCGTCGGGCTCGGCGCCGCGGTGGTCGTCGTCGCCGCACTCCGCACGCGCGCCTTCCCGCTGACGCTGCAGGGCGTGCTGCTCTGGAGCGCCGTCGTGGTCGCCGCGGTGCTCGGGCTCCTCGGTCACGCCACCACCGCACCGTTCCAGGTGCTCGGCGCGCTCGCAGGCCTCGGGGTGCTCGGAGCCCTGCTCGCCGGGGTCCGGCCGGCCGCACACCAGCGAGCCCGCCTGCGGTCGCTCGGCAACGTCCTCGAGACGATCTCGGTCGTCGTGGCACTGCCGCTGCTGCTCGGCACCTTCGGCCTCTTCGCCGCACTCCTGGAGACGTTCTGACCATGCGGCTCCTCGACGACGTCGTCCCCGCGCTCGGGCGGGCGTTTTTCGGCAGCGTGGCCGGTGGTGCACGCGAGCTCGACGATGCGCACCGGGCCATCCGGCAGGCCGTTCCCACCAGTCGGCGCATCGCGTTCGCCTCGCTCCGGGGCGGCACCGGCTGCTCCGTGACCGCGGCAGCCGTGGCGACCGTGCTCGCCCGTCGTCGCTCCGGACGGGTGCTCGGCGTGGACGGTGCCGCCGGGCTGCGCTCGTTCGCCACCCACGCCGGCGCCGACCGGACGGACCCGACGCCGCGGTCCGAGCGCCGTGACGCCGCCCGGACGTCCTGGGACGCGACCGACGGTCTGGCGGTGACCCTGTCCGGACTGCACGTGCTGCGGATCGGCGACCCGCGCCTCCCGAGCCGACAGGCCGCACCCGCCGAGTGGACCGACGCCGTCGAACCGATCGCGCGGTTCTTCGACGTCGTCGTCGGGGACTGGGGGTCCAGGAGCCCGTTCGTCGACCTCGGCGCCGTGGCTGCCGATGCCCACGTCGTCGCTCTCGTCACCGGCCCGGACCGCCCCGCCATCGAGGAGGGCGTCGCCCACGCCGACGCCGTCCGGCGGCACGCACCGGACACGCGCGTCCTGGTCGTCCCGGTCGACACCACGGGGGCTGGCCTCCGGGCCGCGCGCACCGCCGTCCGGTGGCCCGGGCACGCCGTCCACCCGATCCCGGGCGACCCGAGCGTCGCTGGGGGCGGCGAACGCCCCACGGCCTCCCGGATCGCGCTCATCCACCTGACGGCCGCGCTCGTCGACGCCGCGGTCGACCGTCGCACCGGCCGCACGACCCCGGAGGTCGCCCGGTGAACCGCGTCGTGCACCGGCCCGCCCGGGTCTCCACCCCGCTCGTCCGTCCCGAGGCCGAGCAACTCGCCCCGCCACCGCAGCTCCCGGAGGGGCCGAGTGGCGGCCTCCCGCTGCAGTCGCTGCTGCCGGTCGTCGGTGCGATCTCGTCGGTCGTGATGATGGTCGTGCTCCGGGGCAACAACCCGGTGCTCATGGTCGTCGCCGCCCTGGTCTTCGTGGTCGCCCTCGTCGGCGGCCTCGGCATGGCCTTCACCCAGCGGGGCAACGCCGTCCGGAACCGGCGGACGCAGCGCGAGCGGTACCTCGACTACCTCGAGGAACTGCGCGGCGACCTGCGGACGCGCACGACCGCCATCCGGGAACGGGCCGAGCACGTCGACCCCTCGCCCGACACCCTCCCCCGTCTCGTCGGTGACCCGGCACGCCTCTGGGAACGGCGGCGCACGCACGGCGACTTCCTGCGGGTCCGCGTCGGATCAGGTGACGTGGGGTGGCTCGACCTCGCCGTGCCGCCCGACCAGAACCCGGTGCAGCCGCTCGACCCGCTCATGCTCGCCGAGCTCGAGCAGGTCGCCGAACACTACGGCACCGTGCACGCCATGCCCATCGCAGTCCGACTCGACGGCGCCGGGGACGTCTCGGTCGTCGGCGACCGCGACGCCGTGCTCGAGGTCGCACGGGCACTCGTCGTACAGCTCGCAGCGCTGCACGCCCCGGACGACCTGCACCTCGCCGCGGCGTTCCCGGCGGCGCGCGCCGATGACTGGGACTGGTTCGACCTGCTCCCGCACGCACGGATGGACCGCACCTTCGACGGGCCGCTGCGCGCGCGCCGGGTCGCCGAGGACGTCCCGGCGCTCGCACGCACCCTCGCCGGCGAGCTGGGCGAACGCGCCCGGACCGCCGCGATGTACCGGCGATCCGGTGACTCGGCCAAGCGCAGCGACCTGCCGCGCCTGGTGGTGTTCGCGGACGAGCACGGCGCCGTCGCCGTTCCGCTCGCGCTCCCCGAGGGCGAGACCCGGCCGGAGGACCTCCGGATCACGGTCGTGCACCTCGTCGCCGACCGGCTGCACGAACCGTCGGACGTCCGGGTACGGGTGACTGCGAGGTCGGACGCCCCGGGTGCCGACCATGGCACGGGCGCCGGATCCGGTGCACGCACGACGCTCCTCGAGATCGTCGACGCCCGCGACGTCGAGGAAGGCGAGCCCGCTCCGGTCCAGCTCGCCGTCTGCGACCCCGTCGCCCCGCCCCTCGTCACCGCCGTCGCGCGAGCGCTCGCACCCCTCCGACTGTCCGCCGACACCGAGCAGCGTGCCGAGTCGTCGGCCGCCATCGGCGTCTCGGACCTGCTCGGGGTCGACGACGTCGCCACGATCGACCCGGACCGCACCTGGCGCCCCCGAGCCCCGCGGGACTTCCTGCGCGTGCCGATCGGTGTCGACGACTTCGGCGCTCCGCTGCTGCTCGACCTCAAGGAGTCGGCGCAGCTCGGCATGGGGCCGCACGGTATCTGCATCGGTGCGACCGGATCCGGCAAGAGCGAGATGCTCCGCACCCTCGTGCTCGGCCTCGCGGTGTCGCACCCTCCGGAGGACCTCGCGATGATCCTCGTCGACTACAAGGGCGGTGCCGCGTTCGCCCCGTTCGCCCGCCTCCCGCACGTCGCGGGTCTCATCGACAACCTCGCCGACGACCCGCAGCTCACCCGGCGTGCCCGGGCCTCGATCGCCGGCGAGGTCCGACGGCGTCAGGAGATGCTGCGCGACGCCGGATCGGCGCCCTCCATCACGCACTACCGGGAACTCCGCACCCAGCGACCGGACCTGCCGCCGATGCCGCACCTCGTGCTCGTCATCGACGAGTTCGGCGAGCTGCTCACCGCGGAACCCGAGTTCGTCGACCTGCTCCTCATGATCGGCCGCATCGGGCGATCGATCGGCGTGCACCTGCTGCTCTCCAGCCAACGGATCGAGGCCGGGAAGCTCCGCGGCCTCGACACCTACCTGTCCTACCGGCTCGGCCTGCGCACGTTCTCCGAAGCCGAGAGCCAGGTCGTGCTCGACACGGGCGACGCGTTCCACCTGCCCGCCGTGCCCGGCTACGGCTACCTCAAGGTGGACACGAGCGTGTACACGCGGTTCCGATCCGGCTACGTGTCCGGCCCGGTCGAGGACGCCGCTCCCGCGTCGGCCGTCACCACGTCGTCCGCGGACACCGCCCCCGAGCCGTTCGAGCTGCCCGTCTACAACACGCTGGCGGCCGAGGACGACGAACCCGGTGAGGTCACGCTCGAGGCACCCGACGTCGGCCGGAGCGTCGTCGACGAGGCCGTCGAACGCCTCGACCGCGGCGACCGAGACACCACGCCGGTTTGGCTGCCGCCGCTGCCGACGCGTCTCGCACTCGGCGCCGTCCTCGACCCGAACGCCGTCTCCGACCCGACCGGGGTCACGGTGCCGATCGGCCTGCTCGACGACCCCGCGCGGCAGCGACAGCGGCCGTGGATGCTGGACCTCACCCGGGGCGGCGGACACGTCGCCGTCATCGGAGCGCCCGGCTCCGGCCGGACCACCTTCCTCCGCACGCTGGCCGCATCGCTTGCGCTGACCACCACGCCCCGGCAGGTCAGCGTCTACGGGATGGACCTCGCCGGCGGCGGCCTCGGTCGCATCGAGGGCTTCCCGCACGTGGGCGGTGTCGCCACGCGTGCCGACCGGAACCGCCTGCTCCGGCTGGTCGAGGAGCTGCAGGCGATGATCCGCCTGCGCGAACGGGTGTTCCGCGACCACGGCATCGACTCACTCGCGATGCTCCGCACCCGGCACGCCGCCGGCCGTGTCCCCGAACTGGGATCGGCGGACGTGGTGCTCCTCGTCGACGGGTTCGGCGTGATGCGCACCGAGTTCGAGGAGCTCGAGGACGCCTTCGCCGACCTGCTCCAGCGCGGCGGCAGTTTCGGCATCCACGTCGTCCTCGGGCTCACCCGGTGGAACGAACTCCGGCTCGCGAGCCAGCCCCTGATCGGACAGCGGTTCGAACTGCGCCTCAACGACCCGGCAGACTCCACGATCGCCCGCGCCGCCGCGGAGACCCTGAAGTCCGGCGAGCCCGGTCGTGTCCTCACCGACGGCGAGTTGTTCGGCCAGGTGGCCCTGCCGGTGCTCGACGACGTGGAGGACGGTGTGGTCGGCGACGAGCTCGGCGCCCTCGCGCAGCGGGTCGCCGACAGCTGGGGTGGTCCGGCTGCCGCGCCGATCCGCCTGCTCCCGGAGTCGTTCGACCCGGCCGAGCTCCCGGACCCGCTCGACACCCCGACGACGGTGCCGTTCGCGCTCCGCCAGGACACGATGGACTTCGTGGCCTTCGACCCTGCCGTCGACCAGCACCTGCTGGTGTTCGGTGACACGGCCAGTGGCAAGACCGCGCTCCTCCGGGGGCTGGCGGCCGGGTTCATGGATCGTTCGACGCCGGACGAGCTCGTCCTCGCCTTCATGGACGTCCGCGGCAGCGCTGCGGCCGGGACGCCGGACGACTTCCTCGGCGGGCACGCGGCGAACGGCCGGGATGCCCGGGGGCTCGCCGCGGCCATCGCCGCGGAGCTCGAGCAGCGCGCCGCCGGCACGTCCACCGGACCACGGCCCCGCATCGTGGTGCTCGTCGACGACTACGACATCGTCGCGTCGGCCGGCACCGACCCGCTCGCGCCCCTCATGCCGTACCTGCCGTCGGCGCGTGACCTCGGACTCCACGTCGTGCTCACGCGGCCCGTCGCCGGTGCCGCACGCGCGATGTACGACACCGTGATCCAGTCGATCCGCGACTCGGGTGCGACCGGGCTCGTGCTGAGCGGCGAACGGTCGGAGGGGCAGGTGTTCCCGAAGGTCTACGCGGAGCAGTTCCCGCCCGGCCGTGGGCGTCTCGTCCGACGCGGGACGCCCCCGCGCATCGTGCAGGTCGCCCACTTCCCCACGGCGACGACCGTCGCCCCGGCGCAGGCCGACCCCGCCGGTCAGACGACCGTGCTCGACCCGAAGGGAGCCGTCGATGCCCCGTGAGGTGAACATCTTGTCCGCTGCGGCTCCCTCGTCGCTCGCACTGGTCGAGGCCGGAGCGCAGATCGCGCCGGATCTGCGGGTGCGAACGCTCGACCGCGTGGTCACCGAGATCGTCGACGACCGCGGGCGGGCCGTCCTGAGTGTCCAGATGCCCGAGCGTGTCGAGAACGCCGCGGAGATCGCACGACTCGCGCCGTGGGCGACGCTCGCCGCACCCGTCTGGTGGACCGAGGCCTGGGTTCCGTGGGGGCCGACGGGCGAGGTCGGTGTGGCGATCGTCCAGGCCTTCGCAGCGTCGATCGACGCCCAGCTCCTCGTGGAGGACGGCGCGTGAGCACCACACCCCCGACCTCCGCGCCGCTGCCCCCGATGCCCGGATCCCGACGCGCCGCGGTGCAGCGCGCCCGGACCGTGCTCGTCGCCGGGGTCGCCGGCGGCACCGGCACGACGACCGTCGCGGCACTCCTCGCCGATGCGGTCGGCGGACGTCTCGGCGTGGTGGTCCAGGCGACGGACCACTCCGGTGGCGAGCTCGCCGCACGACTCCCCACCCTGCAACCGGCCACCTCACGCGTGACGGTGCACGACATGGGGGCGCACGTCGGCCCTGCCGCCGTCCTCGCGGCGACGCCGGAGAACTCCCTCGTCGTGGTCGGGCGGGCCACCGCCGACGGTGCAGCGGACGTCCGGGCAGCGCTCGCGTCCATCGCCGATGCTCCGGACCCGACCCTCATCGGGCGATCGGTCGTGGTGCTCGTGGACCGCGGCGCGGCGCACGATCCGGTGGACACCCGTCGGCTGAGCGACACCGGGGTCTCGGCGGTCCTCGTGCTGCGCGCCGACCGCGCGCTCGGCCGTCCCGGTCGGGTCCAGGTGGGAGCGATCAGCGACACCACGATCACGACGGTGTCCGGTCTGCTCACGGCCCTGGGCTGGTAGCCGCGACCGGTGGACGAACGGGAGGCCCGTCACCAGCTGGTGACGGGCCTCCCGTTCGTCGGTGCTGACGTCGTCAGGCGCGCGCGGACCGGATCCGCTCGGTGAACGCAGCGTGCAGCGGGTGCTCCGCAGCGAGACCGGTGATCTGCGTGGCGACGTCCGCGTCGGACGCGTCCGACGCCAGCAGCGCCTGCAGTTCGACGCTCTGCTCGTCGTCCGCGACGTCGAAGCGGAGTGCCGCACCCATCGCGTCCAGCAGCGCCGTCGGCTCCGTGCCGTCCTCGGCCAGCGCGGCGGCGGGCGAGACGAACCGCTCGTCGCGCGACAGCTTGCGGAGCGGCTGGCGGCCGACGCGGGTCACCGTGTCGGGCAGGTGCGGGTTCTCGAACCGGCCGATGATCGCCTGCACGTACGCGCGGTGCACCTCGGGGTCGAGCTCGTGCCGGCGGATGAGCAGGTCGCTCGTCTCGGCGAGCACGGACTCGAGCTCGGAGCGCACGGCGGGAATCGCGATGGCGTCCGAGATCTTGTCGGCCCCGGCGACGAAGCCGTGGTATGCAACCGTGGCGTGGCCGGTGTTCACCGTGAAGAGCTTGCGCTCGATCGACGCCGCGAGGCCGTCGACGTAGTGCGCGCCGGGGATCTCCGGCTCGTTCCCACCGAACGGCGTGCGGTCGATGGCCCACTCGAAGTAGGTCTCGACGGTCACGTCGAGTCCGCCGCCCTCGGGCTGTGCGGGCACGATGCGGTCGACGGCGGTGTTCGCGAAGACGGCCTTGGCCAGGGCGGCGTCGCGGCCGTCCTCGGGCAGGGCGGCGACGATGAACTCGCGCAACCGGTCCGTGGCGTTCAGCGCGTTCTCGCACGCCATGACGGCGATCGGTGCGGCGTCCGCGTCACGGGCGACGAGCGCGCGCGCGATGACCGGGGCGATGAACCTCAGGACGTTCGGGCCCACGGCGCACGTGACGATCGCTGCGGTCGCGATCTCGGCGACCACGCCGTCCTCGTCCTGCGCGCTGTTCAGTGCGCGGAAGTTCGTGACCTCGTGGTCCTGGGCGCCGGCCCCGACCTCGTGCACGGTGTACGAGTCGGCTGCGGCCAGGGCGTCGATGAGCGGGGCGGCGACGTCGGCGAAGACGACCTCGTACCCGGCCTCGTGGAGCAGGAGCCCGACGAAGCCGCGGCCGATGTTGCCGGCGCCGAAGTGGACGGCGGTGCTGGTGCTCACTCGTTGACCTCGCCGAGGATCGACAGGATCGCAGCGGTGTCGGCCGCGTCGGTGAGCTTCTGGACCTCGTCCTCGTCGGAGAACACGATCGCGATCTTCGACAGAATGTCGAGGTGCTCGTTGTTCACGCCGGCGATGCCGACGACGAAGCGCACGGGGTTGCCGTCCCAGTCGATCGGGCTGGCGTAGCGGATGAACGACAGGGCGGACGACTTGATGGCGTCCTTCGCGTCGTTGGTACCGTGCGGGATGGCGAGGAAGTTGCCCATGTAGGTGGACACGCTCTTCTCACGCTCGAGCATGGCCGGGTAGTAGTCGGCCGTGACCGCGCCCGCAGCCTCGAGGATCTCGGCCGCCTCCTTCATCGCTTCCGACTTGGTCGGCGCGGTGTCCTCGGTGTGGATGCGGATCTGGCTCTCCTGCAGGACGGGCATCGGGGGTTCTCCTTGTGTTGAGGACGAGATGGAGGGGACGGGTCAGCCCCGTCCCCTCCGATACTGCACTTCGTTACTGGTTGTGGCGTTACTGGTTCTTCAGCTGCTCGACGACCTGGTCGTACTGCGGAGCGTTCATGAAGTTGCCGACCGACACGTGCTGCGCGTTCGGGTTCTTCTGCTTCGCGCGGTCCGTCAGTTCTTCCTGCGTGATGATCAGGTCCTCGTCACCGGACAGGTTCGCGATCGCCTTGTTGGAGACCGTGACCCCTTCGATGCCCGCCTTCTTGATCTTGTTGCGCAGGACACTGGCGCCCATCGCGCTCGAGCCCATGCCGGCGTCGCAGGCGAAGACCAGGTTCTGGACCTTCGTCGCAGTGGCGGTGGTGCCCGACGCGGCGGCCTCTTCGGTGCTGGCCGGGGCGTTGCCGCCGAGCAGACCCGCGGTGGCCGAGTTGACGTCGCGGCCCTTGTTCGCCTGGAGCTTCGCCATCGCGGCGCTCATGTCCCCGTCGTTGCCCATCTCGCGGTCACGCTTGCGGGTGGCGAGGAGGAAGAACGACGCGACCGCGAACGTGACTGCCGCGGACAGGACGACCGACAGGGTGACGCCGAGGAAACTGTCCCGCGGCGTGTTCAGGAACACCGCGAAGATCGATCCGGGGGACGCAGGTGCCGTCAGGCCGGAGTTGAAGATGACGTTCGTCAGCACGCCCGTGCCGCCACCGAGGATGACCGCGATGAACATGACCGGCTTCTGCAGCACGTACGGGAAGTAGATCTCGTGGATGCCGCCGAAGAACTGGATGATGATCGCGCCGGGGGCGGTCGAACGGGCGATGCCGACACCGAAGATGGTGAACGCCAGCAGCAGGCCGAGGCCGGGGCCGGGGTTCGCCTCGAGCAGGAACAGGATCGACTTGCCCGACTCCTTGACCTGGTCCACGCCGAGCTGGTCGAGCACGCCGTGGTTGATCGCGTTGTTGAGGAAGAACACCTTCGCCGGCTCGATGAACACGCTCGCGAGCGGGAGCAGGGAGTGGTTGATCAAGAACTCGACAGCTGCACCGAGTGCGGTCGCGATCCCGGTGAAGACCTTCGACAGCCAGAAGAACCCGGCCAGGAACAACCCGAACCCGAGGATGCCGGCGGCGTAGTTGTTGACCAGCATCTCGAAGCCCGGCTTGATCTTCCCGTCCCACAGACGGTCCAGCTGCTTGATGATGTACGCACCGAGCGGCCCGCAGATCATCGCACCGAGGATCATCGTCGAGTCGGACCCGAGGATGACACCCATCGCGAAGATCGAACCGACGACGGCACCGCGGGTCTCGTAGACCATGCGGCCACCCTGGATCGCGATCGCGAGCGGGATGAGGTAAGTCAGGATCGGGCCGACGACGCCGACGACGCTCCCGTCGCGGGATCCGCCGAGCGCCGCGACCGGCGTCCAGCCGTCCGGGATGAAGAAGGCCGTGATGATGCCCCACGCGATGAAGATCGCGATGTTGGGCATGACCATGCCGGAGAGGAACGTGCCGAACTTCTGAACGGCGACGCGTGCGCCGCCCCGCGACTTCGCGGGTGCGTCGGGCGCTGCAACGGACGACGTTGTCATGTGCGGTGACTTTCTGTGTGGTGGAGCTGCTGCGTGGTGATGGGAGGGGTGGTGCTGGGGGTGGTGGTTCAGGCGGCGTGCGTCGCGGCCGCGGCAGCGGACTTCGCGGCCGCCGCCGTGCTCGCGGCGAGTGCCGCCGTCGCCATCTCGCGGGCCTGTTCGAGCGTGTAGCGACCGAGTTCGGCGCGCACGTCGGCCAGGGCCGCGGGGGTCATCGAGAGGGTGGTGGCGCCGAGACCGACCAGGACGACGGCGAGCAGCGGGTCGGCTGCTGCCTCGCCGCAGATCCCGACGGCCTTGCCGGCGGTGGCGCCCGCGGTGCCGAGCTGCGCGACGAGGCGCAGGACGGCGGGGTGCCACGGGTCCTGGTAGGACGCGACGGTGCCGAGCATGCGGTCGGCGGCCATCGTGTACTGGGTCAGGTCGTTCGTGCCGATCGACACGAAGTCGGCGTTCTGGAACACCTGCTCGGCCATCAGCGCGAGCGACGGCACCTCGGCCATGACACCCGCGGTGCGGATGCCGAGTTCGCGGGCCAGGGTGACGAAGTACTCGGTCTCCTCGGCGTCGGCGACCATCGGGGCCATGACCCACAGGTCGGCCTCGGTCGCGGCGTCGGCCTGCGCGAGCGCGGTGAGCTGGTCACGCAGGACCTCGGGGTGGTTCCGCAGGGCACGCAGGCCGCGGCGCCCGAGGGCCGGGTTCTCCTCGTCCTTGTCCGTGAGGAACGGCAGGGGCTTGTCGGCGCCGGCGTCGAGCGCGCGCACGACGACCTTCTTGCCGGGGAACGCCGCGAGGAGCTGACGGTACGACTCGGTCTGCTCGTCGACCGTGGGGGCCTTGGGCGAGTCGAGGAAGAGGAACTCGGTGCGGAAGAGCCCCACGCCCTCCGCACCGAGAGCAACGGCGCCGGCGGCGTCGGCGGGGCTGCCGAGGTTCGCGAGCAGGGGCACGACGTGGCCGTCGGCGAGCGCACCCGCGGTGAGCGGTGCTGCTGCGGCGGCGAGGCGGTCGGCGATGCGCTGGTCGACCTCGGCCACGAGCGCGTCGGACGGGTCGGTCGAGACGGTGCCGGCCACGGCGTCGACGACGACGTGGACGCCGTCGGCCAGGTCGTCGGCACCGGTCACACCGACGATGGCGGTGATGCCCTTGGCACGGGCGAGGATCGCGGTGTGCGAGGTCGGGCCGCCGTCACGGGTGACGAGCGCCAGGACCTTCTCGAGGTCGAGCAGCGCGGTGTCCGCCGGGGCGAGGTCGCGGGCGACGAGGACGAAGGGGGTGTCCGACTCGGGGACGCCGGGGGCGTGCACGCCGCGGAGCTTGGCGATGATGCGCTGGGCGACGTCGTCGAGGTCGGCCGCGCGCTCCCCCATGTAGCCACCCATGCCGACGAGCAGGTCGCGGAACTGGGCGAACGCCTCGTACACGGCACGCTCGGCGTTGGTGCCGCCGTCGATGCGGGTGTGCACGTCGTCGAGGAGCGTCGGGTCCTGCGCCATGAGCGCCTGGGCCTCGAGAACGGCCTGGGCGTCGCCACCGGCGAGCTGTCCGCGCTTGTTGAGGTCGTCCGCCACGGCGGCCAGTGCGTCGTGCACGGCCTGCTTCGCGTCGTCCGCCGAGCCCACCAGGGCGTCCTTCGACGGTTCGCCGAGCGGGTCAGCCATCCGGAGCACGGGGCCGTGGGCAACGCCACGGCCGACGCCGGTGCCGAGCAGTTCGGACATTCGAGACTCCTTCATCTCACACGCGCTTGCGGTGGGGTGGATCGTTCGGTGCACACGACACGGGAACGGACCACGCCCGTGCGGCTGAGCAGCACACTACCCCGCTTCGCGTTGACAAACAAACACATCCGGGGATAAAAATGCAGAAACAGATGCCCGTTTGCGTCTGGCGGATCGAACGCAGGGGACGACATCGCGCATGTCGTGCCCGAGCATGTCCGTTCCGTTCCGACCCGAGACGACGAGGTCCGATGTACGCACCAGAACGCCACCAGCGCATCGTCGAGCAGGCGCGCGCGCAGGGCCGGGTGGACGTCAAGGACCTGGCCGAGCTGCTCGCCGTCACGCCCGAGACCATCCGCCGCGACCTGACGAGCCTCGAGCGCCGCGGCCTCGTCCGTCGTGCGCACGGCGGTGCGATCCCCGTCGAGCGGATCACCCTGCACCCCGGCGTCGGCGACCGTGGCGGCATCAACCAGACCGAGAAGATGGTCATCGCCGAGGCCGCCCTGGCGGAACTGCCGGAGAACGGCTCGATCATGATCGACGCCGGCACCTCGACCATCTGCCTCGCCGAGCTGCTGCCGACCGACCGCGGGCTGACCGTCGTCACGCACTCGCTCCCCGTCGCCACCGCCGTCGCGAACCGCCCGGGCATCGACCTGCACCTGCTCGGCGGCAACATCCGCAGCGACTCCCTGGCCGGCGTCGGCACCTGGACGCACCAGCTCATCGGCATGGTCAGCGTCGATGTCGCCTTCATCAGCATCAACGGCATCACGCCGGAGCGCGGTCTGACCACCCACAACATGGCCGAGGCCGCCGTGAAGAGCGCGATGATCAAGTCCGCACGACGGAGCATCCTGCTCGCCGACCACACCAAGTTCGGCCGCGAGGAGTTCGGTCGCGTCGCCCCGCTCGCCGCGATCGACACGATCATCACCGACCCCGCCGTCAACCTCGACCTGGTCCGCGAGGTCGAGGCCGCCGGCACCGAGGTCTTCTGGCCCGGCCGACCCTGACCGTGCCCCGTTCCCGCCCACCCAGCGCTCGCTAGCATGAGCCAACCACCCATCGACAGGAGTACATCGATGTCCGAAGCCACCCGCACCGTGACCGTCGCCAGCGCATCCGGCCTGCACGCTCGCCCCGCATCCCTCTTCGTCCAGACCGTGACGGCGTCGGGGCACCAGGTCACGATCGCCAAGGGCGACAAGTCCGGGAACGCCGGCAGCATCCTCGCCCTGCTCGGGCTCGGCATCGAGAACGGCGACGAGGTCACCCTCACCGTGTCGGGCGACGACGCCGAGACCACGGCGGACAGCCTGGTCGAGTTCCTCAAGACGGACCACGACGCGGCCTGATCGCGCAGGTCGCGTCCTGCACGCGACCACAGAGCGGACGGGAGGCCCGTGGCTGCGCAGCCACGGGCCTCCCGTCCGTCGTCCGGTCGCCGCTATGGCGCGACGGGCGGGATCGCGCGCAGCTCGCCCCAGGCGAAGGAGCTCTCGGCGATGAAGTCCTGCAGGTCGTCGGCGAGGTCGTGGAGGAGTCCGGGCAGGTCGTCGACGTCCTCGACGAGGCTCCTCGCACCCTGGGCCTCGCCCCCGATCTCCCAGACGACGCTCATCGAGCTGTCGATGAATTCGTCCTCCTCGTGGTCGAGTTCCCAGTCCCCGTGCGGGCTCACCCAGAAGCGGGCGGAGCGGAACTCGTCCGGACGGAGCATCTGCGCTGCCACGGGTCGGAACGCGGCGAGCAGCTCGCCGACGGTCATCACGACGGTCATGGGCAGATCGTACGACCGAGGGCTGTCGGCACCCGCCGATAAGGTGTTCTGCATGACACGCCTGCGCCTCGCATCCGTCAACGTGAACGGCGTCCGCGCCGCCTTCCGCAAGGGCATGGGCGACTGGCTCGCCACCCGCGACGTCGACGTGCTGGCCCTGCAGGAGGTGCGCGCGTCGAGCGACGACCTGGCGGCGCTGCTCGGCGACGAGTGGGACATCGTGCACGACCCGGCGACCGCGAAGGGCCGGGCCGGCGTCGCGATCGCATCTCGACACGGTGCTGGTCACAAGCGTGCCCAGCTCCACCGCGTCGCGCTCGGCCCGGACGACTTCGACTCGGCCGGCCGCTGGCTCGAGGCCGACTACGAGATCGGCGGGACGACCGTCACGGTGGTCTCCACGTACGTGCACTCGGGCGAGGTCGACACCCCCAAGCAGGACGAGAAGTGGAAGTTCCTCGACGCGATGACCGAGCGGCTGCCGGCGCTCCGCGAGCACAACCCGCTCGCGGTCGTCGTCGGTGACCTGAACGTCGGGCACGACGAGCGCGACATCAAGAACTGGAAGGGCAACGTCAAGCGAGCCGGCTTCCTGCCGCGCGAGCGCGCCTACTTCTCGCGGTTCTTCGGCGCCGATGGCGAACCGGTCGAGGGTGCCGACGGCTCCACGGGTCCCGGGCTCGGATGGGTCGACGTGGGCCGCGCCCAGGCCGGCGACGTCGACGGCCCGTTCACGTGGTGGTCGTGGCGCGGGCAGGCGTTCGACAACGACACCGGTTGGCGCATCGACTACCAGATGGCGACGCCCGACCTGGCCGCCAAGGTCACGGAGTACACGGTCGACCGCGCCGCGGCGTACGACCAGCGATGGTCCGACCACGCCCCCGTGGTCGTCGACTACGAACTCTGACCCCTCTTCTCTCGCTTCACCTGACGCACCGGAGCACCACCATGACCAAGACCCGCATCTTCTCGGGCATCCAGCCGTCCGCCGGATCGCTGCACCTCGGCAACTACGTCGGGGCGCTCATGCAGTGGAGGACCCTGCTCGACGACTACGACGCCATCTACTGCGTCGTCGACATGCACGCGATCACCTCGCCCCAGGACCCGACCGAGCTCCGCGCGAACACCCGGGCCACCGCTGCGCAGTACATCGCGTCGGGCATCGACCCGTCCAAGGCGACGCTGTTCGTGCAGTCGCACGTGCCCGCGCACGCCGAACTCGCCTGGGTGCTGAACACCCTGACCGGCTTCGGCGAGGCGAGCCGGATGACCCAGTTCAAGGACAAGTCGGCACGCCAGGGCGCCGAGGCCGCGTCGGTCGGGCTCTTCACCTACCCGATCCTGATGGCCGCGGACATCCTGCTCTACGACACCAGGGTCGTGCCGGTCGGCGACGACCAGCGCCAGCACGTCGAGCTCACGCGCGACCTGGCCGGACGCTTCAACTCGCGGTTCGGTGACACCTTCGTCACGCCCGAGGCACGCATCCTGACCGAGACCGCGCGCATCTACGACCTGCAGGACCCGACCAGCAAGATGAGCAAGTCCGCAGCGTCGGACAACGGTCTCATCCGCCTGCTCGACGACCCGAAGCGCACGGCGAAGAAGATCAAGTCGGCGGTCACCGACGCCGAGCGCGAGATCCGCGCCGACCGCCAGGCCAAGCCCGGTGTGACGAACCTGCTGTCGATCCTGTCGGCGTTCACCGGCACCTCGATCGCCGCGCTCGAGGAATCGTTCGCCGGCAAGGGCTACGGCGACCTGAAGGGCGAGGTCGCCGACGCCGTCGTGGCCGAGCTCGAACCGGTCCGCGCCCGCACACTCGAACTCCTCGACGACCCGGCGGAGCTCGACCGGCTGCTCGCCGTCGGCGCCGACCGCGCCGAATCGATCGCGCAGGAGACCCTGGCCCGCGTCTACGACCGCATCGGGTTCGTCCCGCGGTTGCGCGGCTGACCGTGCTGCCCGTCACGCTCGAGTCGGCGCGGGTCCGGCTCGACCTGCCCACCCGCGCCGACACCGCGGCGATCACCGAGGCCTGCCAGGACCCGGAGATCGTCCGGTGGACGACGGTGCCGACGCCGTACCGCGAGCAGGATGCCCGGACCTTCGTCGACGCCCTGGTCGGACCGGGGCGGGCCTCGGACCGCGAGTACACGTGGGCGATCCGACCGGCCGGTTCGACGTGGCTCGTGGGCATCATCAGCTACCGCACCGCGGGTCGTGACCTCGGGTTCTGGCTCGCACCGTCCGCGCGCGGCGCCGGGCTCATGCACGACGCCGTCCGGCTCGTCGTCGACTGGGCGTTCGAGCAGGGCGCGCCGGACGTCTACTGGGAGTGCTACGAGGGCAACACGGCCTCGGCGGCGGTCGCCCGTGCGGCCGGGTTCTCGTACACCGGCCTCGGCGCAGCCCGGGTTCCGGACCGGGACGGCGGCCCGACCACAGCGTGGACCGCACTGCGACGCGCCGACGGCACACCCGCCTCCGAGCTCCCGTGGCCCAGCGCCTGAACGCGCTCACAACCGTGGTGACGTGTCACCCAACCGCCGCCGGTAGGCTCGGCCCGTGAGCGACACGGCACGACCCACCGAGGTCCGGGCAATGCGCCGCGGGCTCGAACTCGCGGCCCTCGGGCCCGTCGTCGGCGACCACGCCCGCGTCGGCGCCGTGATCCTCTCCCCCGCCGGCGAGGTCCTCGCCGAGGGGTGGCACAAGGGCGCCGGCACCCCGCACGCCGAGGTCGACGCGATGGCCAAGGTCGATCCGGCACTGCTGCGTGGCGCGACGGCGGTCGTCACCCTCGAACCCTGCAACCACGTCGGGCGCACCGGGCCGTGCGCCGTGGCACTGCTCGACGCCGGGATCGCCCGGGTCGTCTACGCGATCGACGACCCCGGAGCCGACGTGCACGGCGGCGCCGACCGACTCCGCGCCGCCGGGGTCCAGGTCGTCTCCGGCGTCCTGGCCGACCAGGCCGAGGCGTTCCTCGAACGGTGGCTGCTCTCGGTCCGGCTCGGCCGACCGTGGGTCACCGTGAAGTGGGCTTCCAGCCTCGACGGGCGCGCCGCCGCTGCCGACGGCACGAGCAAGTGGATCACCGGCGCCGCCGCACGGCAGCACGTCCACGAACAGCGCGCCGCCCACGACGCGATCCTCGTCGGCACCGGCACAGTCCTGGCCGACGACCCGAGCCTGACCGCCCGCGGGGACGCCGGCGAACTCCTCGCCGACCAGCCGCTCGCCGTGGTGCTCGGTGACCGCCCGGTGCCGGCCGACGCCGCGGTCCGTCGGCACCCCCGCGGGCTCGTCACCCTGCCCGGACACGACCTGGCCACCTCGCTCGGTGCCCTGCGCGGGCACGGCGTGCACTCGGTCTTCGTCGAGGGTGGTCCCACGGTCGCCTCGGCGCTCATCGCCGCCGGACTCGTCGACGAGTACCTGGTGTACCTCGCCCCGGTGCTGCTCGGCGGACCCCGTGTCGCCCTCGACGACCTGGGGGTGGGAAGCATCTCCGAGCGTCGGCGGTTGGACGTACTATCGACCACCAGCCTCGGCCCCGACCTGCTGGTCCGAGCCCGACCGCACCGTCCGCAGCACCAGAACCAGCACCGCCAGCAACAGCAGCACGCGACACCCGGGCTCGGGAACGACGGGCCCACGAACGACCGGAGCACCCCATGACCGATGCGCTGACCTCCCCCACGCCGGGGAGCCCGGTCAAGTTCGAGGTGTCGACGAACGTGCCGACCACCCACGGCACCTTCCAGATGCGCGCCTACCGCGACCTCGTGACGAGCGCGGAGCACGTCGCGATCATCGGCACCCTGCCGGACGGCTCGATGCCCACCGACGGGGCACTCGTCCGGGTGCACTCCGAGTGCCTGACCGGTGAAGCCTTCGGGTCGTTGAAGTGCGAGTGCGGCCCCCAGCTCGACGCCGCGCTCGACACGATCGCCGCCGAGGGCGGTGTGGTCATCTACCTGCGCGGGCAGGAGGGCCGCGGCATCGGTCTCATCAACAAGCTCAAGGCCTACCGCCTGCAAGAGGACGGTCTCGACACCCTCGACGCCAACCTCGCGCTCGGCCTGCCCGCCGACTCCCGCGCCTACGGCGGCGCCGCGGGCATCCTCGCCGACCTCGGCATCACCCGCGTCCGGCTGCTGTCCAACAACCCGGAGAAGCGCCGCCAGCTCGAGGAGCACGGCATCACCGTCGACTCGCTCGTGCCGCTCGTCGTCGGCATCTCGGCGCAGAACGCCGGGTACCTGGACACCAAGCGCGACCGGATGGGCCACCAGTTGCCGGAGCACCTCGAAGCCGGGGCCGGCGCGGGCGCCTGAGCGCGCGCCGGTGACGGACGCTGCGGCCAGCTGACTCTGGGCTGATTCGCAGGCAGACGACATCTGTCGTATGATCGGGCTTCCGTCACAAGCGGTCCCCCTCAGCCGAACGCACCCGATCGGTGCCCGCGCCACCCCGCGCGAACCGATCGGTGTCCGCCGTTTCGGATCCTCGTGTTCCCCGTCGGGAGCACGCAGCACGGAAGACCCCGCACTGTCATGACCGCCGCCCCGGCACCCGCAACGCCCACCTCCGCTCCGGCACCCGCCGGCAACCCGCGCTCCCGCGTCGTCATCGCGAGCCTCGTCGGCACGTCGATCGAGTTCTACGACTTCTACGTCTACGCGACCGCCGCGGTGCTCGTCTTCCCGACGCTGTTCTTCCCGAACGAGGACCCGACGGCCTCGCAGCTGTCGTCCTTCGTCACGTTCGCCCTGGCGTTCTTCGCCCGGCCGGTCGGGTCGATCATCTTCGGGCACTTCGGCGACCGGATCGGCCGCAAGACCACCCTCGTCGCATCGCTGCTCGTGATGGGCACCGCCACGTTCCTGATCGGCTGCCTGCCGACGTTCGACACCATCGGGGTCTGGGCCCCGGTCCTGCTCGCCGTGATGCGCTTCGCCCAGGGCGTCGGGCTCGGCGGCGAATGGTCCGGCGCGGCCCTGCTCGCGACCGAGAACGCGCCGAAGGGCAAGCGCGGCGTGTTCGGCTCGATGCCGCAGCTCGGCGCCCCGATCGGCTTCCTGCTCGCGAACGGCCTGTTCATCGCGATCAACGCGGCGATGCCCGCCGGTGCCGACGGCACCCCGAACGCCGACTTCCAGGCGTGGGGCTGGCGCATCCCGTTCCTGCTCTCCGCCGTGCTCGTCATCATCGGCCTCTACGTGCGCTTCAAGCTCGTCGAGTCGCCCGTGTTCCGCGGTGTGCAGGAGTCCGGCACGGTCGCGAAGGTCCCGCTCGGCCGGGTGTTCCGCACCTCGTGGCGGGCCGTCATCGTCGGCACCTTCGGCATGGTCGCCACGTACGTGCTCTTCTACTTCATGACGACGTTCACGCTGTCGTACGGCACGACCGGCGCCGAGGCGAGCGCACTCGTCCCGAAGGTCGGCCTCGGCTACACCCGTGGCGAGTTCCTGACGCTGCTCATGATCGGCGTCGTGTTCTTCGGCATCTTCACCCCGATCGCCGGGCTGCTCGCCGACAGGTTCGGCCGCCGCAAGACCCTCATCCCGACCACGATCGGCATCGCGCTGTTCGGCCTGACGTTCCAGTTCTGGTTCGCGGCGTCGAGTGGGCCGATCACCGTGGTGACGTTCCTCATCGTCGGGCTCTCGCTGATGGGGCTGACCTTCGGTCCGATGGGTGCGCTGCTGCCCGAGCTGTTCCCGACGAACGTCCGGTACACCGGCTCGGCCATCGCGTACAACGTCGCGTCGATCCTCGGTGCGTCACTCGCCCCGACCATCGCGTTGGCACTCTGGAAGCCGGACGGCGACATCTTCCTGGTCGGCCTGTACCTGACGATCGCCGCGGTCGTGACGCTGGTCGCGCTGCTCTTCGTGCGCGAGACGAAGTCGAAGGACATCGCCGACGCCTGATCGGCGACCACCTGACGGACGGGAGGCCCGGTGCCAGCTGGCACCGGGCCTCCCGTCCCTCGTGTGCCCCCCCGCCGCGCAACACGCCGTCGTGTCAGCGGGACGCCGCATGCCCTCCGAGACGCCGCCGGATTCGGCGGCGTCTCGCGCGCGTGGCGGCGTCGAACGAAGACGCCGGCGTCTGCGCACCCGGTGCAGCGCGGCGAAACGCCGTCAACGCAGGTTGACGGATGTCGGTGCGTCAATGTAGGTTGACAGGCATGGACCGACCGACCATCACGAGCCTCGCGGCCGGAGCATCGGGGGACGACCCGTTCTCCGCCCTCGCCAACGTGCGGGAGCTGCGCCGTGAGCTCGACCGGACCGAAGAGCTCGCCGCGCGACGTGCCCGCACCGCCGGCGCCTCGTGGCAGGAGATCGCGACGCTGCTCGGTGTCAGCCGACAGGCAGTGCACAAGAAGTACGGCAGAAACTAGGAACACGATGAGCTTCCCCTTCGCACGCCCGAAGACCTCCGACGGCCCCCGCGCCACGTTCGGTCGCCTGCTGTCCTACCTGTTCGAGAACAAGCCCGCGATGGTCGTGATCATCGTGCTGAGCGTCCTCGGTGCGGGGGCCTCGCTCGCGCAGCCGCTCCTGGTCAACCAGGTCATCACCGCGGTGCAGCAGGGCAACACCCTCAGCACGCTCGTGTGGCTGCTGGTCGGGCTCGTCATCGTCGCGGGGGTGCTGAACGGTGTGCAGCACTTCCTGCTGCAGCGCGCGGGCGAGGGCGTCGTGCTCTCCACCCGCCGCAAGCTCATCGCCCGCATCCTCAACCTGCCGATCTCGGAGTTCGACGCCCGCCGGACCGGCGACCTGGTGTCCCGCGTCGGCAGCGACACCACGCTCCTGCGGGCCGTCCTGACCCAGGGACTGATCGAGTCGATCGGCGGCGCGCTCACGTTCGTCGGTGCCATCGTCGCGATGGCGATCATCGACCCGCTGCTGCTCGGCATCGTGATCGTCATCGTCCTGATCGCCATCGTCGTCGTCGGCGGGCTGAGCCGTCGCATCCGGGTCGCCTCGAAGCGTGCGCAGGAGAAGGTCGGCGACCTCACCGCGGCCGTCGAACGCGGGATCGGCGCGGTCCGCACCATCCGAGCGGCCGGCGCCACCGAGCGCGAGGTGCGCGAGGTCGACGGCCACGCGACCGAGGCCTACAAGCGGGGCCTCGACATCGCCAAGATGTCCGCCTTCGTCGTGCCCGTCGCCAGCATCGTCATGCAGGTCGCGTTCATCGCCGTCCTGGGCGTCGGCGGGGCACAGGTCGCCGCCGGCACCATCACCATCGCGACGCTCATCACGTTCATCCTGCTGCTCTTCATGATGATCATGCCGCTCGGCCAGGCGATGGGCGCGGCCGTGGCCGTCGCCCAGGCGCTCGGCGCGCTCGGTCGGATCGAGGAGATCCTGCACCTGCCGACCGAGTCCCAGGACGACGAGTCGGTCCGACCCGCCGCAGCGGTCCCCACCGACGACGCCATCGCGTTCGAGCACGTGTCGTTCCGGTACCGCGCCCAGGCGGACGCCTCGGGTGCCGACGGCGCGGTCGCGTCCGACCCCGCGGACCGTCCAGGAGGCCCGGATCACGTCGACGACGAGCGCCCGGCCGACGACGTGGTGCTCCACGACGTGTCGTTCCGGGTGCCCCGCGGCTCGCGCGTCGCACTCGTGGGCCCGTCCGGTGCCGGCAAGTCGACGACCCTGGCGCTCATCGAGCGGTTCTACGACCCCACCGACGGGGTCATCCGCCTGGGTGGCATCGACGTGCGCGGCATGGATCGCGACGAGCTCCGAGCCCAGATCGGCTACGTCGAGCAGGACGCCCCCGTGCTCGCCGGCACGATCCGCGCCAACCTGCTGCTCGGGTCGCCGAACGCCACCGAGGACGACTGCGTCCGGGTGCTCGAGGCGGTCAACCTCGGCGAGGTCCTGCACCGCGATCCCCGCGGTCTCGACGCGCAGGTCGGTGAGGACGGCGTGATGCTCTCCGGTGGGGAACGGCAGCGCCTGGCCATCGCCCGCGCGCTGCTCGCCGCTCCCCCGATCCTGCTGCTCGACGAGTCGACGTCGTCACTCGACGGGGTCAACGAGCAGAAGATGCGGCTCGCGATCGACGCCGTCGCCGAGGACCGCACCCTGCTCGTGATCGCCCACCGGTTGTCGACGGTGGTCGACTCCGACGTGATCGTCGTGCTCGAGCACGGCCGCGTCGTCGGCAGCGGCACGCACTCCGAGCTCGTGGAGTCGACGCCGCTCTACCGCGACCTGGCGAAGCACCAGCTGCTCGTGTGAGTTCGGGGACGGCCGCGAGCACCGCGGCCGTACCGTCGACTCGGACTCAGGCGGCGAACGGGTCCGGCGTCAGCACGTAGACGGTCTCGAGGTACTCCTCGATGCCCTCGTGCGATCCCTCGCGGCCCAGGCCCGAGGACTTCACGCCGCCGAACGGGAACGCCGCATTGGACACGACGCCCGTGTTCAGCCCGAGCATGCCCGTCTCCAGGCGTTCGGCGAGCCGCTGGCCGCGCCGGAAGTCGGTCGTGAAGGCGTAGGCGATGAGTCCGTACTCGGTGTCGTTCGCGAGCCGGATCCCCTCGTCCTCGGTGCTGAAGCGCGTCACCGAGGCGACCGGTCCGAAGATCTCCGTCGTCATGATCTCCGAGCCGGGCTGCACGTCGTCGATCACGGTCGCCTCGTAGAAGGTGCCCGGGCGGTCGATCCGGTGGCCGCCGGTGACGAGCCGGGCACCGCGGCCGACGGCGTCGTCGACGAGCGACGCGGCCTTGTCCACGGCCCGGTCGTCGATGAGCGGTCCGAGCGTCGTGCCGTCCTCGGTCCCCCGGCCGACGCGCAGGGCGTCCACCTTCGCGGTGAGGGCGGCGACGAACGCGTCGGCGATGCCGTCCTGCACGAAGAACCGGTTCGCAGCGGTGCAGGCCTCGCCCGTGTTGCGGAACTTCGCGAGCATCGCCGCGTCCACCGCCTCGTCGAGGTCCGCGTCGTCGAACACGAGCAGCGGGGCGTTGCCGCCGAGCTCCATGCTCGTCTTGAGCACGTTGTCCGCCGCCTGCTTGAGGAGCGCCGAACCGACGGGGGTCGAACCGGTGAACGTCAGCTTGCGCAGGCGCGGGTCGGCGATGATCGGCTCCGACAGCCCCTTGGCGTCACTCGACGGGATCACGTTGAGCACACCGTCCGGCAGCCCGGCACGGCGGAACAGCTCGACCAGGAACAGGGTCGTCAGCGGGGTGAGGTCGGCCGGCTTCGCGACCACCGTGCAACCAGCGGCCAGGGCCGGTCCGATCTTCCGGGTCGCCATCGCGAGCGGGAAGTTCCACGGCGTGATCGCGTAGACGGGGCCGACCGGACGCTTCAGCACGATCGCGCGGCCGGTGCCCTCGGGGTTCGTGCGGTAGTCGCCGGTGATGCGGACCGCTTCCTCCGAGAACCACCGCAGGAACTCGCCGCCGTAGACGACCTCGCCGCGGGCCTCGGCCAGCGGCTTGCCCATCTCGAGCGACATCAGGGCCGCGAGGTCGTCGGCGTGCTCGTGCACCAGGTCGAAGGCCCGGCGCAGGATGTCCGACCGTGTGCGCGGGGCCGTTGCTGCCCAGGACTCCTGCGCGGCGGCCGCGGCGTCGAGGGCGGCGATGCCGTCCTCGGGGGTGGCGTCCGCGACCTCGGCCAGGACGGCACCGGTCGACGGGTCGTGCACGGCGAACGTGGACCCGCTCGACGAGGCACGCCACGTGCCGCCGATGAAGAGTCCGGTGGGGACGCCCTCGACGCGGACGTGCTCGTCGGCGACGGTGGTGGTGGTGGTTTCGTTCGTGGTGGTGTCGGTCACAGTCGTGCTCCTCCTGGGTTTGCGAGGCCCTCGTCCATGTCGCTGCGGTCGACGTGTCCGCCGGCCGCCCGGATCTCGTCGAGCGCCCGGGCGCTGCGCTCGGCGTCGACGCCGGCCACCAGGTCCTCGTACACGGCGACGTCGAGGCCCGCGGCACGGGCGTCGAGTGCCGAGGCCCGGACGCAGTGGTCGGTCGCGATGCCGACGACGTCGATCGTGTGCACGCGGCGCTCGGCGAGCACGTCGGCCAGCGGGACGCCCGCTTCGGTCACGGCCTGGAACGCCGAGTAGTCCGGCGTGCCCTGGCCCTTGAGGACGTCGACGTCGATCAGGGCGGTGTCGAGATCGGGGTGGTAGTCGGCGCCGGGCGTCCCGGCGACGCAGTGCACCGGCCACGTGTCGACGAAGTCGGGTCCTTCGGGTCCGGCGAAGTGTCCGCCGTTGTCGTCGTCCCCGTGGTGCCAGTCGCGGGACGCCACGATGAGGTCGTACTCGTCCCCGTGCCGACCGAGGAACGCGGTGATGCGCTTCGCGAGCGCCGCTCCCCCGGTGACCGCGAGCGCACCGCCCTCGGTGAAGTCGTTCTGGACGTCCACGACGAGCAGTGCTCTTGCCATGGGTCCATCCAACACCCGTCGGCTCAGGAGCCGGTGAGCTTGCTCCCGCACGAGTAGGTCGCGGCGGTCACCGCGTCGAGTGCCGGCAGTGCCGCCGCACGCGGCGAACCGATGGCGTAGAAGGCGAAGGTCAACCGGGACCCGTCGGCGGCGTCGATGTAGCCGCCGAGCGTGTTCGCGCTGTCGATCCAGCCCGTCTTCGCGTGCACCTTGCCACGGGCGACCGCGTTCGCGCCGGTGAACCGGCTGGCGAGGGTACCGGACTGCCCGGACACCGGCAGGGCGTTCGCGAGCGTCCCGAGGCCCTTCGCTCCGGAGGCGACCTGCACCATCAGGTGGGCGACGAACTCCGGTGACACGGCGTTCGAGGCGCTCTCGCCCGAGCCGTCCTTGATCACGATGCCGGCCGGGTCGAGGCCGTAGGAGCGCAGCGCCGACTGGTACACGGACGACAGGGACGCCGCCGAGCCGTTCGACCCGGACTCCTTCGAGGACACCCGGGCGAGCATCTCGGCCAGGGTGTTGTCCGAGTTCGGGATCATCTGCCCGATGAGCGTCGACACCGGCTGCGAGGAGACCGTGGCGATCGTCTCGGTGCCCGTCGTCGCCCGCTTGACGATCTGCGCGGAACCGGCGCCCGCGACTCCTGCGTTCGCCAGTGCCGTGCGGAAGGCGACGCCCGCCCGCCCGACGGGGTCCTCCGACCGCGGTGACGTCGCCGCTGCGGGGTTCGCTCGGTCGCCGTCGACCATCAGCGCGGTGACCTCCGGCTGGTACCCGATGGTGCGCTCGGAGACCGGCCACGTGGGGTCCCAGGCGTCGGCATCGCTCCAGTAGGAGTCGTCGGTGACGATCGTGGTGACCGGGGCGGCACCCACCTTCGCCTTCACCTGCTGCGCCAGCTGGGCGAGGGTCGGGGCGCCCGGGTACACGGTGCCGCCGCCGGCGGACAGCGTCGCGTCACCGTGCCCGACCAGGGCGACGGTGTTCGCGGACTCCCGTGTGACGGTCGTCGGGATGCGGTGGTCACCCCCGAGCACGGAGAGCGCGGTCGCCGACGTCAGGGTCTTCATGACACTGCCCGTCTGGGCGGCCCGCTCGCCGTGCTTCGAGAACAGCACCTTGCCCGTCTCGGCGTCCATCACGTACCCCTCGAAGTCGCCGAGGCCGCTCGCCGACGCAGCCGTCGCGATCGAGCAGGTCCGGAGGGCGGACGGGCCGGCGAGGTCGTTCGGCACCGCGCGGGCGTCGGCGGTCGGCGTCGGGGACGGCTTCGCCGTCGGGCGCTTCGTGGTGGTCGTCCGGTCCGGAGCCGAGGACGCGGTCCGGGTCGAGCTCGGCGCGGCAGCAGTCCGGGAGTCAGGGGTCGTGGCCGCTGCGACGGCGACGGCCCCACCGGAGCCGACCACGAGCAGCGCCGCGAGACCACCCGCGATCCAGGGGACCGGGCGTCGTGCGGCGGAGGCGCGCGCCGCGGTGACGGCGGCGCGGAACCGCTCCGGGACGGAACGCGGGGTGGGCTGCTGCTCGGACATCGTGACCGATCCTACGGAACTGCGGCAGGAGCCTCCAGGCCGGGGGCGGGATCCGTCGAGGACGGGTGCCGGATCAGGGAGCCGTGCCGGGACCGTCGGCGGGGTACCGGACCCCGACCTGGCGACGTGCCTCGTCCAGCACCGGCATGATCGCGACGGTCTCGTCCGGGTCCATCGGGCCGCCGTCGTGGCGGCCCGACGTGATCATCGTCTCGAAGGCGCGTGCCTCGTGCTCGTAGCCGGCGAGCTCCTCGCGACCGTCGAACTCCTCGACCACGGCGCCGTCGCGGTCGCGGATCCGCCAGGTGGTCGGCGTGTACCAGGTGGAGTCGAGGTCGATGCGGCCGGTCTCGCCGATGATCGACGCCGTGTTCGGGCTCCGCAGGTCCATCCCGAAGTGGATCATTGACTGCGCGCCGCCCGGGTGCGTCATCACCAGGCCCATCTGCTCGTCGACGCCCTGCTCGCTCAGCGTGCCCGCTGCGACGAGCGCGGTCGGCACGCCGAGCACGTCCACCGCGAAGGACACCGGGTAGATCCCGAGGTCGAGCATCGCTCCCCCACCGAGTGCCGGGTCGCGCAGCCGGTGACCCGGGTCCGTCGGGAGGGCCTGGTGGTGTGTCGCCTCGACCACCATCGGGCGACCGATCCGACCCTCGGCGACGATCTCGCGGATCATCGCCATCTGCGGCAGGAAGCGGGTCCACATCGCCTCCATCACCGCGACGCCCGCGTGCCGAGCTGCGTCGACGACCGTACGGGCCTCCTCCGCGGTCATCGTGAAGGCCTTCTCGACCAGGACGTGCTTGCCCGCCCGGATCGCGAGCAGGGCGTCCTCGGCGTGCCGGACGTGCGGGGTCGCGACGTAGACCGCGTCGATGCGCTCGTCCGCCACCAGGTCCTCGTAGGAACCGTGGGACCGCTCGATGCCGAACTCCGCGGCGAAGGCCTCGGCGTGTTCGCGGGTGCGGCTGCCCACGGCGGTGAACACGATGCCGGCCGCGGTGCAGTCGCCCACGAAGGACCGTGCGATGCCGCCTGTGCCGATGACTCCCCAGCGAACCGTCATGGGTCCTGTCTACCAGCGCGAGGTGGGCCGCGGCGGCGCTGTCAGCGGCGGTGGCCGCCTCGGGTCGTCAGCGGCGGTGGCCGCCTCGGGTCGTCAGCGGCGGTGTTTGCCGAGCGCCGCGTCCGGGGCGGCCATCGGGTGGTTCCGGAACCAGCGCAGGAGCTCACGGGCACGGCTCGTGTCGGCGCTCGCGTCGCCCTCGGCGAGGAACGAGTCGAAGCCGTCGGGCAGGTCGGCGTCCGGTTCGCGGTGGAACGCCATCTTCCACTCGCCGAAGCGCCGGGTGTGGATGCGCTCCTCGACCAGCAGGCCGACGTCGGTGTGCCGCGGGTCGTCGATGATGCGCTGGTACGTCTCGAGCACGGCCGCCTCAGGGCCCTCGAGCAGCTGCATGAACCGGCCGTCCTTGTAGACGAGCAGACCGGACAGGCCGGACGCGGTGTTGCGGACCCGTGCGTGCTCGAGCAGCGCGTCGAGCCGCTCCTGGTCGAACACCTCGTTCGCCGCGCTCATGTAGACCAGGGACAGCAGCATGACGACCTCTCGGTGACGACGGAACGTGTTCCCTCTCATCGTGGACCGCACCGAGCCCGTCGGGCAGCCCCAGAACGGGGATCGTTCCCGTCCGCGCGCCCGCGTCGAGGTTCGGGTCATCGACGCGAGCACACGGGTGTCGGGTCGTACGACCGGACTGATTCGGAGCCCCCGTCCGGGGGGATTGGTCACTCACCTGTCGTAGGTGCGGACCCAGTCGATCTGGACGTGCCCCGGGTCGCCCCAGTTGCCGGTCTGGAACATGTAGCGGTGCGGAGTGGTGGGGACGTTGCGCGGCACCGTGAACACGAGCTTGCCGTCGAGGTAGTACCGGACGCTCTTGCCCGGCACCCACTCGGTCGTGTAGGTGTGCCACTCGTTCCAGGACACCCGGGTGTTGTAGTGCTCGAAGCGGCGCTCCAGCCCGGGCAGCATCGAGTGGTGGAAGACACGGGGCGACCCGTCGAACTGTCCCTCCGGGTAGCTCAACTCGCCGTCGGCCCAGGCGTTCGACGTCGGCCACAGCATGACCGCGATCCCGTTGCCGTCTCCGCCGGTCGCCCGCGCTCGGATGCTGAAGGTGCCGCCGACGTGTGACCACGCGCCGGTGGGTGTGCCGAACGTTCCGGCAGCACCGTGCTCACCGTCCATCGCGACGTCCAGGTAGCCGTCGTGGGCGCTGACGACCTCGTTCGAGTAGTACTTGCCGCCGGTGCCGTCGGGGTACGGCTGCCACGAGTTCCGGTACGTCTCGGCGAAGGGGCCGCCGGCTGCGGCGGGGGTGTCGAAGTCCTCGGAGAAGGTCGGCTCGCGGTCCGCCAGGTACGCGGGGCCGGTCGCGGACGCCGTCGGGGTCGCGGACGAACCGGTGCTCGGCGACGAGGTCGACGCGGACGTCGCGACGGACTCGGGCACGGCTGCCGCGGTCACCGCGAGGGCTCCGGCGGTGGCGGCGACCACGACGATGACCAGGACACGCTTCAGCACTGCGTCATCGCCGGTGGAGCGCTGGGCTGGTGGTCGGTCATCGTGTCCCCCGTATCGCGGACAAGGCTAGCCCGCGATCACGCCCGACGTCTGCCCCTCGGGCGAGGGACACGGATTCGTCCGGAATACGAAAACCCCGGTCAGAGCCACTTCGAGTGGACCTGACCGGGGTGTTCACGGAGCCGCCTGTCGGAATCGAACCGACGACCTATTCATTACGAGTGAATCGCTCTACCGACTGAGCTAAGGCGGCGCACACTCCATGTCCGGAGTGGCACGAGCAATGACTATACAGGTTCAGACGAGTGAACGCGAAACCAGCACGCCGAGCTCGGCGAAGGACCGTTCGAGCTCGTCGACCAGGTGTGTCCCGGCTTCGGAACCCGACCACTCCCACCATGCGTGGCGCAGGGCGGCGAGGGCGACGATGGCCGCGAGACCGGCGCGGCGACGAAGCGCCTCAGGGTCCGCGGCGAGCTCCGGGTCGGCGTCTTCGAGCCGCCGTGCGACGGCCGCCTGCAGCTCCGCCTGGAACTCCTTCATGGACGCCATCCGACGGCTGAACAGCTCCGGGTTCGCGCGGAGGACCTGCTGACGCTCCTCGATGAGCCCGCGCTCCTCGATCAGTTCGCGCGTGGAGTGCACGAGGAGCGTGCCGATGTCCGCGAGCAGGTCACCGCTCGGACCACCGTCGACGAACGCCTGCAACGCCGCGTCGTCGGGTAGCTGCGGGTCGTCCCCGAGGATCGCCTGTTCCTTGCTCGGGAAGTAGTTGAAGAACGTCCGCGGCGAGACGTCGGCTCGCCGGGAGATCTCGTCCACCGTGACCGCGCCGAGGCCGTCCTCGAGGGCGATCCGGAGCGCAGCCTGCTGGATGGCGCGCCGGGTGGCGCGGCGCTTCCGTTCGCGCAGGCCGGGTTCAGCGTCGGGCATGCCGTGATTGTCGCACGCCGTGCCTCAGCGGCGGGCGCGGGCGATGGTGACGAGCAGTGCTTCGAGCGCCAGGAGTGCCGCCACGTTGGCCGCGATGCGCTGGCGCGCCAGGGCGACGGCGTCGAGGACCTCGAGCGCGGCAGCGGGCGGTGTCGTCGGCAGCGCGTGCTCGAGCTGGTCTCGCATGGCCAGGTTGACCGGTTCCGCCGGGGCTCCGAGCCCCAGCAGGAGCAGGTCGCGGTACAGCGAGGAGACGTCCACCAGGATCCGGTCGAGGCCGTCGCGCAGGCTGCGGGTCGCACGGCGTTTCTGATCGTCCTCGAGGGCGCGGAGCTGTGACCGGAGCGCCGGCGGGATCGTCCCGCCGGGTTCGACCCCGAGCGAGCGCAGGGCCGCGTCGCGCTCTTCGGAGTCGCGCTGCTCGGTGATGGACTTGGCGTCTTCGTCGGCGACGGCGAGGAGCTCGGCGGCCGCCATGACGGCGTCACCCACGCTCCGCACACCGAGCACGGTCGTCAGGGTGCGGCGTCGGCGGTCACGTGCGGGCTCGCTCGTGGCCAGGCGCTGCGCCATGCCGATGTGGCTCTGCGCCTGACGAGCAGCATCCATCGCGAGGGCGCGGTCGACACCGGTCCGGGCGACGAGCAGGTCGGCGACGGACTCGATGCCGGGCACGCGCAGACGGACCGAGCGGACGCGCGACCGGATCGTCGGCAACAGGTCGGCTTCACTCGGGGCGCAGAGGATCCAGACCGTGCGCTCCGGGGGTTCCTCGAGCGCCTTGAGCAGCAGGTTCGAGGTGCGCTCGGTCATGCGGTCGGCATCCTCGATGATGACGACGCGGTAGCGCCCGACCGACGGCGAGTAGTACGACGAGGTGACGAGCTGCCGGATCTCGTCGATCGTGATGATCACGCGCTGGGTGGTGAGCACCGAGACGTCGGGGTGGGTCTTCGCGGTGATCTGCCGCAGGGTGTGGTCGTCGTCGGGGCCGTTGCCCACGAGCGCCGCGGCGAAGGCGGTCGCCACGTTCGACCGACCCGACCCGGGCGGGCCGGTGATGAGCCACGAGTGCGTCATGCCACCGGTGCCGTCGGTCGACTCGGCCGCGTTGCGCAGCGACGCGACCGCTTCTTCCTGCCCGGTCAGGCCGTCCCACACGCTCACGGGACCATCCTGTCAGTGACCACCGTCATGCCGGGTCGATCCCGACGAGCGGAGCGACCGCTCGACGGACCGCGTCCTGCACGGCGTCGGTCGGGTCCGAGGCGTCGACCACCAGGAAGCGCGCCGGCTCAGCCTCGGCCATCTCGAGGAAGGCCTGACGGACGGACTCGTGGAACGCCGCGGCCTCGGACTCGAGGCGGTCGAAGGTGTCCCCCCGTGCCGCGGCCACCCGGGCGCGTCCGACAGTGACGTCGAGGTCGAGCAGGATCGTGAGGTCCGGTGCCAGACCGTCCGCTGCCCACTCCGAGACGGAGCGGACCTGCTCGGCGCCGAGCCCGCGCGCGACGCCCTGGTAGGCGACGGACGAGTCGATGTAGCGGTCCTGCAGGACGACCTCGCCACGGGCGATCGCCGGACGGACGACCGTCTCGACGTGCTGGGCACGGTCGGCCGCGTACAGCAGCGCCTCGGCCCGGGGAGCGACGTGGCCCCGCTCGTGCAGGACCATCTGCCGGATCTGGACGCCGAGGTCCGTGCCGCCGGGTTCGCGGGTGCGCACCACGGTCCGGCCGTGCGCGCCGAGCCACGCCGAGAGCAGCTCCGCCTGGGTCGTCTTGCCCGCGCCGTCGCCGCCCTCGAGCGTGATGAAGCGACCGGTCACTTCTTCTTGGCCGCCGTCCGACGAGCCGGGGTCTTCTTCTTGACCGGCCCCTTGGCACGCTTGTCGGCGATGAGCTGCACCGCGCGGGCGTGGTCGACGGCCTCGACGTCCTCGCCCTTCGGGATGGTCGCGTTCGTCTCACCGTCGGTGACGTACGGGCCGAACCGGCCGTCCTTCATCTTGATCGGCTTGCCGGACACCGGGTCGGCGTCGAACTCCTTGAGGGCGGCGCTGGCGGTGCGGTTGCCGCCGTACTTCGGCTGCGCGAACAGCTCGAGTGCACCGGGCAGGTCGATGTCGAAGATCGCGTCCTCGCCGGGCAGGGTCCGGGTGTCGGTCCCCTTCTTCAGGTACGGCCCGTACCGGCCGTTCTGCGCCGTGATGTCGTTGCCCGTCTCCGGGTCCTGGCCCACGACGCGGGGAAGGTCGAGGAGCTTCAGCGCGGTCTCGAGGTCGACGGTCTGCGGGTCCATCGACTTGAAGAGCGAGGCGGTGCGTTCCTTCGGCGCCGCGGCCTTCTTCGTCGTCTTCTTCGCGGGCGCCTTCTTGGCGGGGGCCTTCTTCGCCGTCGCCGTCTCGCTCGTCGCGGTCGCAGCAGCTGCCTCGGCCGCCGGGGCCTCTGCCGCTGCGGGTGCCTCGACGACCTCGCCGGTCTTCGGGTCCACGGTGGGTTCGGGCTCGGGGGTGCGCTCCGTGACGTAGGGGCCGAAGCGGCCGTCCTTCGCCAGGACTTCTTTCCCGGTCTCCGGGTTGATCCCGACGACGCGGTCCCCGATCACCGGGGCGTCGACGAGTTCCTTCGCCTTCTCGACGGTCAGTTCGTCGGGAGCGAGGTCCTCGGGGACGTTGACACGCCGCGGCTTCTCGGGGTCATCGCTCGGCACCTCGATGTAGGGGCCGTACCGACCGATCCGGAGCGTGAGGCCCGGAGCGAGCTCGACCGAGTTGATCTCGCGGGCGTCGATCTCACCGAGGTTGTCGATGACGGTCCGCAGGCCGCGCTGGTCGTCGTCGCCGCCACCGAAGTAGAAGCCCTTGAGCCAGTCCACGCGGTCGGCGTCGCCGCGGGCGATGCGGTCGAGGTCTTCTTCCATCTCGGCGGTGAAGTCGTACTCCACGAGCTCGCCGAAGTACTCCTCGAGCAACCGCACCACGCTGAACGCGATCCAGTTCGGCACCAGCTGCGTGCCGCGGAGCGAGACGTAGCCACGGTCGATGATCGTCGGGCTGATCGTGGGGTAGGTCGACGGACGCCCGATCCCCAGCTCTTCCAGCGTCTTGATGAGGCTCGCCTCGGTGAAGCGCGGCGGCGGGGTGGTGTCGTGCCCCTTCGCCTCGACGTCGGTGACCGCGAGGTGCTCGCCCTGGGCCACGTTCGGCAGGGCGACGTCCTGGCCGGCACGCTCGGAAGACTCGTGGCGGTCCTCGTCACGGCCTTCTTCGTAGGCGCTGAGGAAGCCGCGGAACGTGATGACGGTGCCCGAGGCGGTGAACTCGGCGTCGGTGCCGTTCGCGGTCGACGCGATGCCCTCGACCGACTCGGCGGAGGAGATGCCGAGCACGATCGACGCGGTCGAACCCTTGGCGTCCGCCATCTGGGACGCGATGGTGCGCTTCCAGATGAGGTCGTAGAGGCGCCACTCCACACCGGTCAGGGTGCCCTGCAGGTCCTGCGGGGTGCGGAAGGAGTCGCCGGCGGGACGGATCGCCTCGTGCGCCTCTTGCGCGTTCTTGCTCTTGCTCGCGTAGAGACGCGGCTTGTCGGGCACGGTGGCCGAACCGTACAGGTCGGCTGCCTGCTTGCGAGCGGCGTCGATGGCCTGCTTCGAGAGCGAGACCGAGTCGGTGCGGATGTAGGTGATGTAGCCG
Organism: Curtobacterium sp. MCLR17_039; assembly: GCF_003234745.1. Taxonomy (NCBI): domain Bacteria; kingdom Bacillati; phylum Actinomycetota; class Actinomycetes; order Micrococcales; family Microbacteriaceae; genus Curtobacterium; species Curtobacterium sp. MCLR17_039. Next base: position 190,930 of record NZ_QKTF01000001.1, read on the forward strand.
TTCTCGTACAGGGTCTGCGCAGCACGAGCGGTCTGTCGCGGGGACAGACGGAGCTTGCGCGCGGCTTCCTGCTGGAGCGTCGACGTGGTGAACGGGGCGGCCGGGCGTCGCGTGTACGGCTTCGAGTCGACGCTGCGGACGGTGGCGTCACCGGCGCGCTCGAGGACCGTCGTCAGCGACGCGGCAGCGGCCTGGTCGAGCCGGACGACGTCACCGCTGAGCGTGCCGCGGTCGTCGAAGTCACGACCGGAGGCGACGCGGGTGCCGTGGATCCGGGCGAGTCGCGCGGAGAAGGAGGACTCGCCGGCCTTCTCGAACCGGGCGGAGAGGTCCCAGTAGTTGGCGGAGACGAAGGCCAGGCGCTCGCGCTCACGGTCGACGACGAGACGGGTCGCGGCGGACTGCACGCGGCCGGCGGACAGACCGGGGGCGACCTTGCGCCACAGGACCGGGGAGACCTCGTACCCGTAGAGACGGTCGAGGATCCGGCGGGTCTCCTGCGCGTCGACGAGGGCGGTGTCGAGCTCACGGGTGGCTTCCTGCGCGCGCTGGATCGCCTCCTTCGTGATCTCGTGGAAGACCATCCGCTTGACGGGAACCTTCGGCTTCAGGACCTGCAGCAGGTGCCACGCGATCGCTTCACCCTCGCGGTCTTCATCTGTTGCGAGGTAGAGCTCGTCGGCGTCCTTGAGGGCACGCTTCAGCTCGGAGACGGTCTTCTTCTTGGCGTCGGACACGACGTAGTACGGCTCGAAGCCGTTGTCGACGTCCACCGAGAACTTACCGAGGGAGCCCTTCTTGAGCTCGGCCGGCAGGTTCTTCGGCTCGACGAGGTCACGGATGTGTCCGACCGAGGCCTGGACTTCGTATCCGTCACCGAGGTATTGCGCGATCGTCTTCGCCTTCGCAGGGCTCTCGACGATCACGAGCTTCTTCGTGCCTGGCACGTGTCTCCTTGATCGATGGTGCTGATCGGCCCTGTCCACGAGCGTGTCCGGGTCGACCGGGACATCGGTGACCGCGGGCCGACAGGCACACCATACACATAGTGTTCGGGCGGGTCGCCTGCCGGACCGGCCACCGCGAGTGCGCCGACGACGAACGGACCCGTGCCCACGACCACGCGGACCCGGGCCGTGGTGGCGACGAGTTCGCAGGCGTCGAGGGCGGCCCCGTTCGCCGTGGCGATCCGGGTGGCGACCGCGCAGGGGTCCCCCGGCACCAGCCCGGTGGCGGCAGCCGCGGTGCCCACGGCGGCTGCGTCGGCGGCGCCCTGGGCCCGGATGGCCTGCGTGCGGTGACCGGCTGCGGCGAGCGCCGACGACCCGACGAGGACACCCACGCCGAGGACCGCCACGAGCAGCACGGTCGCCGAGCCGCGTTGGCCGTCGGGACTCGTCACGTCAACCCCCTCGGGCCGCGGCGCACCCCGTCGCGGTCAGTGGGAGTGCCGCGGCGGGACCGGTCGCGCCGCGCGTGGCGTCGACGCAGACCAGGTCGCCGTCCGACCGGACGACGACCGAGACCCCCGGGACGATCCGGTCGGCCACTGACCGCCCCTGGCTCTCGTCGTCGCGCCCGATCGCCCGGGCGGCGGTGGCTGCGGCGAGTTGCAGACGGCCCTGCGCGTCGACGACGAGGACCGCCGCGACGAGGGCGGTCAGCACGATCGCCACCACGGGGAGCGCCACCGCGAACTCGACGGTCACGGAGCCGCGCTCACAGCGAGAGCGCGCCACGGACGAGGTCGGTGAGGATGGTCTGGACCTCGCCGGAGCGCATGACGGCGACGAGCACACCGGCGAAGGCCACGGCGGCGAGGATGACGACCGCGTACTCGGCGGTCGCCGATCCCCGGTCGTCCCGCAGTCGTGACCCCCAGCGGGCGACGAGGGGGCGCGGGTGACGGTGGCGGATGGTCCGACGGGTGCGGTTGCCGGGGGATGACGTGGTGCTCATGGTGTCCGTCCTTTCTGTTCGGTGGGATCAGCGTGTCCGGGCCGGGGTGTCGACGAGGCGGTCCCGGTGGCATCTGTGGAGAAGTCACGCAGTACCGCCCACCGTGGAGGAGAGGACCCCCACCACCACGGGCACCACCCCCACGAGCACGAACGCCGGCAGGACGCAGACCCCGAGTGGCAGCACCAGTCGGACGGCCAGTCGTTCCGCCGCCACGAGCCCGTCGGCAGCGGCCTCGTCGCGCACGTCCTCGGCGGCGCGGCGGAGCAACCCTGCGGCGGGGACCCCTGCACGCCGGGCGAGGTCGAGGACCTCCCGCAGCCGGTCCAGCTCTCCGGCGGGCGCGGCGGCTCCCGCGGACGCCTCGGCGACGGCCTGCCCGGCGGTGGTCCACGACCCGCCTCCGGCGACCGCCACAGCCCAGGCGTCGAGGAGCACCCCGGGGACGCGGCCGTCGGGCGTCGCGGAACGGACCAGCCGGGCGGTCCACCTCCGACCGGCCAGGACGAGGGCCGCCGCGGTGCACGAGCACGCCCAACCGGCCGGTGAACCGACCAGGACCTCGACGGCACCGGCGCCCCAGGCCGCACCGAGGCCCAACCCGAAGAGCGGCAGCGCGAGCACGACCCGGGCGCTCGTCCGCGGACCGGCCAGGGCAACCCGGATCGCGCGGTCCGAGGCGGCGGCCCGTCGGAGCGCGCCGGCGAGCCCACGGAGGGTCTCCGCGACGGGCGCTCCCGTCCGGTCCGCCACGCGGAGGACGACGACGATGTCGTGCTGCGCGGGTCCCCCGACCCCGGGCAGTCCGCCGACGAGCCGCCAGGCCCGCGGCGGCGGGACCCCCGCCGCGACCAGCGTCGCCACCCGGTCGAGCACCCCGGCAACCCGCGCCGGGCCGTCGGGTGTGGGTCGGCTCACCGCAGCCCGTCCACCGGGCGCACCTCGAGCCTCCCGTCCGGGCCGACGCACAACGTGCCCACGCCGCCGAGCCGCCGCTGTCCTGCTCGTCGTTCCACGTGCAGGACCAGGTCGAAGGCGCTGACGGCCTGCCGGGCGAGCGCCTCGGCACCGAGGCCGGCGAGTGCGCCGAGTGCTTCGAGGCGAGCGACGACGTCGGCGATGCCGTTGGCGTGCACGGTGCCGGCTCCCCCGTCGTGCCCGGTGTTCAGGGCGGAGAGGAGTTCGCGGACCTCGGCACCGCGGCACTCCCCCACGACGATCCGGTCGGGGCGCATCCGCAGCGCCTCGCGCACGAGCCGGTCGAGGCCGAGCGCGCCGACCCCCTCGGCGTTCGCCTGCCGCGCCTCGAGCGCGACGACGTGCGGGTGGGCGATCCGGAGCTCGGCGACGTCCTCCACCGTCACGATGCGCTCGTCGACGGGGACGTTGCCGAGCATCGCCGCGAGCAGGGTGGTCTTGCCGCTGCCGGTCGCGCCGGTGACCAGGACGTTCCGGCGCGCGGCGACGGCGTCCTCGACGACCGACCGCGGGACGAACGCGAAGGTGCCGCCGCGCTCGAGGGTGGCGAGGGAGGGACGCTGGACCTGTGGTAGCCGGATCGACACGGCGGTGCCGCCGACGGACACCGGAGCAAGGACGACGTGGACCCGGACGCCGTCGCCGTGCCGGACGTCCGCGCACGGGGTGGTCTCGTCGACGTGGCGACCGCCGAGCGCGACGAGCCGGGTCGCGAGCTCGCGGGCTCGCGCTTCGGTCAGTCGCGGCTGGACGGCTTCGAGCCCGGTCCCGCGGTCGACCCACGTCCCCACGCCACCGAGCACCAGGACGTCCGTCACGGTGGCATCCGCCACCAGGGCGGCGAGTTCCTCGAACTCGACTACCACGGCGGCCCGGCGACGAGTCGGCTGCGCGGTTCCGGGCAGGAAGGGGGCCGACGGAGCGAAGGGCCGCGCCGGTGCCGAGAACACAGGCGGTGTCGACGCAGCAGGCGCCGAGGCGTGAGACGGCGACGCGGCGGACACCGACGCCGACGCGCGGGGAAGAAGAGGAGCACGGTGCAGGGGCATGCCGCCGACGGTAGGGAGCGCGCCACCGCCCCGGAGAGACGGTCCCCACTTCTGTGGACAACGTCGGAATGCCCTACCAACGGACCGGTTTGTCCCCCGAAACGGAAAGCCGTACCCCGGTCGATGATGCGACACCGACGCGCTCGGGGTGACCCACCACCCCCGCTTCCCCCGGCCGGACTGCACGTAGCACCTGCTACGCAAGAACATGCAGAATGCATGCACGAGCATGGACCGGTCTGTCCACGCGACCGGCGTCCCTGCGCGGATCGGGGCACACGACGGCGCCCGACGAGCAACCCTCGCTCGAGTCGGACCCCGGGAAACAGAAGAGGCGGCACCGGTTGGGGGGAACAGGTGCCGCCTTGACATCGAGGGATTGGGGGGAATCCGATTCGATGCCGCCGGAAACGAGTCCAGCGGGAACTACTGTACCCCACGATCGGCCCTCGAGGGCAACCCCGGACACGACGTCCGGGCGTGCCGCGCCCCGACCCGGCCGAGGGGTAGTCTCCGGATGCACGCACGCACCGGCGACGGATGCACGCAGGCACCGGCGAGGGATGCACGCACGCAACCACGACGGATGCCACCAGAGGCCGCAACGACGCGAAAGGACATCGATGTCCACTCCGACCCAGACCGACCCCCGAGGCGACGACGGAGCGACCTTCGCGCCGCCGCCCGAGTTCGTGGCCGACGCGGTCGCCGGCGAGGACCTCCACCGCGCGGCAGCAGCCGACCGCGAGGCCTTCTGGACCGAGCAGTCCCGCTCCCTGCTCGACTGGCGCACCCCGTTCACGCAGACCCTGGACTGGTCGGGCGCCCCGTTCGCGAAGTGGTTCGCCGACGGCACGCTCAACGTCGCCGAGAACTGCCTCGACCGACACGTCCGCGCCGGCAACGGCGACCGGGTCGCGATCCACTTCGAGGGCGCTCCCGGCGACACGCGCCGCATCACCTACGCCGAGCTGACCGCCGAGGTGCAGCGCGCCGCGAACATGCTCACCGACCTGGGCGTGGGCCGGGGCGACCGGGTCATCGTGTACCTGCCGCTCATCCCCGAGGCCGTCGTGACGATGCTCGCCGTCGCCCGCATCGGTGCCGTGCACTCGGTCGTCTTCGGCGGGTTCAGCGCGGAGAGCCTCCGCGCCCGCATCGAGGACGCCGGCGCGAAGCTCGTCGTGACCGCGGACGGCGGGTGGCGGCGGGGTGCCGTCTCACCGCTCAAGCCCGCCGTCGACGAGGCACTGACCGGCGAGGGCACCGACACGGTCGAGCACGTCCTGGTCGTCAAGCGCGGCGGCAACGAGATCGCCTGGAACGACCGCGACCTCTGGTGGCACGACGAACTCGCCAAGGCGGCACCGACCCACGAGGCCCCGGCGTTCCCCGCCGAGAACCCGCTGTTCATCCTGTACACCTCGGGCACGACCGGGAAGCCGAAGGGCATCGTCCACACCTCCGGCGGCTACCTGACGCAGGCGGCCTACACGCACAAGAACGTCTTCGACATGCACCCGGAGAAGGACGTCTACTGGTGCACCGCCGACATCGGCTGGATCACCGGCCACTCCTACGTCGTCTACGGCCCGCTCGCCAACGGCGTCACCCAGGTGCTCTACGAGGGCACCCCCGACGAACCGAAGCCCGGGCGCTGGTGGGACCTCGTCGACGCCTACGGCGTCACCGTCCTGTACACCGCACCCACGGCGGTCCGCGCGGCGATGAAGGCCGGCCGCGAGATCCCCGAGGCGCGCAGCCTCGAGACCCTCCGCCTGCTCGGCAGCGTCGGCGAACCGATCAACCCCGAGGCGTGGCAGTGGTACCGGCAGGTCATCGGCCACGACCGCACCCCGATCGTCGACACGTGGTGGCAGACCGAGACCGGCGCGATCATGATCTCCGCCCTCCCCGGCGTCACGAAGCTCAAGCCCGGCGCCGCGCAGACGCCCCTGCCCGGCATCGTCGCCGAGATCGTCGACGACGACGGCAACCGCGCCGACCCCGGCGGCAGCGGCTACCTCACCATCACCGAGCCGTGGCCCTCGATGGCCCGCGGGATCTGGAACGACCCGGACCGCTTCGTCGAGACCTACTGGTCACGCTTCCCCGGCCGCTACTTCGCCGGCGACGGGGCACGGCTCGACGGGCAAGGCGACATCTGGGTGCAGGGGCGTGTGGACGACGTCATGAACGTCTCGGGCCACCGTCTGTCGACGGCCGAGATCGAGTCCGCGCTGGTCGGCCACGAGGGCGTCGCCGAGGCCGCCGTGGTCGGTGCCGCCGACGAGACCACCGGGCAGGCGGTGGTCGCGTTCGTGATCCTCACCTCCGAGGCCGCAGCGGACGTCGACCGCCAGGCCGCAGCGACGGAACTGCGCAACTGGGTCGGCACACGCATCGGCGCGATCGCGAAGCCCCGCCAGGTCGTCATCGTGCCGGAGCTGCCGAAGACACGCTCCGGCAAGATCATGCGCCGCCTCCTCCGCGACGCGGCCGAGGGCCGCCGCATCGGCGACACGACCACGCTCGCCGACCCGACGATCATGGCGACCATCGCGGAACTCATGGAGTCCCGGTGACGACGAGCAGGGCCTCCAGTCAGATCCAGACTGGAGGCCCTGCTCGCGTCCTGCGTTCGGCTGACGGTCCGTCAGGCGGTGAGCTCCACCACCAGCTCGACCTCGACCGGTGCGTCCAGCGGGAGCACCGCGACGCCCACCGCGCTCCGCGCGTGGACGCCGGCGTCCCCGAAGACCTCGCCGACCAGGGTCGACGCGCCGTTCGCGACCCCGGGCTGACCGGTGAACGACGGGTCCGAGGCGACGAAGACCGTGACCTTGACGACCCGCGCCACGCGGTCGAGCGAGCCGGCGACCGACTGCACGGCGGCCAGGGCGTTCAGCGCGGCCACACGAGCCTGGGCGGCGGCGGTCTCGGCGTCGACGTCGGTGCCGACCTTGCCGGTCACGGGCAGGGCACCGTCGACGAACGGCAGCTGACCGGCCGTGTAGACGTACTGCCCCGTCACGACGGCGGGGACGTACGCGGCGACGGGCGCGGCGACCGCGGGGATCGTCAGGCCGAGGGCGGCGAGCCGGTCGGAGACGCTCATGCGTCGGCCTTGGGGCGCTTCAGGTAGGCGACGAGACCGCCTTCTGGCCCGGTGACGATCTGGACCAGTTCCCAACCCTCGTCCCCGTAGTTGTTGAGGATCGCGGTGGTGTTGTGGATCATCAGCGGCGTGGTGAAGTACTCCCAGCGAGTCATGCGGTTCCTTGCCAGCCTTTCAGTCGGGGGTGTCGTTTAGGCTGCATCCTATGTCTGCCCAGAAGACGTCTGCATCGCGGACCAAGCCCGTCTCAGCAGTCGGCGCCTTCATCGGATTCGTCGGGTTCAGTGCCCTCGCCGGCCTGCTCGTCACGATCGGTGTCACCCCGGCCATCGCGGTCGCCGGTGTCACGACGACGTCCACCATCGGCGTGTTCGAGTCCCTGCCGGAGTACATCGAGATTGGTGACCTCCCGCAGCGCAACGAGGTCTACGCGTACTCGGGCGGCAAGTCCGTGCACTTCGCGACCGTGTACGACCAGAACCGCGAAGAGCTGAAGTTCGACCAGATCAGCGAACAGCTCAAGAACGCCGCGATCGACGGCGAGGACAAGCGCTTCTACGACCACGGCGGCGTCGACATGACGTCCCTCGTCCGCGCCGGTGTCGGCAGCCTCGCGGGCGGTCTCGGCGACTCCGGCGGTGGCTCCACGCTGACGATGCAGCTCGTCCGCAACATCAAGATGCAGCAGGCCCTCGAGCTCCCCACGAAGAAGGAGCAGGTCAAGGCCTACAACGAGGCAGTCGAGCAGACCATCCCCCGCAAGCTCGAGGAGATGAAGCTCGCGATCGGGCTGGCGAAGAAGTACTCCAAGAAGGAGATCCTCACCGCTTACCTGAACATCGCCTACTTCGGCGACCAGACGTACGGCGTGCAGGCCGCCGCGCAGCACTACTACAACAAGAGCGCGACCGACCTGACCCCGGCCGAGGCGGCGTCACTACTCGCCATCGTGCAGTACCCCGAGGCGCGCAACCTGTCGAACCCGAAGAAGTACGAGGCGAACGTCGCCCGGCGCGACGTCATCCTGAAGTCGATGTACGCCCAGAAGAACCTGACGAAGGCCGAGTACGACCAGGCCGTCGCCTCGAACCCGAAGGACTACGTCCGCCTGACCCAGCCCTCGCAGGGGTGCCGGGCGTCGGTCGGCGACGGATCGCAGTTCTTCTGCGACTACGCCGTCAAGGTCGTCAAGGAGATGTCGCAGCTCGGATCGTCGCAGAAGGCCCGTGACACCGCGTGGCGCAACGGCGGCTACAAGATCCAGACGACGCTGAACATCGACCTGAACGCCGAGCAGAAGCGGCTCGTCAACACCTACGACAACAAGGCCGAGACCGGCCTGGCGCTGGGGGCCACGCTCAACTCGATCGAGGCGGGCACCGGTCGCATCCTGACGATGGCGCAGAACAAGGACTACGACCAGTCGCTGAAGTCCGCGCCGACGTCGACCTCGATCAACTACAGCGTCGACTACAAGTACGGCAACTCCGGCGGCTTCCAGACCGGCTCGACGTACAAGCTGTTCACGCTCCTCGCCTGGCTCAAGGCTGGTCACGGTCTCAACGAGGTCGTCAGCGGCGCACCACGGAACATGTCGTCCGGCTGGACCGCCTGCGGGTCACCGATCACCGCGGGCAACTACAACCCGAAGAACGACAGCCCCGGCGAGAGCGGCAACTACACGGTGGCCGCCGCGACCGCCGGCTCCATCAACCTGGCGTTCCTGAACATGGCGCAGAAGCTCGACCTGTGCGACATCCGCGACACGGCGGAGTCCCTCGGCGTGCACCGCGCCGACGGCGGCGAACTGCAGTACACCCCGTCGTCCGTCCTCGGCGTCAACGAGATCGCACCGATGACGATGGCAGCCGCCTACGCCGCCGTCGCGAACAACGGCATCTACTGCAAGCCGATCGCCATCGAGCAGGTCACCTCCCCCAGCGGCAAGCAGCTCGGCGGACAGACCAAGGACTGCAAGCAGGTGCTCGACCCCGAGGTCGCCCATGCCGCTGTCTACGCCATGAAGGGCACGATCGCCAGCGGTACCGCCCGCGGCGCGCAGACCCCGGACGGTACCCAGCTGTTCGCCAAGACGGGTACCACCGACACCGCGAACCAGATCTGGCTCGTCGGGTCGAGCTCGCGGGTCGCGACGGCGTACTGGCAGGGCAACACCGACGGCAAGCTCAACAACCTGCGGCACTACAGCAACGGGGTCAACGGCACGTACGCCGGTGTCCGAGCGAGCGTGTGGCAGCAGGCGATGACCCCGATCAACGCCGCCTACCCCGCCGGTGCCTTCACCGACCCGAACACCTCCGCCCTCCGCGGCAACAGCAAGGCGCTGCCGGACCTCCGCGGGAAGACGGCCGACGAGGCCCGCGCCGCGATCTCGGGTGCCGGCTTCACCTACGTCGACGGCGGCGCGCAGCCGGGCGCCGGCAAGGCCGGAACCGTGACCTCGACCTCACCGTCGGCCGGTTCGCTGCTGTCGTCCGGGTCGAGCGTCACCGTCTACACCTCCGACGGGTCGCAGATCACCGTGCCGTCGGTGACGGGCAAGCCCCTCTCCGACGCACGCGCCCAGCTGAACCAGGTCGGGCTGACGAACGTCGCCATCGCCGAGCAGTACGCGAAGGGCGGCGGCGACAAGGAGTGCCGTGTCGCCTCGGTCGAGCCCGGCGTGCACACCGACGCCAACAAGGACTCGACGGTCACGCTGACCCTGTACGGCGACAAGAACGGCAAGGCGCCCAAGGACTGCAAGTGACCCGCGGTCGTACCGCACTCGGGGTCCTCGCAGCCGGCGCGGCCGTCGGTGCCGCGTCGGCAGCGTGGGGTTCGCTCGTCGAGCGTCGCCGTTTCGGGATCCGGTGGGAGACCGTCCCGGTGCTCCCGCCGGGCTCCCGTGACGTCACCGTCCTGCACCTGTCCGACATCCACATGGCCCCGTGGCAGGCCGACAAGCAGCAGTGGCTGCGCGACCTGAGCCTGGTCGAGCCGGACTTCATCGTGAACACCGGGGACAACCTCGGCCACGCGACCGCGAACGCCGCCGTGGAGTACGCGCTCGAGCCGTTCCGCGGCGTGCCCGGGGTCTTCGCCTACGGGTCGAACGACTTCTTCGGGCCCTCCCCGCGCAACCCGCTCAAGTACTTCTCCGGGCCGAGCCGGATGCACAAGGCCGCGGAGCCCGTCGGGCTCGACATCGATCGGCAGACGGCGTTCTTCGAGTCGCTCGGCTGGCTCGATCTGAACGACCAGGCGCACGCGATCGAACTCCGCGGCTCCCGCTTCGAGCTGTTCGGCACCTCGGACGCGCACCGCGACTGGGACCGGCTCGACCTGCTCCCCACCAACGTCGACGAGATGCGCAGTGACGTGCCGTGGTCCGAGGACGAGGACGGCCCCGCGCCGGTCGCGATCGGTGTCACGCACGCCCCCTACCGTCGCGTGCTCGATGCCTTCGTGACCCAGGGCGCCGACATCATCTTCGCCGGGCACACCCACGGCGGTCAGGTGGCGGTCCCCGGGGTCGGTGCGCTCGTGACGAACAGCGACCTCCCCCGCCGGTACGCCAGCGGGCTGCACAAGTGGGAGCACCGCAACCACTGGTCGTGGCTCGAGGTCTCCGCGGGCCTCGGCACCTCGATCTACGCGCCCGTCCGGTTCGCCTGCCGACCCGAGGCGGTCGTGGTCACCCTCTCCGCACGGGCGTCCTGACCCGACTCGCCCGGGAGTTCGCCGGATGGTCGTGAGCACCCTGGATCATCGGATAGTATTGTCGGGTTGCTCCGGTACGGAGTGATCACACCGCGGGGTGTGGCGCAGCTTGGTAGCGCGCCTCGTTCGGGACGAGGAGGTCGCAGGTTCAAATCCTGTCACCCCGACACTGTGTTGAGACAGTACGAAGAAGGCCCTGGTTCTCCGGAACCAGGGCCTTCTGCTTTTCCCGGGCGCAGCTCGACCGCCGATGGGTCGCACGACCCACTCGGTCCGTTCGTCCCCCGCTGCGAGCACCACCTCCCGCTACGCTCGCAAACGCCATGCAGAACGACCATCCCCTCGCCGCCGTGCTCACCACGATCGCTGCGGAGTTCCCCGACATCGCGGACGACCCGGTGCTCGCGGGGAACCTGACGGAGAACGTCACGTCGATGATCGCCGAGGCCCACGAGCGCTACGCGGCGGGGACCGACGGCAGCGTCGTGAGCCACACGTTCCTCGACCCCGAGCACCTGGCGACCGGCAGTCTGCACGCCGAGCACGCCCAGCACCCGGCCGGCGCGATGCTCGCGGCGGAGATGCTCTTCGACGCCTACCTGCCGGTCTTCGTCGACGAGGTCGGCGCGGCGTCCACCGCCGAGGTCCTGCGGGCCACCAGAGCCCTGCACGCCGGCATCTGGAGCCGGTTCCCGGCCGGAGCGGTCGCGTACACGGAGGCGCTGCGTCAGCGCGTCACCACGGCACACCTGGACTCCCGCACGCAGATCGCGCGAGACCTGCACGACCGCGTGGCACACGGCATCCTCGCCGGGTTGCAGCGCCTCGACCTCGTCCTGTTGACGGACCCGACCGCGGACGAGCGCGCCGCGCAGCTCGACGACGCGGCACGGTTGCTCCGGAGCGCGCTCGGCGACGTGCAGGACCTCGCGGTGAGCCTGCACGCCCGCGTCGGTGACGCACTGCTGGACGACGCGCTCCGCCGGCACGTGCACGACCTGTTCCCCGACGACGATCGCCTGTCCATCGAGTCGACGGGCACCTCCGGTCCACTGCCGAACTGGCAGGCAGAGGAAGCGCTGACGATCCTGCTCGAGGCGCTCACGAACCGCGGCAAGCACGCCCCGGGGTCGACGACCTCGGTGCGCTTCGCGTGGTCCCGCGCTGCCGTGGTGGTGACGGTGACCGACGACGGTCCGGGCTTCGACGTGCACAGCGATGCCGACGGTCGCCTCGGGCAGCAGACGATGCGGGAGCGTGCCGCGGTGATCGGCGCTCGGCTCGACGTCGAGAGCACCCGCGGCAGCCGACAGCACGGCACCACCGTCCGTCTGAGGATCCCGAGGGGCGCCCTGTGACCGTCACCCACGTCGCCATCGTCGACGACCACCGGCTGTTCCGTGAAGGGCTCGCCACCATCCTGGCCGCGGTCCCCACGATCCGCGTCGTCGCACACGGCGAGCGACCGGCCGAGGTGCTCGACTCCCCCGAGGCCGCCGCGGTCGACGTCCTGTTGCTCGACGTCGAGCTGGACGGTCCTCCGGCACGGACGACGATCGCCACGATCCGCCGCACCCGCCCGGACATCCGGGTGGTGGTGCTCACGATGCACCGGGACGCGGTCCTCCGCCGCACCCTGCTCGACGCCGGCGCGGTCGACTTCGTCACGAAGGACACCCCGAGCCGCGAACTCGTCGACCGGATCGCGCGTGCGGCACATGCCGACGCGGCTCCGGTCACGTTCCCCGTCGACCTGGTCACGGAGGCCCGTGCCGGCTCACCGCTGAGCGACCGCGAGCTCGAGGTCCTGCGACTCATCGCCGCCGCACGCACCAACGCCGAGATCGCCGCCGACCTGCAGCTCGCGATCGGCACCGTCAAGCGGCACGTCTACAACGTGTTCCGCAAGCTCGACGTCGGCTCCCGCGTCGGTGCCGTCGCCGCGGCCACGCGCCTGGGCCTGCTCACCTGAGGCTCCGCGGAACTCCGTGAGCAGCAATGGTCGGGTGCCCAGTGGACACCCGACCATTCCTGCTCACGAAGCGACCCCGACTAGACGGACGCAGCAGCCGCGCCCGCGGGCACGAGCTTGCCGGCGGCGTGCAGCCCGGCCACGACGTCGAGCGCCTGGTGCCGGTACCGCGCCTGCGCAGCACCGGGCGACACGATCACGCCGTTCGCCCCGGTCGACGCCACGAGTGCGTTGATCTTCTCCGCGACCTGCTCGGCGTTGCCGTAGGCCTGACGCTCGGTACGGGCGGCGATGAACCGACGCTCGAGGTCGTTGAACTCGTACGCACGCGCCTCGTCCATCGACACCGGCTCGGGCTTCCGGCCCGAGCGCATCCGGATGAACGAGATCATGCCCGGGGCGCTCTGCTCGTCGATGACGGCGGGGTCCTCGTCGGTGACGACCTGCACGCCGATCAGCGCGTTCGGCGTCTGGCGGAAGCGCGACGGACGGAACGAGTCGCGGTACAGGGCGAGTGCGGCCTCGGTGTTGTCCGACGCGAAGTGGTGGGCGAACGCGAACGAGATGCCGAGCGCACCGGCGACCTGGGCGCTGTAGCCCGAGGACCCGAGCAGCCAGAACTCCGGCACGTCGCCGTAGCCAGGCACGGCGCGGATGCCGGCGAGCGGGTTCTCCGCGCCCATGCCGGTGAAGAACCCGATCAGGTCGGCCAGGCGGTCCGGGAAGTCGTCGACGTCGAGTCGGTCCGTGCGGCGGAGGGCCATCGCCGTCGCGCCGTCGGTGCCGGGAGCGCGCCCGAGCCCGAGGTCGACCCGGTCGCCGTACAGGGCACGGAGCGTGCCGAACTGCTCGGCGACGACGAGGGGCGCGTGGTTCGGCAGCATGACGCCACCCGAACCGATGCGGATGGTCGAGGTGGCCGCACCCACGGCGCTCAGCAGCACCGCCGGGGCCGAGGACGTGATGCCCGGCATCCCGTGGTGCTCGGCGACCCAGAACCGCTCGTACCCGAGCTGCTCGGCGTGCACGGCCATGTCGATGGACCCCTGCAGGGCCTCGGTGTTGGACTGGCCGTACTCGCGGGTGGCCAGGTCGAGGACGGACAGGTGCAGGGTGTCGTCGGTCATGTGGTCACCAACGCACGCGGGCGCGCCCGCATTCCACCCGGGACCGGGACGTCGACCGGTCAGGACATGCCGTCGCGCGGCCGCCGACGGGTCGCCAGGCGTCGCCTGGAGGTCGCGGCATCGACGGTTCGCGACCACTCGGCGGACGCGTGCGGCGCGCCCTGGACGCACCGTGCAGCGGACTGGAGGCCCGTGGCGGGGCCCGTACCGCGCCTCCAGGCCGCCCTTCGGTTGCGTCTCGGGCGCCGAGCGTCAGGCGCCGTCGAGGCGGCCGCCGGACTCCGTCAGGTAGCAGTTGGCGCAGAGCGACTCGTAGGCGACGTCGACGCCGTCGATCGCGACCTGGGAGCCGTCGAAGACGAACCGACCGTCGACCGTGCGGGCGTTGAAGACCGCCTTGCGGCCGCAGCGGCAGATGGTCTTCAGTTCTTCGAGGGAGTGCGCGACCTCGAGCAGGCGGGCGCTTCCGGGGAACGCCTCGGTGCGGAAGTCCGTGCGGATGCCGTACGTGATGACCGGGATCTCGTCGAGCACCGCGATGCGCAGCAGGTCGTCGACCTGCCGCGGGGTGAGGAACTGCGCCTCGTCGACGAGCACGCAGCTGACGGGCCGCACCATGCCGTCCAGGCGGTCCGACTCGGGGTCGACGGCGCCGGCGGCGGTCACGGCCTGGCGCACGTCGGCGTCCGGGGAGAAGACGATGTCGACGGTCCGGGTGACGCCCAGACGGGAGACGATCTCACGGTCGCCCTTGGTGTCCACGGCGGGCTTGGCGAGCAGCACCCGGTGCCCGCGCTCCTCGTAGTTGTACGCGGCCTGCAGCAGGCCCGTGCTCTTGCCGCTGTTCATCGCGCCGTAGCGGAAGTAGAGCTTCGCCACTACGCGAGGAACCCGTCCTCGGCGGCCCGACGGATCAGGTCGGACTTCTTCGAGGCGGGGCGGCCCACCTTGCTGTACTTCTCGCGCACGCGACGCAGGTAGGTCTTGGCGGTCTCGTACTGCACGTTCATCTGCGCGGCGACCTCGTTCGTCGAGTAGCCGGACACGTAGAGCCGGAGCGCCTCTTCTTCACCGGCGCTGAGCTTCGGCCGCTGGTGGGCGGCGGCACCCGTCGGCAGCGGACGCCACTCCCGGGGCTGCGGGGTCTCGCGGGCGACGCCCATGATCTCGCGGGCGACGTCCATGACCTCGCGCATCGGGAGCGACTTCGACAGGAACGCCGCGGCACCGGCGGCCAGGGCACGGTCGCGGGACTCACGGCTGTCGACGCTCGAGAGCACGATCACCTTCGCGCCGGCGGCACGGCAGGTGCGGACGCGGGCCTCGATCGAGACGGGTTCCTTGAGCTGGAAGTCCAGGAACACCAGGTCGGTCGGGAAGCTGTCGCTGTGGACCATCTCGAGCCAGGTGTGCGCGGTCAGGGCCAGGTCGAAGTCGAACGCGTTCACCGCGATCCAGCTCGACAGGCTGTCCAGCAGCACCTCGTGGTCGTCGAGGATGGCCAGCCGCACACGTCGTGCTCCCGGGTTCGGGAGGGACGGCAACCCCTCCGAGAGCCTGTTCGGGTCAGTGCTGGTCATAGGAGAACCTTAGTGCGAGGGCGGAAGGGCGGACCGCGACGTCGAGGTCGGGGAACGTCACGCGGAGGACGGCGAAGTAGGGGTCGAAGGTGCGGTGGATGCCGATGTCGGAGTCCGCCACGGCGAGCTCCATGTCGACGGACACACGAGCGGGTGCGGGCGACTGCGCGGGCCGGGCGGCAAGGGGCGCCGACGCTGCCGGCGACGCCGGAGTTGCCAGGGGTGCCGGGGTTGCCTGGGCGGCCGGGCCCGCCACGGTGTCGGCTCGTCGCACGGTCGCGCGGAACCCGGCCGGGTCGACGGTCGACGCGCGGAGCGCTGCACGGACGAAGGTGCGGACGACCGCCCGCTGGTCGGTGTCGAGCGTCGCGATGAGGCCGTCGGGGTCGTCGACCACCGGCGCCTGGCCGCCGTCGACCCGGACGGCGTGCTCGAACCAGGTGCGATCGGCGTCGGCGACCATGGACGCCCGGATGCCGTCGGCGATCGCGCGGGCACGGGCACGGTCGGCGTCGGTGATGACGTCGCGCGTGCGGAGCTCGGCGAAGAACGGGGCGACGTCGCGGGACAGGATCGTCGAGCGGTCCTGCTGCACGCTCGCCGCGATGCCGTCCCGCTCGGCGCGCGCGACGGAGTACGACCCGGCACGGATCTGCACCCGTTCGGCGAGCCCCGCGAAGGTCCAGGCGAACACCGCGGACGCGGCGGTCAGCACGAGCGTCGGGGCCGCGGCCAGGAACGCCGCGACGGCGACCGGCACCTCGTGCGGGAACTCCGCGGCGCCCGCACCCCAGGTCACGGCGTTCACCGCGGCCAGGACGACTCCGCCGATCGTCAGGTCGGTCCACGGGCGGTACGGCGCGACCATGACGATGCCGGTCGCGGTGATCAGGGACATGAAGTCGTTCAGGGCACTGCGGTCCGGCCCCCACTGCGCCGCGACGCTCGTGACCGACGCCAGGCCGAGCAACCCCACGTGCGCGACGAACGCCGAACGCGGGAACGGCGCACGGAACGGGCTCGAGGCAGCGAGCACCACCACCGCCGAGGCCGCGACGAGCAGCACCGTGAGGGCGCTGAGTGTCGGGCTGCCCACGACGTCGCGGTCGAATATCGACACGAGCAGGGCCCAGACGACGCTGCCGGCCCCGAGCACGAGGGCCAGGGGCCGCGACCCCATCGCACCGAGCGGGTCGTACTGCTGCGCGGTGCGGCGGGACCCCGATCCGGACCCGAGGCGCTGCCGGGCCGCCGTCATCGCTCGGTCCCCCGCTCGTCGCTGACCACCGGCACGGTGACCGCGCCGGTGACCGGTCCGTACGGCACGGTCATCATGACGCTCGTGCCGGAGCCGGGCGACGACCAGATCTGGACGTCGCCGCCGACCCGGCCGATCCGCTCACGCACCGAACCGCGGAGGCCCATCCGGTCGGCTCCGGTGGCGTCCTCGTCGAACCCACGACCGTCGTCGACGACCATGACGGTGCAGGACGCGCTGTCGTCGAACACGCTCACCTCGGCGGCGTCGGTCCCCGCGTGCTTCCGCACGTTGGCCAGGCACTGGCCGACGGCCCGGACGACCGCCGACAGTGCACGCTGGTCCAGGCGTTCCAGCGCGGAGGTGTCACCGGAGACGGTGACGTCGAGCCCGAGCGTCCGGTGCTCGTCGACCATGGCGCCGAACGCCTCGGCCGCGGCCCCGGGACGCGGGCGGGCGGTCGGCGCGAGCCACCCCTTGCCGGTGAGCACCGCGACGTCGGCGTCGACCGTCTCGGCGAGGTGCGGGTCCATCGGGCCGTCCGGCGCGAGGGCGATGGCGCCGAGGTGGTTGAGCACGGTGTCGTGCAGGATCGCGGACGCCTCGGCCTCGACCCCGGCGCGGTAGGCGGACACGTGTTCTTCGCGCGCGGAGCGCAGGAGTTCGGGCTGCACCCGTTCGCTCCGGCCCGTGCTGCGGGTGGTGAAGAGCACGAGCGCGACCACGAAGCCCAGGGTGACCCACGCCAGGATGAGCGGACGGGGCGACTGGTCGGCCTGCACGATGGCGATCCAGGTGGCGAGTCGTCCGGTCAGGAAGCCCACGAAGGACCACAGCACGACGCGGCTCGGCACGGCCCCCGCTCCCCCGACCAGGATGAGCGGGATCACGACGAGGGACATCAGGTACGAGGTCACCCACCCGGTCGGCACCTGCTGCTGGACCCCCACGGCGAACCACCAGGCGCAGACACCGCCGACGGCCAGGAACGCGATCGCCGAGACCCGGGTGCCGAACTGCACGTGCACGCCGATCATGGCGAGCATCGGGACGACCGCCAGCGCGGTGCCGACGACCTGCACCCCGGGCTCGGACAGGCCGTAGAGCACGAGCGTGATGGCCGCGGCCAACAGGGACCCGATGGCGCCGGCGTGGAATGCGCGCACGGTCGACCACGCGTTCACTCGCGGTGCGAGGTGCGTGGGGATGCCGAGCACGAGGTGGATCCTTCCGGGTGGCGAGGGCGCCGTCCACGATCCAACCACCGGAGCAGCGGCCGTGTACCCCGAATCCGGGGCCGTGCGGCGACCCGCACGATGATAGCGGCCCGGACCGGGGTCTTGCTGTCCCCCGAACGTGGACCGGACACGACCCGGACGGACACCCCTCAGAACAGCGTCTGTGCCGCCGCCGGCCGGAGCAGCCGCTGGTCGAACCCGGGGTCGGCGCGCTTCAGCGGTGACACCGTCGGCACCGACTGCTCCTCTGGCACGCCCGACTGCAGCGTTCGCGGTTCGGAGAAGCCCATCGACCCCGTCGCCGGGTCCACCCGCCCCAGTCCGACCCCGTGGGCCGCCAGGATCGGGCGGATGCGCTCCGACAGCCACCGTCGGTAGTCCTTCGGCGCGTAGGTGTTGTCGAGGTACATCGCGCGGTACCGCTGCACCAGGTCGGGTCGCTCGCGGCCGAGCCACTCGAACCACCACGGCTTGACGCCGGGTCGCAGGTGCAGCGCCGAGTACATGATGCTCGTCGCGCCGGCCGCGGTCGCCCGACCGATGGCGTCGTCGAGGTGTGCGCGGGTGTCGGTGATGTACGGCAGCACGGGCATGAGGAACACCGCGCAGTCGAGCCCAGCGTCGCGGATGGCCCGCACGGTCGCCAGCCGGGCCGACGTCGTCGGGGTGCCGGACTCGACCGACTGCTGCAGCGAGTCGTCGTACACGGCGATCGACATCGCGAGATCGACCGGCACCACCTTCGCCGCCTCGACCAGCAGCGGGAGGTCGCGGCGCAGCAGCGTGCCCTTCGTCAGGATGCTGAACGGGGTGCGCGACTCCGCCAGCGCCTCGATCACACCGGGCATCAGGCGGTACCGCCCCTCGGCCCGCTGGTACGGGTCGGTGTTCGTGCCGAGCGCCACCGGGTGGCGGTCCCACGAGGGCTTGCCGAGCTCACGCCGCAGCACCTCGGCGACGTTCGTCTTCACCACGATCTGCTGGTCGAAGTCGGCGCCGCCGTCGAACTCCAGGTACGTGTGCGTCGGGCGGGCGAAGCAGTACACGCAGGCGTGGCTGCACCCGCGGTACGGGTTGATCGTCCAGCCGTACGTCCCCGAGCCGTCCGCGCTCGGCACCCGGTTCAGGGCGCTCTTCGCCAGGACCTCGTGGAAGGTCACCCCGGCGAACTCGGGCGTCGTCACGCTCCGGACGAACCCGCTGTTCGACTCCATCCCGGGCAGCGCGTCACTCTGCTCGGCATCGATCGCCTGTCCACTCCACCGCATGCCGTCATTCGAACACACGTTCGAACGGACCGCAAGCCGGAGCGGTCCGGTGCAGTCCTCAGTGGTGCAGGCCGAGTACCTTCGCGGTGCGCTCGAGCGTGGCGTCCGCCAGCTCCGGGTCGTCGCCGAGGTCCTGCCCGTAGGTCGGCACCATCGCTCGGACGTCGTCCTGCCAGGCGTCCCAGCGGTCCGGGAAGCACCGGTGCAGCATCGTGAGCATGATCGGCACGGCCGTCGAGGCTCCCGGCGACGCCCCGAGCAGCCCCGCGATCGAACCGTCGGCGGCGGTGATGACCTCGGTGCCGAACTGCAGCACGCCGCCCTTGTCCTTGTCGGGCTTGATCACCTGGACGCGCTGCCCAGCGGTGATGCGGTGCCAGTGCTCGGGCTCGGCGCTCGGCATAAAGTCACGGAGCGCCTCGAACTTGGTGTACTTCGACGCGAGGAGCTGGCCGACCAGGTAGCGGACCAGGTCGAAGTTCGAGAACGCGACGCTCAGCATCGGGCGGAGGTTGTGCGGCCGGATCGAGCGGAACAGGTCGAGGACCGAGCCCTGCTTCAGGAACTTCGGGCTGAACCCGGCGTACGGTCCGAACATCAGCGACGAACCACCGTCGACGATGCGGGTGTCGAGGTGCGGCACCGACATCGGCGGGGCGCCGACACTGGCCTTGCCGTAGACCTTGGCCGAGTGCTTCTGCACCACCTCGGGGTCGTCGGTGCGCAGGAACTCGCCCGACACCGGGAAGCCGCCGTAGCCCCGGATCTCCGGGATCCCGGACTTCTGCAG
Organism: Curtobacterium sp. MCLR17_039; assembly: GCF_003234745.1. Lineage (NCBI taxonomy): Bacteria > Bacillati > Actinomycetota > Actinomycetes > Micrococcales > Microbacteriaceae > Curtobacterium > Curtobacterium sp. MCLR17_039. The sequence continues at coordinate 210,990 of NZ_QKTF01000001.1, forward strand.
CAGGTGCAGGGCTCCGCCGCCGGCGCCGACGAAGACGAACTTCGCGGCGATGCGCTGCGTCGACCGGCCGATCTCGTTGCGGACGTTGAGCACCCAGCCCTCGGACACCTTCGAGCGGGTCAGGTTGGTGACCTGGTGCGAGGGTTCGAACTCGACACCGTCGATCTCGAGCTGGTCGAAGAGCTGGCGGGTGAGCGACCCGAAGTCGATGTCCGAGCCGGCCGCCGAGTAGGTCGCCGCGATCGGCTGGTCCTTCTTGCGGCCGGGGATGAGCGCCGGCGCCCACTTCCGGATCTGCGCCGGGTCGTCCGAGAACTCGATGCCCGCGAAGAGCGGGTGGTCACGCATGGCCTCGTACCGGGCACGCATGTAGGCGACGTTGGCCTCGCCCCACACGAACGAGATGTGCGGCGTGGGGTTGATGAAGTTCGACGGCTCCGGCAGCACACCGGTCTCGACCAGGTGCGCCCAGAACTGCCGCGAGACCTGGAACTGCTCGTTGACCGTGACGGCCTTCGCGATGTCGACACGGCCGTCCGGCAGTTCCGGCGTGTAGTTCAGCTCGCACAGTGCCGAGTGCCCGGTACCGGCGTTGTTCCACGGGTTCGAGGACTCCTGCGCAACCGTACCGAGCCGCTCGTACACGCGGATCTTCCAGCTGGGCTCGAGCTTGTGGATGATGGCCCCGAGCGTGGCACTCATGATGCCTCCGCCGATCAGGACGACGTCGATGGGGTCCACCTGCTGCTCTGCCACCCGTCGATCCTACCGGCGGCACCCGACAGACGGACAGGAGGCCCGTGGCGGTGTCGCCACGGGCCTCCTGTCCGTCTGCTGGTCGCGCTCGGCGCGCTACGCGTCGACGGAGCGGCGCGCGACGATCGTCTCCGCGATCTGCACCGCGTTGAGCGCGGCACCCTTCCGCAGGTTGTCGTTGCTGACGAACAGGACGAGGCCGCGACCCTCGGGCGCGGACTGGTCCGCGCGGATGCGGCCGACGAACGCCGGGTCCTGGCCGGCGGCCTGCAGCGGGGTCGGGACGTCGGAGAGTTCGACTCCGGGCGCGCTCGACAGGATCTCGGTCGCACGCTCGGGCGACAGCGGACGCTCGAACTCGGCGTGCACCGAGATGGAGTGCCCGGTGAACACGGGGACGCGCACGCACGTGCCGGCGACGAGCAGGTCGGGCAGCTCGAGGATCTTCCGGCTCTCGTTCCGGAGCTTCTTCTCCTCGTCGGTCTCGCCCAGGCCGTCCTCGACGATGCTGCCGGCGAGCGGCACGACGTCGAAGGCGATCGGGCGGACGTACTTGACGGGCTCGGGGAACGTCACGGCGGATCCGTCGTGCGTCAGCGCAGCGGTGTCCTGCTCGAGCGCGGCCTTCGCCTGGCCCAGGAGTTCCTCGACCCCGGCGAGCCCGGAACCCGAGACCGCCTGGTAGGTCGTCGCGACCAGGCGGCGGAGCCCGGACTCGGCGTCGAGCACCTTGAGCACCGGCATGATCGCCATGGTCGTGCAGTTCGGGTTCGCGATGATGCCCTTCGGCGCCCGGTCGATGGCGTGCGGGTTCACCTCGCTCACGACGAGCGGGACGTCGGGGTCCATGCGCCAGGCGCTCGAGTTGTCGACGACGAGCGCTCCGGCTGCGGCGAACTTCGGCGCGAGGGCCCGCGAGGCGGTGGCCCCGGCGGAGAACAGCGCGATGTCGATGCCGGACGGATCGGCGAGCTCGGAGTCCTCGACCACGATCTGCTCGCCCCGGAACGGCAGCGTTGTACCGGCGGAACGGGCGCTCGCGAAGAAGCGGACCCGGTCGGCCGGGAACGCGCGCTCTTCGAGCAGGCGACGCATCACGGCGCCGACCTGGCCGGTGGCGCCGACGACGGCGACGGTGAGGGTGCTCATGCGGTGCTCCTGGTGGTTCAGCGGATCGACGGGTCGGCGGGCGTCAGCGGCCGGTGCCGGCGTAGACGACGGCCTCGGCGTCGGCGTCGAGGCCGAACGCGCTGTGCACGACGCGCATCGCCTCGTTCAGGGTGTCGGCGCGGGTGACGACCGAGATGCGGATCTCGGAGGTGGAGATCATCTCGATGTTGATCGACGCGTCGTGCAGGGCGCGGAAGAGCTGCGCCGAGACACCGGCGTTCGTGCGCATCCCGGCGCCGACCAGGGCGAGCTTGCCGATCTGGTCGTCGTACTGGATGCTCTCGTAGCCGATGTCGGCCTTCGCGACCTCGAGCGCCGTCAGCACGGTCTGGCCTTGGTCCTTCGGCAGGGTGAACGAGATGTCCGTCCGCCCGGTCGACGCCGCCGACACGTTCTGGACGATCATGTCGATGTTCGCCCCGGCGCGCGCGACGTTGGTGAAGATCTCGGCGGCCTTGCCCGGCTGGTCCGGGACCCCCACGACGGTGATCTTGCCCTCGGAGAGGTCTCCGGCGATCCCGGTGATGATCGGTTCTTCCACGGTTTCCCCCTCGGCAGGGTTGTAGACGATGGTGCCCTCGTTGTTGTTGAACGAGGACCGGACGTGCAGGGTGACGCCGTGCCGCCGGGCGTACTCGACGGCGCGGATGTACAGGACCTTGGCACCCGAGGCTGCGAGCTCGAGCATCTCCTCGCTGGTGACGCGGTCGACCTTGCGGGCCTTCGGCACGACACGGGGGTCGGCGGTGAAGATGCCGTCGACGTCGGTGTAGATCTCGCAGACGTCGGCGTCGAGTGCTGCGGCGAGGGCGACGGCCGTGGTGTCCGAGCCGCCGCGGCCGAGCGTGGTGATCTCGCCCGTGGTGCGGTTGAAGCCCTGGAACCCGGCAACGATCGCGACGTGGCCGGAGTCGAGCGCCTCGCGCACGCGCTTCGGGGTGACGTCGACGATGCGGGCCTTGCCGTGCTGGGCGTCGGTGAGCATGCCCGCCTGGCTGCCGGTGTAGGAGGACGCTTCGACCCCGAGGCTCTTGATCGCCATCGCGAGCAGCGCCATCGAGATGCGCTCCCCCGCGGTCAGGAGCATGTCGAGCTCACGGCCGGCGGGGATCGGCGTGACGGAGTGCGCCAGGTCGACGAGTTCGTCGGTGGTGTCGCCCATCGCCGACACCGCCACGACCACGTCGTTGCCGGCCTTCTTCGTCTCGACGATCCGCTTCGCCACGCGCTTGATGCTCTCGGCGTCCGCGACGGATGAACCACCGAACTTCTGCACGATCAAGGCCACTGGCTGGTACTCCCGGAGACGGCGACACCGCGAGGTCACGCGGTCTCACAATGGTAGTCGGTGTTTCGGGGATGTTGCGTGCGAGCGGGCCCCCACGCAAGGATCCTGCGTGGGGGTCAGCCGCCGACGACGCGGCGCCCCTCGAAGGCACGACCGAGCGTGACCTCGTCGGCGTACTCCAGGTCGCCGCCGACCGGCAGCCCCGACGCGAGCCGCGTGGTGCGGATGCCCATCGGGACGAGCAGCCGGCTGAGGTAGGTCGCCGTCGCCTCGCCCTCGAGGTTGGGGTCGGTCGCGATGATGACCTCGGCCACGGTGCCGTCGGCCAGGCGCGTCATGAGCTGCTGGATGCGGAGGTCGTCCGGTCCGATGCCGTCGATCGGGCTGATCGCCCCGCCGAGCACGTGGTACAGCCCACGGAACTCCCGGGTGCGCTCGATCGCCGCCACGTCCTTCGCTTCTTCCACGACGCAGATCGTGGCCGGCGAGCGGCGCGGGTCACGGCAGATGCTGCACTGGACGTTCTCGGTGACGTTGCCGCAGATCTCGCAGAAGCGGACCCGCTCCTTGACGTCGGCCAGCAGCTCGGACAGACGACTCGGGTCGAACGACTCGGTCTGCAGGATGTGGAAGGCGATGCGCTGCGCCGACTTCGGGCCGATGCCGGGCAGGCGGCCGAACTCGTCGATGAGGTCCTGGACGATCCCGTCGTACATCAGGCACCGTCCTGGTGGAGAGCGGTCTCCTCGATGAACTGGGCGTTGAGGATCTCACGCACGACGGCCTCGCCGTACCGGCCGGCGACCGGGGCGCGGCGCGCGGGCGGTGCGGTGCGTGCGGGAGCGGCGGCGGGCTGGGCCGCGCGCTGCGGTGCGGCCTGCTGCGCCGGGGCTGCCGACGCCGCGGCTACGGGCGCTGCTGGCTCTGCTGGCGCTGCGCCGCGTCCGATCCCCGGGTCGGGGAACGGTGCGCCGTCGTCGTACGGTTCGTCGTCGAGCGGGTAGTCGTCGACCGGTACGCCCGGCACGACAGGACCGCCGGGAGGCACGGCGCCCGCTCCGGACGCCGCCTGCGGACCCGGGGTGGTCGGCTGGTCGGGCTTCCCGGCCGTGGCACCGGCCGGTCGCGCGGGTGCGGCCGACGGTGCCGGCTCGGTCGGCTGGGGCGTGCTCGTCTCGGCGGGGGCGACCGGCGCGGACGCCGGCACGGTGCCGAAGGGTGCCGCCCAGCTGGGCTCGACGGACTCCGGGACGGCGTCGGCGGTGGGGTCGCTGGCGGGGATGGTCGCGACCGCCCAGTCCGTCACCGGTGCACCGGAGGGAGCGGGGGTCGGCTCGGCCGGTGCCTGGTCGCGCTGCGGCGCGGACGCGGTCGGCGCTGCCTTCGGCTCCGGCGCGGACTTCGGCGCTGGCGCGGACTTCGGCGCCGGCGCTGCCGTCGGCGCAGGGGCTGCCGTGGACTCGGGTGCTGCCGACGCGGCCTTCGGCTCCGTGGCAGGGGCGGCCGTCGGTGTGGGGGCGGCAGCGGACGCCGGCGCCGGGGCTTCCGGTGCTGTGGGCTCCGGAGCCGGGGCCGGGCTCGCGGCGGCGGGCGCCTGCGCAGCGGGGGCCGGACGCTGGGCCGGTGCGGCCTGCTGCGCCGGAGCCGGCTGCTGCTGCTGCTGCTGCTGCTGGGGACGCTGCTGCTGTCCGGGCCCGCGGGCGACGAACTTCACGCGGAGCCCGAGGACGTCCACGATGGCGGCGCGGAGCAGTTCGCTGACGCTGGCCGAGGGGTCGGACATCTCCTTGAACGAGGCGACGTCCTGCTGGCTCGGGAACGTCAGCGTCAGCACGTCGTCGCGGAGCGCGGTGACCTGCGCCGTGACGACCACCGACCACGCCGAACGCTTGGCGTGCTGCACGTGCTCGACGATCTTCGGCCAGGAGTCGCGCATCTGCTGGAAGCCGACGGCACCGACGGTCCGGACGGCGGGCTCGTCACCGATCGTCGTGCCCTGACCGGTGGACGACGGACTGACCGGCTCGGCAGCGGGCTTCGAAGGCTCGGACTTCGCGGGCTCGCCCGAGGACTTCGCGGGCTCGGCCGAGGACTTCGCGGGCTCGGCCGAGGTCTGCGCGGGTGCTCCAGGGGTGCTCGGAGCGACCGCTGCCCACGACGCTGCGGCGTCACGAGCCACGGCTCCGGAGTCGGCCTGCGGCGCGGCGGGCTGCTCGGCGGGACGCTCGGGCGTCGTGCGAGGCGCTGCCGGAGCGGGCGACGGGGCGAGGGAGGGAGCAGGAGCCGCGGCTGCCGGCTGCTCACGACGCGGTGCAGCGGCGACGGCGGGAGCGGACTGCTCGCCGGCGCCGGCCTGGTGTCCACCGGCGTCGTGCCCACCGGCGTCGCCCACCCCGACACGACGTTCCAGTCGCTCCACCCGGGCGAGGGCTCCGCGCTGGGTGTCGTCGGCCTCGGGCACGAGCATCCGGGCAGTCATGAGTTCGAGGTGCAACCGGGGCGAGGTCGCGCCGGTCATCTCGGTGAGGGCCCGGTTCGCGATGTCGGCGGAACGGGAGAGCCCGGTCGCGCCGAAGACCCCGGCCTGGCGGCTCATGGTGTCGAGCTCTTCCGGTGAGACCCCGCGCAGGACCGCGGCGGCGCTCTCGTTGGTCGCCGCGACGACGATCAGGTCCCGCAGGCGCTCGAGCAGGTCCTCGACGAAGCGGCGGGGGTCCTGTCCGGTCTGCACGACACGGTCGATCGCGGCGAACGCGGACGCCGGGTCGGCGACGGCCAGGGCGTCGACGACGTCGTCGAGCAGGGCGGCGTCGGTGTAGCCGAGCAGGGCCACGGCGCGCTCGTAGGCGATCGCCCCGTCTTCGCTGCCGGCCATCAGCTGGTCGAGCAGGGACAGGGTGTCACGGACGGATCCGCCGCCGGCACGCACCACCAGGGGCAGGACGCCGGGGGCCACCGACACGGACTCCTGCGTGCAGAGCTGCTCGATGTACTCGAGCATCACCGCGGGCGGGACGAGCCGGAACGGGTAGTGGTGGGTGCGCGACCGGATGGTGCCGATGACCTTCTCGGGCTCGGTCGTCGCGAAGATGAACTTGACGTGCTCCGGGGGTTCCTCGACCAGCTTGAGCAGCGCGTTGAAGCCCTGCGGCGTCACCATGTGCGCTTCGTCGAGGATGAAGATCTTGTAGCGGTCGCGGGCCGGGGCGAACACGGCACGGTCGCGCAGGTCACGCGCGTCGTCGACACCGTTGTGGCTCGCGGCGTCGATCTCGATGACGTCGAGCGAGCCGCTGCCGTCGCGGGCGAGTTCCACGCAGCTCGGGCAGACACCGCAGGGGGTGTCGGTCGGGCCCTCGGCGCAGTTCAGGCAGCGCGCGAGGATGCGGGCCGACGTCGTCTTGCCGCAGCCACGCGGGCCACTGAACAGGTAGGCGTGGTTGACGCGGTTCGTGCGGAGCGCCGTGCGGAGCGGGTCGGTGACCTGCGACTGCCCGATCAGCTCGGCGAAGTTCTCGGGCCGGTAACGGCGATACAGGGCGGTGACCACGCGACAAGGGTAGCCGTCACGACCGACAACCCGCGTGCCCGTCCACAGGTCGTCCCGCCGGGCCGGACCACCCACAGGCGGTGGGCCGAGCGCCCGGACGGCACCGCGCCTCCCGTCCGTCTGGTCGACGGGCGGGAGGCGCGGTGTGTGACGCTGGTGCGGACTCAGCCGCGGGTGCGGCGGCGGAACCCGCGGGCGAGGCGGGAGAGCCCCAGCAGCAGGAATCCGAGGGCCACCAGGCCCGCCGCGGTGCCGGCGATCGGGACGACGTCCGCGCCGGTCCAGGCGAGGTCACCGGTGCCGTTGCCGGAGCCAGCGATCCCGGTGCCGGAGCCGTACCCGGAGCCACCGCCGATGCCGTTGCCGGTCCCGATGCCGCTCCCGGAGCCCCCGCCGGTCCCCGGCGTGCCGGGCAGTCCGGGCGTACCGGGCGTACCGGGCGTTCCGGGGGTACCCGGCGTGCCCGGGGTGCCGGGCATGCCCGGCTCCTCCGGGTCCACCGCGTCGTCCATCACCGTGACGCGGAGCATCTGCGCCTGCGAGGTGAACCCGCCGACCGACTGGGTGACGCGCAGCATGTGCCCGCCGACCGGCAGCCCGACCATGACCCACCACGTGCCGTCCTCGTCCGCCGTCGTGGCGACCGCGTCGCGGCCCATCGGCTGCACGGTGACGGTCGCGCCGGGCTCGGCGGTACCCGTGACCATCAGGTCGTGGTCACCGTCCTCGTCCGCCGTGTACTGCGAACCCGGTGTCGGCGAGGTGACCGCGAGCGGCTCCAGGGTGTCGACCACGATCGGCACCTGCGGCGCCGCCGAGGTCGTGCCGTTCACCGACTGCGTGGCGCTGATCGTCCACTCCCCCTCGGGGACGCGCTCGAACACGACGCTCCACGCACCCTCGTCGTCGGCGGTGGTGGCGCGGACCTGCCCCGTGGACAGGGTCACCGTCACCGCGGCGCCGGGGGTGGCCTGACCGGTCACCGTGAACGAGCCGGTGTCCTCGAAGCCGTCCGCCTGGATCAGCTGCCCGGGCTCGGGGCTCGTGATGACGATGCCCGTCTCCTGCGCGGCCACGACCGTGACGTCGGCGGTCACCGGGTCGGAGGTCCGACCGCCGACCGTCTGCGTCACGGACACCGTGTGGTCCCCGAGGGGGACGCCACCGATCGTGACCGTCCACGAACCGTCGTCGCCGGCAGTCGTCGTCGCGGTCCGGCCGTCGACGGCGACCGTGACGGTCGCCCCGGGCTCGGCGGTGCCGCTCACCGGGACCGACCTCGTCGACCCCGTGGTGGGGAACGCCTGGCCGTCGGTCGGGCTCGAGATGACGACCGGCGTCGCGGCCGTCACGGTGAAGCCGACCCGCGGGGCGTCGGTGGTGGCACCGTCGACCGTCTGGCTGGCGGCGATCGTGTGGGTCCCTTCGGCGACGTCCGGCACCGTCACGGACCACGCGCCGTCGTCGTCCGCGGTCGTGGTGACCGCGGTGCCGTCGTCGATGCGGACCGAGACCGTGGCGTTCGGTGCGGAGGTACCGGTCACGCGCACGTCGGTCGAGCCGCCGAGCACCCGGTGGTCGGCACCGTCGGCCGGGCTGGTCACGACGATCGCGTCCGCGGCGGCGACCACGACGGTCACGTCGCGCTCGATCGCATCGGACGTCGTGCCGTTCACGACCTGGGTGACGACGAGCGTGTGCTCGCCGGCCGGCACGTCGACCAGCGTGGTCTCCCACCGTCCGTCGGTGCCGACACGGACCACGACCGGGTCGGCGTCGTCGAGGACGACGCGGACCGTCGCGCCGGGCTGGCCCTCGCCGCCGACCGGGACGGTCGCGGTGGGGTCGGTGCTCGGCACGGTGAACGTGGCGTCGTCCGCCGGGGCGGTGACCGTCAGCGCCGCACCGGGTGCGACGGTGAAGGTGCTGCGCACCGCTGCGGACGTCGAGCCGTCGACCGTCTGGGTCGCACGGATCGTGTGCTCGCCGACGGCGGTGTCCGGCAGGTCGACGCTCCAGGTGCCGGCGTCGGTCGCGGTCACGGTCCGGGCGTCGCCGCCGTCGATCGTGACACGGACCTCGGCACCGGGCTCGGCGGCCCCCGCGGCGGTGAGGGTCGCGAGCGAGTCGCGCTGAGCGACCCGGATCGTGGTCCCGTCCGCCGGGGTGGCGATCGTGATCGGGTCGGCGACGAGGACGCGGACGTCCACCGTCACCGGCGCGGACTCGGTGCCGTCGATGCGCTGCGTGACGCTGACGGTCGTGGTGCCGGCCGGCACACCGGGGACCGAGACGCTCCACGCGCCGTCGTCGTCCGCGGTGGTCGACTCGGTGCGACCGTCGCCCAGGTCGACCACGATGGTCGCGCCCGGCTCGGCGGTGCCGGCGACGTCGACCGTCGTCGTGCCGTCCCCGTCGGCGACCGTGTACTCCTGGTCGGCCGTCGGCTCGGTGATGACGACCGGCGCGCCCGCCTCGATCTCGAACGTCGTCCCGACCGGGGTGGTCGAGGTCGAGCCGTCCACGGTCTGCGTCACCTCGACGGTGTGCTCGCCGACACCGAGGTCCGGCACGTCGACGCTCCACGAGCCGTCGTCACCGGCGGTGACCTCGACGGGGTCGCGGTCGTCGACGGTGACCGTCACCGTGGCGCCGGGCTGGGCGTCACCGGCGACCGTCACGGTCGTCGTCGCGTCACCGTCGGCCACCGTGATGGGGTCGTCGCCGGGCTCACGGATGACCAGGTCGGCAGCCGTGACCACGGACACCGGTCGTTCGACCGCCGCACTCGTGGTGCCGTTCAGGGCCTGCGTGACCGAGGCCGTGAACGAGCCGGTCGGCACGTTCTCGACCGTGGTCGCCCAGCGGCCGTCCTCGTCCACGGTCGCCGTGGCGCTCCCACCGTCGCCGAGGTCGACCGTGACGGTCGCGCCCGGCTCACCGGTGCCGGCGAAGTCGACCCCGGTGGTGGCGTCGTCGTCCGCCACCGTGACGGTGGTGGCACCCCGCGGCGTGGACACGACGAGCGGGGCTCCGGCACGGACCGACACCGCCGCCGTCACCGGCGTCGAGGTCTGTCCGCCGACGACCTGCGTCGCGGTGACGCGGTGGTCACCGACCGGGACGTCCTGGAAGGTGGTCTCCCACCGGCCGTCCTCGTCCGCCGTCACCGTCTCGGTCTCGCCGGTCGAGATCCGGACCGTCACCTCGGCGTCCGGCTGCGCCCGACCGGTCACCTCGACGTCGGCGGTGCCGGACGTGTCGGCGACGGTCAGGACGTCGCCGTCCTCCGGGGTCACGATGGCGAGCGCGGTTCCGGCCCGCACCGTGACGGTCTGGTCCGGACTGGAGGCGGTGGTCCCGCCGACCGTCTGGCTGGCGGTGAGCGTCGGGGTGCCGACACCGACCCCACCGAACGTGACCGTCCAGTCGCCGTCCGCGTCCGCGGTGGTGGTCGCCTCGTCGTCGCCGAGTCGCACCGTCACCGGCGCGCCCGGCTCCGCCGAACCCGCGACCACGACGTCGCGCGTCGCGTCGGCGTCCGGCACGAGCAGGACCGCGTCGGTCCCCGGTGCGGTGATCGTGACGGCTTCGGCGGCCTCGATCGTGACCGTGCGCTCGACCGGGTCGGAGGTGCGCGGGTCGGAGACGGTGCCGGCCAGGGTCTGGGTGACCGTGACCTGGTGCGCGTCGACGCCGAGGTCGGGGAACGTGACCGACCACGTGCCGTCGGCACCGACCGTCGTCTCCTGGTCCTCGGAGCCGGCGAGGGTCGCCGTGACCGTGGCGCCGGGCTGGCCGGTGCCGGTGACCGTGACGTCGCGCTCGACGTCGGGGCCTGCGACCGAGATCGGGTCCGTGTCCGGACCGGTGATCGTCAGCGCGTTGGCCGTGACGACCTCGAAGGTGATCGGGACGGCGCTCGTCACGACGTCCTCGACCTCCTGGCTGGCCGACGCCGTGTAGACGCCGGTCGGGGCGAGACCGGTCGCGTCGACCGCCCACCGCCCGTCGTCACCAGCCGTGGTCGTGAACCGGGTGCCGGGGCCGACCGAGACGGTCACCGCGGCGCCGGGCTCGGCCGTGCCGGTGATCCGGACGGTCGCGGTGGCGTCGGCGTCGACCACGACGAAGCGTGCGCCGCTCGCCGGGGTGTCGATGACGATGGCGTTGCCGGGGACCACGGTGAAGTCACGCGTGACCACCGGGCCGTCGGTGCCGTTCACGGTCTGCACGGCCTCGACGGTGTGCTCGCCGATGCCGAGCTGCGTGGTCGGGAGCTCCCAGTTGCCGGCCGTGTCCGTGACGACCTCGACGGGGTCGCCCTCGTCGATCGTGACGGCGACGGTCGCGCCGGGCTCCGCGGCGCCACGGACGACCACGTTGGCCTGGCCGCCGGTGCCGGCGGGCACCTGCTGGGCGTCACCCGGTGCCACGATGACGAGCTCGTCGCCGGCCTCGACCGCGAAGTCACGGTCCACCGGTGCCGAGGTCGCACCGTCGACGGTCTGGGTGACCGTCGCGGTGTGGTCGCCGGTGCCGACGTCGGTGAGGACCACCGACCAGGCGCCCTGCGGGTTCGCCGTCGTGGACACCGCGTCGCCGTCGTCCAGGACGACCTCGATGCGGGCGCCGGGCTGCGCGGTGCCCCGCACGGTGACGTCGACGACGGAGTCGTCGGTGGCGACCGTGACCGTGGCGTCCTGCGCCGGAGCGGTCACGGCGAGCGGGGCGCCCGCCTGCACCGTGACGACCTGGCGGACGGCCGGCGAGGTGGTCCCGCCGACGGTCTGCGTCGCCGAGAGCGTGTACCGACCGACCGGGACGTCGGTGACGGTCAGCGTCCAGGTGCCGTCGTCGTCGGCCGTCGTGGCGGCGGTCAGTCCGTCGCCGAGCGAGACCCGCACCTCGGCGCCGGCCTCGGCCGTGCCTGCCAGGTCGAGGTCGGTGGTGGTGTCGGCGTCGAGGACGGTGACGACGTCGCCGTCCTCCGGCGAGGTGATCGCGAGCGGGTCGCCCGCCTCGACGGTGAAGGTGGTCTCCACCGGGCCGGACGTGGTGCCGTCGACGCTCTGCCGCGCAGTGGCGGTGCGCTCCCCGACCGGGACATCGGCGAAGGTCGTCGTCCAGGCACCGTCCTCGTCCGCGGTCACCGCGGCGGTGAAGGAACCACCGATGCCGACGGTGACCCGGGCGTTCGGGGCGGCCGAGCCGGACACCGTCACCGGGGTGGTTGAGCTCTCGTCGGCGACGGTGATGGTGCTGCCGTCGGCCGGCTCGTCGATGGTCAGCGCTGGGGCCGCCGTCACGGTGAAGTCCCGGGTGACCGGGGCACTCGTGGTGCCGCCGACGGTCTGGGTGACCTCGGCCGAGTACTCCCCGGCCGGGACGTCCGTGACGCTCGTCGACCAGGTGCCGTCGGCGTTCGCGCGGGTGCTGGCGGTCAGGCCGTCACCGAGGTCGACGTCCACGCGGGCACCGGCCTGTGCGCTGCCGGAGAACGGGACGGACCGGGTGTCGCCGGCGAGCGGGAAGTCCTGGTCCGCCGTGGGGGTGTCGACGGTCAGGCCGGCCGCGGCCACGACCCGGAAGGGCCGGGTCACGGGTGCCGAGGTCGTGTCGCCGACGGTCTGCGTGACGCTCGCCGTCTGCTCGCCGACCGGGACCTCGGGGACGGTGACGCTCCAGGCGCCGGCGTCGTCCGCCGTGCCCGTCGCGGTCACGCCGCCGCCCAGGTCGACGCTGATGCGCGCGTTCGCCGTCGCGGTGCCCGTCAGGGTGACCGGGGCGGTCTCCCCCGTCGTCGCGAAGGTCTGACCGGCCGTGGGGGTGGTGATCGTCAGGGCGCGCTGGGCCACGACGGAGAAGTCCTGCGTCGCGGTGCCGGCCGCGGTGCCGCCGACCGTCTGGGTCGCGGTCGCGGTGCACGCACCGGTGGGGACGTCGGCGATGGTCGTCGTCCAGGTCCCGTCGGCAGCGACGGTCGCGGTGCCGGTCCGGTCCCCGCCGAGGCTGACCGCCACGGTGGCGCCGGGCTCCCCGGCGCCGCTCACGACGACGCTGCGGGTCGAGGTCGCCGACGGCACGGTGAACTGCTGTCCGGCCGTGGGCGCCGTGATGGTCGGAGCCGCGAACGCCGCGGCGCGCACGGTCGACGTGGCGAGGTCCACGGTGGCGACGTTCGCCCCGGGGAGCACGGAGAGCCGCAGGGCGTGCACGCTCCGCGATCCGGTGTCGTACCCGCGGGGGTCGCGGAAGCCGGTGGTGTCCTGCGCGTTCACGGTGAGGTCGACGACCTGACGGAGCAGCAGCACGACGGGGCTCAGCAGGGTGGAGACGGCCGAGGTCGTCGCCGTGAGCGTCGTGCCGAGGTTCGTCAGGGCCGCGCCCGTCACCAGGGGACGCACGATGGTCTGCAGTGCCGGGACGACGACGGTGTTGACCGCCGGGGCGAGCAGGGTGCCGAGCACGTTCAGTCCCAGGGGGCCACCGGTCGCCGTCACCGTCGCGGCGGCGGGCGACGTGCCGGCGAGGGCGCCGAGCGTGGTGTCCGCGCGGAGGGCCAGTGCGGTGAGCGGGATGCCCGCGAGGTTGACGTTCGCGGTGACGTTCACCCGCACGGCGGTCGAGTCGATCGTGTTGACGACCGCGGTCTGCAGCGCTGTCGGGAGCTGCGTGCCGAGGATCGTCGTGATGCTCCGGTTGATCGAGCTCACGGCCGCCTCGGTCAGCACCGACGTGTTCGCCGGCTGACCGTTCAGCGTGGTGAGCCGGTCGAGGTCGACCGTGATCGCGCCGGTCGACGGGGTGACCGTCACCGCACCGTCCGTGAGCGGCTGCTGCAGCACACGGGTCAGGGTGTCGTCGAGGTTCAGGTCGACGGTCGCGGTGACCGTCGTGCCGTTGAGGTTCACGAGTCCGAGGCTCGTCGTGCGGAGGAGCCGCTGCAGCTCGCTCGTCAGCGCCGTGGTCGTGCCGGACAGCGCCCCGTCGGCACCGACCGCGGAGTTCACCGTGCCCGAGAAGGTGCGCAGGTCGTTCCGGAGCGCCGTGCTGAGTCCGGCGACCGCCGGGCTCGTCAGGTTGAGGTCCGCGCCGGCGATCCGGTAGTCGGTCGTCGTCCCGACCGTGGTGCCACGCGTCGCCTGGATCCGGGATGCCAGGGCCCCGACCCGCAGCTGCGCGTTCGACAGCACCGTGGTGTCGGCGCCGACGCGCGAGAACAGCGGGTTGAGGTTGACCGTCGCGGCGCCGGTGCCGGACCCGGTGCCGACCCCGATGCCGCCGTCGTTCGTCAGGAGCCCCGACGACGCGGTCGCGCCCGTGGCCGAGGTCGTGGCGTACTGACCGTCGACGCCGAGGGTCAGGATGCCGTTCGCGCCGAGCAGGTCGACGTCGTTGCCGAGGTCCACCCCGACCGCGTTGAGCGCCGTCAGGTTGAGCGGCTGGTTCGTGGTGCCGCCGCCGGAGCTCGCGCCCCGCGCGGAGTACGCGCCGCCGAGCTGGGCGACCGCGTCGGCGTTCACGATGCCGGAGCCGCTGAGCAGCAGCCCCTCGGCCTCGGCGACGTCGGTCTGGGCGGCCGCAGCGGGTTGGATCGCCACGGTGGCGGCGATGAGCGCCGTCACCGTGGCGACGACGCCGCCGCGCAGGAGGAGCCGCCGACCGTCCGTCGCTCGTCCTCGAGCTCGGCCGTCGGCGCGGGTGATCCGTCGTGTCCGTTCGTCCGCTGCGGAGGGTACGGGGGTACCGGGCAGCGACGCGTGCCTGCGCATGCGTGTCTCTTTTCCTGGCGGGCGCGCCCGCCACCTGATCCTCGGAATCCACCGCTGGTGAGGCGGTGGAGGCTCCTCCGCTGGTGAGGCGGTGGAGGGTCGGAATCCTGGTTGGGGATTCCTGAGGCAGATCTTTACACATGATCAGGAAGCTGTCCGCAAGCATCGAAGAAAAAGGACGCGAGACCTCCCGAACGGGGGGCGACACCGGGGAGCTGACTCGACCCGGAACGAAGAAGACTCCTCACGCACCCGCCAGAGCCTGGTTACCCTTGCTGCGTTTCCGCCCTGGGGGAGTTGGCCTGGATGGCGTCACGTGAGGAGCCGCCGAGAAGTCTACCGGACGCGACGGGCAGACTCGAACACATGAAGATCGCCATCGCCGGAGGACACGGCCAGATCGCCCTGCTCCTCGCCCGCCAGATCACCGACGCCGGCCACGACGCCGTCGCGATCGTCCGCAACCCCGCGCACGTGGCCGACGTCGAGCAACAGGGGGCGCGTGCGATCGTCGCCGACCTGGAGCAGCTCGGCGACGACGACCTCGCGCTCCGCCTGCGCGGTGTGGACGCCGTGGTGTTCGCCGCCGGTGCCGGGCCGAACAGCGGCGCCGAGCGGAAGCTCACCGTCGATCGTGACGGTGCGATCCTGCTCGCCGACGCCGCCGAGCGTGCCGGCATCGAGCGCTACGTGATGATCTCCGCGATGGCGGCCGACACCTACGACCCCGAGCTCGCCGTCGTGCCCGCGCAGGACGACGCCGCGGTGTTCCAGGTCTACCTGCGGGCGAAGGCCGAGGCGGACGCGAACCTGCGGGCCCGACGCCTCCGCTGGACGATCGTGCGTCCCGGCGGTCTGCTCGACACGCCGCCGCAGGGCACGGTCCACGTCGGCCGGACCGTCCCGCGCGGCTCGATCCCCCGCGCGGACGTCGCGACCGTCGTCCTGCACGCACTGCTCGACGACGCCGCGGTCGGCGTGCAGTTCGAGGTCACCAGCGGCGACACCCCGATCCCGGCGGCGCTGGGCGCCCTGACCTGACCGGTCGGCGCCGGCCGCACCGTGCGGTGGACGCGACCCACGGACGGACGGGAGGCACGGAGCCAGCCCGCCCCGCGCCTCCCGTCCGCAGCCTGCCGGCGCGCCGACGCGAGGCGACACGCGCCCCACGCGCCCCACGCGTCAGAGCGCGACCGCGGCCGACTGCCGAGCGATCTCGAGCTCCTCGTTCGTCGGGATCACGAGCACCGCGACCCGTGAGCCGTCGGTGGAGATGCGGCGGGCGTCGCGCGACGCCAGCTCGTTGCGGTCCGGGTCGATCTCGATGCCCAGGTGCTCGAGCCCCGCGAGCACGCGCCGCCGCAGCAGCGCGTTGTTCTCGCCGACCCCCGCGGTGAACACGACCGCGTCGAGCCCGCCGAGCTGCGCCGTGTAGGCGCCCACGTAGCGACGGATGCGGTGGCGGTACACGGCGAGCGCCGCCTCCGCCTGCTCGTCGCCCTTGGTGGCGGCGTCCTGCACGTCCCGCATGTCGCCGTTGCCGGTCAGGCCGAGCAGACCGGACCGCTTGTTGAGCATGGTGTCGAGCTCGTCGAAGGTCATCCCGGCCTCGCGGTGCAGGTGGATGAGCACCGCGGGGTCGAGGTCGCCGGAGCGGGTGCCCATGACGAGCCCCTCGAGCGGGGTCAGCCCCATCGAGGTCTCGATGGACTTCCCGCCGTCGATCGCCGCGACCGAGGCGCCGTTTCCCAGGTGCAGCACGATCGTCTTGAGCTCGGCGAGCGGCCGGTCGAGGAACTCCGCGGCCTGCTCGGAGACGTACTTGTGGCTGGTGCCGTGCATGCCGTATCGGCGGATCCCGTACTCGGCGGCCAGGTCGGCGGGGATCGCGTACGTGTACGCGTGCGGCGGCATCGTCTGGTGGAACGCGGTGTCGAACACGGCGACGTGCGGGACGTCCGAGAAGACCTGCTTCGCGGCGCGGATCCCCTCGAGGTTCGCGGGGTTGTGCAGCGGCGCGAGGCTGTTGAGGTCCTCTATCTGCTGCTCGACCTGGTCCGTGACGACCGTCGCGCGGTCGAAGGTGGTGCCGCCGTGCACGACACGGTGACCGACGACGGCGGGCGGGTGCTCGTCGAACGACGGGCCCACCTTCGCGAACGCGTCGATCATCGCCTGGAACCCCGCCGCGTGGTCGGGCACCGACGCGGCGTCGTTCGACGACGACTCCCCCGTCAGCGCGTTGGTGTGCTTCCAGGCCCCGGCGGACTCGCCGATGCGCTCGACGAGCCCGGAGGCGAGCGTGCGCTCGTCCTCGAGTTCGATGAGCTGGTACTTGAACGAACTCGAGCCGGAGTTGACGACGAGGGCTGCGGTCACGGGGTGGTCACTTTCTGTCGGGCCTGGAGGCGCGGTGCGGGTCGGGCGGTCAGGCCGCGTCGGTCGCGGTGCCGGCCTGGATCGCGGTGATCGCGACGGTGTTCACGATGTCGCCCACCAGGGCGCCGCGCGACAGGTCGTTGATCGGCTTGCGCAGGCCCTGCAGGACCGGGCCGATCGCCACGGCGCCGGCCGAGCGCTGCACGGCCTTGTACGTGTTGTTGCCGGTGTTGAGGTCCGGGAAGATGAACACCGTCGCGCGGCCGGCGACCGGGGAGTCCGGCATCTTCGTCGACGCGACCGTGGGGTCGGCTGCGGCGTCGTACTGGATCGGGCCCTCGACGAGCAGGTCGGGCCGGCGTTCCCGCACGAACGCGGTGCCGGCGCGCACCTTGTCGACGTCGGCTCCGGAGCCACTGTCGCCGGTGGAGTAGCTGAGCATCGCGACGCGGGGGTCGATGCCGAACTGGGTCGCGGTCTCGGCGGACGAGATCGCGATGTCGGCGAGCTGCTCGCTCGTCGGGTCCGGGATCACCGCGCAGTCGCCGTAGACGAGCACGCGGTCGGCGAGCGCCATCAGGAACACGCTCGACACGATCGAGGTGTCCGGACGGGTCTTGATGATCTCGAACGACGGCCGGATGGTGTGCGCGGTGGTGTGCTTCGCGCCGGAGACCATGCCGTCGGCGAGCCCGAGCTGCACCATCATCGTGCCGAAGTACGAGACGTCGGTGACGGTGTCGCGGGCGAGCTCGATCGACATCCCCTTGTGGGCACGGAGCCGGGTGTACTCCTCGGCGAAGCGCTCACGCAGCTCGGGGTCGAACGGCGAGACGAGCTGCGCGGCCTCGAGGTCGAGGCCGAGCTCGGTCGCCCGCGTGCGGATGGCCGCGGGGTCGCCGAGGATCGTCAGCTCGCAGACCTGGCGCTGCAGCAGGGTGGAGGCGGCGCGGAGGATGCGGTCGTCCTCGCCCTCGGGCAGGACGATGCGCTTGCCGTAGCTGCGCGCCCGGTCGAGCAGGCCGTGCTCGAACATGAGCGGGGTGACGACCCCGGACGGGGCGAGCTGCAGGCGGTCGCGCAGGGCCTCGGCGTCGACGTGCTGCTCGAACAGGGCGAGCGCGAGGTCGGCCTTCCGGGGCGAGTCGGCGGCCAGGCGGCCCCGGGTCTGGGTGATCCGGAGGGCGGTGTCGTACGTGCCGAGGTCGTTCTGCGCGATCGGCAGCGAGCTCGACAGGCCCTCGAGCAGCCGGGACACCTGCGGGGCGATCTCGAACCCGCCGTTCAGGATGACGCCGGCCAGGCTCGGGAACGTCTCGGACTGGTTGGCGAGCAGCGTGGCGATGAGGACGTCGCTCCGGTCACCGGGGACGACGACGATGCCGCCCTCGATCAGCCGGGGCAGCACGTTCTCCATGCTCATGCCCGCGACGACGGTACCGAGGGCCTCACGGTCGAGCAGGGCGTCGTCACCGCGGACCAGGGTGGCGCCGGTGGCCTGCAGCAGGGCGCGGACCGTCGGGGCGACGAGCACACGGTCCTCGGGGATCGCCCACACCGGGACGTCGGGGTGGTCGTCGTGCACGGCCTGCTCGACGCTCGTCACGATGGCGGCGAGGGCGTCCGGGTCGGCACGGTTCACCACGACGCCGAACAGCTGTGCGTGTGCCGCCCGCAGCTCGCTCGTCGTGACGTCCGCCACCTGCGCCATGCCCTCGGGCGTGCGGGCCGCCCGTTCGGCGGCGTCGCGGCCACCGAGCACGAGGAGCACCGGAGCGCCGAGGTTCGCGGCGACCTTCGCGTTGAAGGACAGCTCGGTGGGGCTGCCCACGTCGGTGTAGTCGGACCCGAGCACCACGACGGCGTCGCACTGCCGCTCGACCTGGGCGAACCGGGTGACGATGGTGCCGAGGGCCGCCTCGGGGTCGGCGTGCACGTCGTCGTAGGTGACCCCGACCGCGTCGTCGTACGAGATGCCGACGGCCGTGTGCTGCAGCAGCAGCTCGAGCACGTAGTCGGGTTCGACGACCGAGCGGGCGACGGGCCGGAACACGCCGACGCGGCCGACGGACCGGGCGAGGGTCTCGAGGACACCGAGGGCGACGGTGCTCTTGCCCGTGTGCCCTTCTGCTGACGTGATGTAGATGCGGGTCGACACGAGGCCCAGGGTAGTCGCCGCACATGTCACGACATCTGGGAGCACCGTCGCCGACGACACGCGGTCGTGAGCACCTCGGAGAACCTGTACCATTGGGTGTCGCCGTCGCGAGACGGTGTCAGGAGAATTCGCCTAGTGGCCTATGGCGCACGCTTGGAAAGCGTGTTGGGTGCAAGCCCTCGGGGGTTCGAATCCCCCATTCTCCGCAGCGAGCAAGACCGCAACACCCACGAAGGACCCGCACCGCTTGGTGCGGGTCCTTCGTGGTTCCACAGTCGATCGGTCCCCCACCCTGCGGACGAGCGCGTGCCCTGTTCCCCCTCGGTTGGCCGGGAAACGCCGACCAGGGGTGGAACGGGCTGTCCCCGGTACCCGTCGGTCGCCTATGCTGGCCGAGCGAACGGCTCCGGGACGAGCCGACCGCGGTGCATCGAGCGGCAGGGGCGTCGCTCGGAGGGCGTGCTGGTCAGCGTGCCCGGAACACCCGAGGGGACGAGGAGACGCGCCATGGGGGACACCACCGTGCCCGCAGTGCCCGTGCGGCCCGCCGTCTTCGACACGGTCCTCCGTCCACGCCGGTCCCTCGTCCGTTCCACCGCGCTGAGCATCGCCTTCTCGGCCGTGCCGCTCGCCGTCGCCCTGGTCTGGGTCTCGTTCCCGTTCCGCACGTGGGCCGTGTTCGCCGGCATCGTCGTCGCGATGGCCGCGGCCGTCGGCATCGTGTTCGTCCGACTGCACACCGCGTTCATCGGGATCGACGACGACGGTCTGACGATCCGTGGCGTCCTCACGGCGCACCGTCGGATCCCCCGCGACCGCGTGCACAGCCTGGTGCTCGCCACGACCTTCGGCTCGTCCGTGGACCGGACCGTGCGGGAACTCGTCGCGTTCGACCGGACCGGCACCCACCTCTTCCGGCTCCGTGCCGACGTGTGGGGCGACGACGGGCTCGACCGGGTGGTCGACGCGCTCGGCGTGCAGGTCGTCGAAGAGTCGCGGCCGGTCTCCTCCCGCACCTTCGCGAAGCGCTACCCGACGAGCCGCGCCTGGTACGAGCAGCGGTCGGCGTTCCTGCTCGTCGGCGGCCTCGTCGTGCTGGTCGTCGGCGGGTTGCTCGCCGTCGAGTTCGCCGGCCTCAACGCCCCCTGACCCACCGGCGGACGGGCCAGCGGCCACCGCACGGCACCCGTCAGCACGGCACCGGTCAGCGCGGCACCGGTCAGCGCCGACGCCGCAGCGTCGAGAAGATCCCGCGCACCACTTCCTTCGCGATGGTCCCGCCCAGCCCGGAGCCGAGCAGGTCCGACAGCGGGTCCCCCGCGGATCGCCGCGTCCCGGACCGCCGCGTCCCGGACCGCTGCGTCCCGCCCGACCGACCGGAGCCGCCGGACCGACCGGACCGCCGGGCGTCCGACGCTCGCTCGGCCCGCTCGAACTCCCGCTGCTGCCGCTCATACTCCTGCTGGGCATCCGCCGATGCGTCCGCCGCGGCGGCAGCTGCCTCGTCGGCTGCGGCAGCGGCGTCGGCTGCAGCGGCCGCCGCCTCCATCCGGCGCGCGAGCACCTCGCGCGCCGAGTCCGGATCGACGCGGGTGCCGTAGGTCGACAGGAGCGGTGAGGCCTGCACCCGCGCGGCCATCTCGTCGGCCGGCATCGGGTCCATCGACCCCTGGGGTGCGCGCAGCCGGGTCCACGCGACGGGGGTCGGTGCGCCCCGCTCGTTCATCACCGTGACGATCGCTTCGCCGGTCGCGAGCGACGTGAGGACCTCGCCCAGGTCGTAGTCGCTCGTCGGGTAGGTCGACACCGTCGCCCGGAGCGCCTTCGCGTCGTCCGGGGTGTGGGCGCGGAGCTGGTGCTGGATGCGCGACCCGAGCTGCGCCAGCACGTCGTTCGGCACGTCCTTCGGGGTCTGCGTCACGAAGAAGACCCCGACGCCCTTCGACCGGATGAGCCGCACGGTCCGCACGATCTGCTCGGTGAAGTCCTTCGACGCCCCGTCGAACAGCAGGTGCGCCTCGTCCAGGAAGAACACGAGCTTCGGCTCGTCCTGGTCGCCGACCTCGGGCAGCTCGTTGAACAGGTCCGCCAGCAACCACATCAGGAACGTCGAGAAGACCTCCGGCCGGTCCTGCACACCGGGCACCTCGAGCAGGCTGACGATCCCCCGCCCGTCCGCCGCCGTCCGCAGGAACACCTGCGTGTCGATCTCGGGCGCCCCGAAGAACCGGTCGGCGCCCTGGTCGGCGAAGGTGACGAGCTCGCGCAGGATCACCCCCGCGGTCTGCTTCGACAGGCCCCCGAGCTCGGCGAGTTCCCCCTTGCCCTGCTCGCTCACCAGGAACGTCAGCACGCTCCGCAGGTCGTCGAGGTCCACCAGCGCCAGACCCTGCTGCGTCGCGTAGTGGAACACCAGGCCGAGCGAGGACTCCTGCGTGTCGTTCAGGCCGAGCACCTTCGACAGCAGCAGCGGCCCGAACCCGGAGACGGTGGCACGGATCGGCACGCCCGTACCCTGCCCGCCCAGCGAGAACAGCTCGGCCTGGCTCGCGACGCCCTGCCACTGCTGGCCGATGCCCGCGGTGCGGTCGAGCAGCTTGTCGGTCGCCTGCCCCGCGACGGCCAGACCCGACAGGTCGCCCTTGATGTCGGCGGCGAACACCGGCACGCCGTTCGCCGCGATCTGCTCGGCGAGCACCTGCAGCGTGCGGGTCTTGCCGGTACCGGTCGCCCCGGCCACCAGCCCGTGCCGGTTCAGCATCGCGAGCGGGATGCGGACCTGTACCTCGGGCACCGCTGCGCCGTTGACCAGGGCACCGAGTTCGATCGCACCGCCGTCGACGGCGTAGCCGTCACGGATCGCCGAGACCGCGTCCGGTCCGAGCGGTCCGGTCCCACCCCGGACGGGAGGCGCGGCGCCGGTCGCCGCCGTCGCCACCGGATCCGGGGCGGTCGCCTCGACCGCCGCGGCAGGGGTGGTCGGAGCCGGTGCGGCCGCCGCGGCAGGGGTGGTCGGAGCCGGTGCGGCCGCAGGGGCGGGCTCCGCGTCGGGCGTGAGCCGCGCCTCCAGGCCGGTGGGTGGTGGGGACCCGACGACCGCGGGTTCCGCGTCGGCGGTGCGCTCCGTCTGCTCCTCCACCGCCAGTGCGGCGGCGAGCTCCTCGGCTCGTCGCGCCGCTTCGTCGGCGAGCCGACGTGCCTCGTCGGCGGCCTGTCTCGCTGCCTCGGCAGCCGCCCGTGCCCGCTCCGTCGCGTCGCTCATGGGCTCAGCCTAGGGACCGGAGCGCGCGGCGGTCCGGGTCGTCAGTGCGTGAGCGCGGGGACCGTCCGGGGGCGGACCACGAACCAGAGCATCAGGATCGCGACGGCGGCGGTCGACGCCATCACCATCGCCATCGGGGTGGCCGTCGTGATGCCGAGCCAACCGACGACCGGCGAGATGAGCCCGGCGACACCGAAGTTCAGGGCGCCGAGCACCGAGGCGGCGGTCCCCGCCTCTTTTCCGTGGGCGGCGAGACCGATGACCTGGACGAGCGGGAACGAGAACCCGCACGCGGCGATGAAGAACCACAGCGGCACCAGCACGCCGACCAGACCGGCCCCGAGCTGGTCGAGGACGATGATCGCGACCGACGCCAGCAGCAGGGTCGCGGTCGAGCACGCCAGGATCCACTGCGGACCGACGCGCTGGGCGAGCCGCGACGAGATCTGCACGCCGAGGACGACCCCGACCGAGTTGACGGCGAAGAGCAGTCCGTACTGCTGGGCGTCGAGCCCGTAGACCTGCTGGAACAGGAACGGCGACGCGCTGAGGTACGAGAACAGCCCGCTGAACACCATGGCGCCGATGAGCGCGACACCGACGAAGATCCGGTCGGAGAACAGCGCCTTGTAGCGCTGGCCGATGGTGGAGTGCCCGGCCTCGTGCCGGCGGGCCGGCGGCAGGGTCTCGACGATGAGCAGGATCGACGCGATCACCACCGCCAGGCCGTAGCAGGCGAGGAAGACGAAGATGCCGCGCCAGCTGGTGAACTGCAGCATCTGCGAACCGATGAGCGGCGCGAGGATCGGCGCGAGGCCGTTCACCATCGCCAGGCGGGACAGCATCCGCACCAGCGGTTTGCCGCCGAACAGGTCACGCACCGTCGCCATCGCGACGACACCACCGGCTGCGGCGCCCATGCCCTGCAGCACGCGGAACACGGCGAGCAGCTCGATGTCCGGCGCGGTCGCGGCGCCGATCGACGCGGCGATGTGCACCGTCGTCGCGATGATCAGCGGCAGTCGGCGACCCACCTTGTCGCTCCACGGGCCGACCAGGAGCTGCCCGATGGCGAAGCCGAGCGTCGTCGCGGTGAGCGTCAGCTGGACCGCACCGTCGGTGACGCTGAACTGGTCCTTGATCGCCGGGAACGCCGGCAGGTACAGGTCGATCGTGAACGGACCGAGCGCCGTGAGGGCGCCCAGGACGAAGACGTAGACGAGTCGCTGCCCGCGGGAGAGCGAGTCTCCCGGGTGCAGGACGACCCGGAGCGAACCGGTGGTGGCGGGCGCGGTCACGAGACAGGAGTCCTTCGACGATGAGGGGGCGGGGGTGATCGCGGGTCATCGAATCGATTCGTCCGCGGAACCATCCTACGGTCGCCGGTGCGTGCTCGGCGCCGCCGGTGCCGGCCGCCCGCGTGAAGCGGCTCGTGCTGCCCCTCGGCCGCGCGCGGACCATGCGGTAGCGTCGGACTGCTCGGGGGCCTTCCGGGTGAAGCGGATCAGAAGGGGGTGGGCGTCATGGTGGATGCCCGGATCCTGCACACCACTGCAGCGCTGCGCGAGGCGATCCTGCGACTCGCCGCGGACCGACCGGTCTCGGAGATCACCGTCGCCGACGTCACGCGTGCCGCCGGCATCAACCGGGCCACGTTCTACTCGCACGCCGTCTCCCCCGGGTCGCTGCTCGCCGACGTCCTGACGCCGGAACTCGACCGCATCCGGCAGGACGACGCCGACGAGCGCCGAGCCGCCGCCGACCGGGGCGCCGGAGCCGACGAGCTCGCAGCCATCACCCGGCGCGGCATCAACGCCGTCGTCGAGCACGTGACGACGCACCGCGACATCTACGGCAAGGCGCTGCCGGACCCGAACGACGCGTCGCTGCACCGGCTGCTCGTCGAGCACTTCACGGTGTCGAGTGCCCTGCACATCCGCGAGCTCGATCCCGCACGCCGGCCCGAGCTGCTCGACGACGTCGCCGCGGGGTTCGTGGCGCAGGGGTTCGTCGGGGCGATCGAGGCCTGGCTGGCGGGGCCCCGTCGGTCGCGGAAGGCGCTGGTGGAGACGATCACGCTGTCGTTCCCGGCGTGGTGGAGCTGAGCCGGCCGTTCGTTTCGGTCGTGTGATCGCGTGGGTGCTGGCCTGCTGCCGTGCCCGTGCTGCTCGTGCTGCGCGTGCTGTGCGTGCTGCGCGTGCTGCGCGTGCCTACTCGGCGTCGGTCGTGTCGCCGTCTGACGGGTCGGTCTCCGGCTTCTCGCCGCGCTGCAGGGACTGCACGACCTCGACCGCGGTGGCAGCGACGTCCGCGTCGTCGCCCTCCGACGGCACGCGGTAGTCGGCGGAGACCCCGTCCCCACCGGTGCCGGCGGCGGGCAGCGGGTCGCCGAGGGACACCACGACGACCCCGGCGTCGTGGGCGGTCTGGATCACACCGGTCAGGGCGGACGGTCGGGCCGCGTGCACGAGCAGGGCCTTGGCGCCCTTGCGCACGAGCTGGGCGACCGCGGTCTGCTGTGACGCCGCAGCGCCCGATGCCGGAGCGACCCGGACGTCGGGCCGGAACCCGGCGTCGGTCAGGTCGGTGCGGAGCCGGTCGGCGAGGGCCGCGTCGTCGTGGAGCAGGACGACACCGATCACAGCCTGCTGGTCGAAACCGCCGTCGGAGCTCGTCAGGTCGGTGCTCTGCACCGGTGTGGGGGCAGCCGACGTCGTGCCCTGGCACCCGGCCAGGGTCAGGGCCGCCGCCAGGGCGACGGTCACGGCGACGATGCGCAGCACGGGGTCTCCTCTTCGGTCCGGTCTGCCACGCTACCCGGCGGCCGGGCCGTGCGACGACGGAGTCCGCGACGGGACGGATCCGCCCGGGCCCACCGGGGCCGTCGTCGCCGGCGCCGGCACGGGGCCGAGCCGTCGGACGGCCGCGATCGCCAGCGCAGCGAAACCGATCATCGCCGCGAAGACCAGGGGGAACGACACCGTGCCGTCGGCACCACCGGTCGCGGTGAAGAGCAGGCCGGTCACCGCGAGACCGATCACGCTGCCGGCTGCGTCAGCGATCGTCAGGGCCGAGCTCGCGAACCCGTCGTCGCCCTCGCCGGAGAACCGCAGGGTCAGCATCGAGGCGCGCGGGTAGATCGCGCCCATGCCCGCGCCACCGACGAACCAGCCGGCGACCAGCACCCACCACGACAGGTCGAACGTCGCGACCGCGAGCGCGGTCACCAGGCTGACGAGCACCAGCGTCAGCCCGACCCCGAAGGTGCGACGGGCGGTGAGCCGCTGTTCCCCCAGACGACCGTGCGCCCAGCTCGAAGCAGCCCAGCTGAGTGCCGCCACCGTCAGGGCCAGCCCCGCAGCGGACGGTGACAACCCGTGTTCGGCCTGCAGCAGGAACGGCACGTACGCCTCGCTCCCGAAGAACGACGCGGCGACGAGCCCGCGCAGGAGCACGACCGACGGCAGCCCGGCCGCGGCCCGGAACGTGCCGGTCGGCAGCAGCGGCCGCAGGGCGAACCAGGTGCCGACCAACCCGACGAGCACCGCCGCGACCATGCCCCACGGGG
Source organism: Curtobacterium sp. MCLR17_039 (assembly GCF_003234745.1). Lineage (NCBI taxonomy): Bacteria > Bacillati > Actinomycetota > Actinomycetes > Micrococcales > Microbacteriaceae > Curtobacterium > Curtobacterium sp. MCLR17_039. Next base: position 236,896 of record NZ_QKTF01000001.1, read on the forward strand.
TCAGGTCGGGCGCGACGTTGAGCAGCAGGATCGACACGGCAGCGGCCACCGACCAGCCGATCCTGAGCCGCTGCCACGGCGGGCGGAGCGACGCGGCCGGAGCGTGCACCCGGCCGAGGGTCGGCACGAGCAGGGCGAAGGCGACCAGCGCGATCGCCAGCGCCCCGGCGAACACCCAATGCCAGTTCCAGGTGTCGGTGACGATGCCGGCCAGGGCGGGGCCGATCAACGCCGGCACGACCCAGGCCGCGGCGAACCCGGCGAACACCGGGCCGTGCAGCTCGGCGGGGAAGATCCGGGCGACGAGCACGTAGAGCACCACGTCGATGGCCCCGGCGCCGAACCCCTCGATGAGCCGGCCGGCCAGGAACACCTCCATGGTCGGCGCGAGCATGACCACGGCGGTCCCCACCGCGAAGAACGCCGCCGACACCCACGCCACGATCCGGCCACCGGCGCGATCGGTCCAGTTGCCGGCGAGCACCATCCCCGGCACCCCGGCGGCGAGCGGGGCGGCGAAGGCGAGCGCGTACAGGGTCTCGCCGTCGAGGTCGCGGCTGATCACCGGCATGATCGTCGTCATCGCCAGGTTCTGGAACGCCGCGACGCCGACGATCGCGACCATGCCGATCGTCGCGAGGGCGTACGGCCCGCTCAGCAGGCTGGTCCGCGACGCCGTTGTGCTCATCTACGACATCGTAGGGGCGAGGGGTGACGGTGTGGCAGCGGTCCCGCGTCAGCGGTCCCGTGTCAGCGGTCCGCGTCACCGGGCCACGCGTCAGCGCGTCAGCGCCTGCTCCAGGTCCGCCACCAGGTCGCCGGCGTCCTCGATGCCGACCGACAGCCGCACGACGTTCTCCGGTACGGCCAGCTCGGTGCCCTTGACCGACGCGTGGGTCATCTCGCTCGGGTACCCGATGAGCGACTCCACGCCACCGAGCGACTCGGCCAGGGCGAACAGCTCCGTCGACTCCGCGAACCGCTTCGCGGCCTCGGCGCCGCCGGACAGCGCGACCGAGAGCATCCCGCCGAAGCCACGCATCTGGCGGGCGGCGACGTCGTGCCCCGGGTGGTCGGGCAGGCCCGGGTAGTAGACGCGCTCGACGCCGGGCGCGACGACGAGCGCCTCGGCGACGGCCTGCGCGTTCCGCGAGTGCCGCTCCATCCGCACCGCGAGCGTCTTGATGCCACGGGTGGTCAGGTAGGCGTCGAACGGCGACGAGATCGCACCCGCGCCGAACTGCAGGAACTGCACCTTCGCCGCGAGCTCCTCGTCCGCGAGCACGACGGCTCCGCCGACGACGTCGGAGTGTCCGCCGAGGTACTTCGTGGTCGAGTACACGACGACGTCGGCGCCGAGCGACAGCGGCTGCTGCAGGTACGGCGACGCGAACGTGTTGTCGACGACCACCAGGGCGCCCGACTCGTGCCCGAGGGTCGCGAGCGCGGCGATGTCGGCGATCTTCATGAGCGGGTTCGTCGGCGTCTCGACCCACAGCACCGTCGTGGCCGGTGCCCCCTGCAGTGCCGCGCGGACCTGGTCGAGGTCGCTCATGTCGACGACGACGAGCTCGACACCCCACGGAACGTGCAGCCGACTCACCAGGCGGTGGGTGCCGCCGTACACGTCGTTGCCCATCACGACACGGCCACCGGGGACCAGCGCGGCGCGGAGCAGGGCGTCCTCGGCGGCGAGTCCGGACGCGAACGACGACGCCGCGACGCCCCCGTCGAGGTCGGCGAGGAGCACCTGCAGCGAGTCGCGCGTCGGGTTGCCGGCGCGCGAGTACTCGTAGCCGTTGCGCATGCCGCCGACGCCGTCCTGCACGTACGTCGACGTCAGGTGGATCGGCGGGATGACGGCGCCGGTGGTCTCGTCGGGCTCCTGGCCGGCGTGGACGGCTCGGGTGCTGAACTCGGTCATGCTCGGTGGTTCCTTACTCGGAGAGGTAGGTGAGGAGGTCGTGCCGGGTCAGCACGGTGACGGGCTTGCCGTCCTCGACGACGAGGAGCGCGTCGGCCGACTCGAGCGCACGACGTGCCGCGGAGACCGACTCGCCGACGCCGATGAGCGGCAGCGGGTCGCCGACGAAGCCGGTGAGCGCGTCCGACATCTTCGCGGTGCCGGTGAAGACCTGCTCGAGCAGTGCCTTCTCCTCGACGGCGCCGACGACCTCGCCGATGACGACGGGCGGCTCCGCGCTGAGCACCGGCATCTGCGAGACGCCGTACTTGGTCATGATGTCGACGACGTCGCGCACGGTGTCCGCCGGGTGCGCGTGCACCAGGTCGGGCAGGCGGCCGTCCTTGCCGGCGATGAGCGAGCCGACGGTGCGCTCGTCGTCGGTCTCGGCGAAGCCGTAGGAGCGCATCCACCGGTCGTTGAAGATCTTGCCGAGGTAGCCGCGGCCGCCGTCCGGCAGCAGCACGACGACGACGTCGTCCTCAGTCAGGTCACGGGCGGCGCGGAGTGCCGCGACGACGGCCATGCCGCTCGAGCCGCCGACGAGCAGTCCTTCTTCACGCGCCAGGCGACGGGTCATCGCGAAGGAGTCGGCGTCCGACACGGCGATGATCTCGTCCGGCACGCCGGCGTCGTACGCGCTCGGCCAGAAGTCCTCGCCGACGCCCTCGACCAGGTACGGGCGACCGGTGCCGCCGGAGTAGACGGAGCCCTCGGGGTCGGCCCCGACGATGCGGACGCCGCCGTCGGACGCCTCCTTCAGGTACCGTCCGGTGCCGGAGATCGTGCCGCCGGTGCCGACGCCCGCGACGAAGTGGGTAATCTGCCCCTCGGTGTCGCGCCAGATCTCCGGACCGGTGGTCTCGTAGTGGCTGCGGGGACCGTTCGGGTTCGCGTACTGGTTCGGCTTGTAGGCGCCGGGGATCTCCTGCACGAGCCGGTCCGACACCGAGTAGTAGGACTCGGGGTGCTCCGGCGCGACCGCGGTCGGGGTGACGACGATCTCGGCGCCGTACGCCGTCAGCACGTTGCGCTTGTCCTCGCCGACCTTGTCGGGCAGCACGAAGACGCACCGGTAGCCGCGCTGCTGTGCGACCAGGGCCAGACCGACGCCGGTGTTGCCGGAGGTCGGTTCGACGATGGTGCCGCCGGGGCGCAGGTCACCGGAGGCCTCGGCCGCGTCGATGATCCGGGTGGCGATGCGGTCCTTCGACGACCCACCGGGGTTCAGGTACTCGACCTTCACGAGGATGGTCGCCCGCACCCCCTCGGTCACCCGGTTGAGCTTGACGAGCGGGGTGTCGCCGACGAGGTCGACGACGGAGTTCGCGTAACGCACGCCGTCGAGTCTAGGACGCGGTCCCCGCGTCCCGCTGGGATGTGTCGTGTGCGGACAACGCTCCGGGATCCCGCGGCGGACGGCGAGCCCTGGTCGCGCTGCGCGCCGGACGGGAGGCCCGTGCGGACGCCGCCACGGGCCTCCTGTCCGGCGCCCGGTCGCGACCGTCAGGGGCGAACGACGTCCGCCGACGAGTTCTGCTGTCGGTGCAGCTGCGCGTACGTGCCGTCGAGGGCGAGGAGTTCGTCGTGCGTGCCCTGCTCGACGATCTGGCCGTGGTCGAGGACGAAGATGACGTCGGCGTCGCGGATCGTCGACAGCCGGTGCGCGATGGAGATGGTGGTCCGCCCGGCCGCCGCCGTGTCGAGCGCCGTCTGCACGACGTGCTCCGAGATGGAGTCGAGCGCGCTGGTGGCCTCGTCGAGGACGAGCACCGGCGGGTCCTTCAGCATGACCCGGGCGATGGCGATGCGCTGCTTCTCACCACCGGACAGGCGGTAGCCGCGCTCCCCCACCACGGTGTCGTAGCCGTCCGGGAACGACGCGATCGTGTCGTGGATGTTCGCCGCACGGGCCGCACGCTCGAGCTCGTCGTCGGTGGCGTCGGGCTTGGCGTACCGCAGGTTCTCGCCGATCGTGGCGTGGAACAGGTACGTCTCCTGGCTGACGATGCCGACGTGCCGCATCAGGTCCTCGTGCACCAGGTCGCGGACGTCCTGCCCGGCGAACCGTACCGATCCCTCGGTCGCCTCGTACAGCCGGGGCACCAGGTAGGACACCGTCGTCTTGCCCGCGCCGGAGGGACCGACGAAGGCCGCGAACTGCCCGGGGCGGAGCTCGAACGACACCCCGCGCAGGGTCGGCTTGTCGGCTTCGCCGTCGGGGTAGGTGAAGACGACGTCGTCGAAGGCGACGTGGCCGACCTTCGACTCGTCCACGGGCCGGGCGGTCGGCGAGTCGGTGATGGCCGGCTTGAGGTCGAAGTACTCGAAGATGCGGGCGAAGAGCGCACCGGAGGTCTGCAGGTCGAGGACCACGCGCAGCAGCCCGACCGTCGGGAACAGCAGCCGGGACTGCACCGTCGTGAACGCGACGATCGTCCCGGCCGTGATCGGGACGTCGCCGATGATCAGGTACGCGGCGACGACGTAGATGATCGCCGGGATGATCGACAGGAAGATCTGCACGATCGCGAAGAACCACTGCCCGGACATCTGCTGGCGCACCTGCAGGGTGATCTGGTTGCGGTTCTCGTCCCCGTAGCGGCGGGTCTCGCTGGCCTGCTGGTTGAAGCTCTTCGCGAGCAGGATGCCGGAGACGCTCAGCGCCTCTTGCGTGATGGCCGTCATGTCGGACAGCGACTCCTGCGTCTGCGCGGCGATGCGGGCCCGGACCTGGCCGACGCGGCGCTGCGCGATCACGAGCAGCGGCAGCAGGACGACGGCGACCAGCGTCATCTGCCAGCTCAGCAGGAGCATCGCGACCACGGCGGCGATCACGGTCACGGTGTTGCCGAGCACCGACGAGATCGTGTTGTTCAGCACGCTCGCCACGCCGCCCACGTCGTTCTGCAGGCGTGACTGGATGACGCCGGTCTTGGTGCGGGTGAAGAACGCGAGTTCCATCCGCTGCAGGTGCGCGAACAGGCGCATCCGCATCGCACCCATGACCTTGTTGCCGACCGTCGCGGTCAGGTACGTCTGCCAGACGCCGACCCCGGCGCTCGCGATCCAGAGCAGGACCATCGCGGACACGAGCTCGATCAGCACCGGGACGTCCGGGCGGCCCGACGGCGGGAACAGCCCACGGTCGAACGCCTGCTGGGTGAGCAGTGGCGGCACGACCGAGATGGCCGCACCGATCAGCACGAGGACGACCGTGAGCATGATCGCCCGACGGTGCGGCTCGAACAGCGCGGCGATGCGCCGGACCAGGTGCGGGATCCTCGGCGCCTCGGCGTTGGCGGCCTTCTGCGCACGGAAGTCGCCGCTCGAGATGCGCCCACCCCCGCGCGGACCGCCGCCTCGCCCGCCGTGTCCCATGCTCATGGAGCCACCGTAGCCCCGCGCTCGGACATCGACCGCTCTCTCCACAGCACCGCAGTATTTGACCCCGTTCAGGGGGCGTGCGAGCATGTGCCGTCCCCGTCCCCGCACCACCGAGGTCCCATGTCGTCCGCGCCGTCACGTCCCACGTCCCTGGGGGCGCAGCTCGCCCGCCGCAAGCCGATCGAGCAGCTGCAGGCCGAAGCCTCCCGAGGTGTCAACGGTGAACCCCTCCGCCGATCGCTCGGGGTCTGGCAGCTGACGATGATCAGCGTCGGGGCCACGCTCGGCACCGGCATCCTGGTCGTCCTCGGCACCGCGGTCCCGCTCGCCGGTCCCGCCGTCTGGATCTCGTTCGTCGTCGCCGGGATCGCCGCGCTGCTGTCCGCGCTGTCCTACGCCGAGATGGCGGGCGCCGTCCCGACCTCGGGGTCCAGCTACTCGTACACGTACGCCACGATGGGCGAGGGCATCGCCTGGATCTGCGGCTGGTGCCTCGTGCTCGAGTACGCCGTCTCGGTGGCCGCGGTCGCGGTGGGTGCCAGCGAGTACGTCGACGAGACCCTCCGTGTGTTCGGCCTGCACCTGCCCACCGCGCTCGCCGCTCCCCCGGTCGACGGCGGCGTGGTCAACCTGCCCGCGGCGGTGCTGGTCCTGCTCGCCACCGTCGTGCTGCTGCCCGGTGCCCGCGAGAGCGCCTGGGTGAACACGGTCATGGTGATCGTGAAGATCGCCCTGCTGGTCTTCTTCGTCGTCGTGGCGTTCACGGCGTTCCGGGCGCAGAACTTCGAGCCGCTCGCACCGATGGGCGCCGCCGGGGTCACCGCCGCCGCATCACGGCTGTTCTTCTCGTACATCGGCTTCGACGCCGCCTCGACCGCCGGTGAAGAGGCGAAGAACCCCCGCCGCGACCTGCCCCGGGCGATCATCGGCTCGATCGCGCTCATCACGGCGCTGTACATCCTCGTCGCGATCGCCGCCGTCGGGGCCCGCTCGTGGACCGCGTTCTCGTCGTCCGAAGCGTCACTCGTCCGCATCGTCGTCGACGTCACGGGGCAGCCGCTCGTCGCCCTCGTGTTCTCGATCGGCGCCGTCGTCGCCATCGCCAGTGTCGTCCTCACCGTCCTGTACGGCCAGACCCGCATCCTGCTCACGATGTCCCGCGACGGCCTGGTACCGAAGGTCTTCGGGCGGGTCTCCCGTCGTACCGGCACCCCGATCGCGAACACGCTCATCATCGGCATCGCCGTGACGATCGTCGCCGCGCTCGTGCCCCTCGGTGAACTCGCCGACGCCACGAGCATCGGCACCCTCGTCGCGTTCGCCCTGGTGAACGTGTCCGTCATCGTGCTCCGCCGCTCGCAGCCCGACCTGGAGCGCTCGTACCGGGTGCCGCTGTTCCCCGTCGTGCCGATCCTCGGCACCCTGAGCTGCGTGCTGCTCGCGGTGTTCCTCGGCGCCACCACCTGGATCGCCTTCGGCATCTGGATGGTCGCTGGCGCCGTGCTCTACCTGGCCTACGGCCGCCGCCACAGCACCCTGCGCTGACGCGCCGCCGCGGCGCGCCCGCCGCGCGACGACCTCACGCGCTCGCTCCTGCCAAAGCGACAGATGTACGCGGAACGTTCGCGGCACTCTGTCGCTCTGCCGGGAGGCGTGACTTCCTTCCCGCGAGAAGTGTCGCTATGGCAGTACCAAGATGCCAGGTCGTCATCGGCACGGCACACCGTGCTGACGGAACAGGGTTCGAAGGCGCTCCGGCACGACGAGGTGCTCCCAGTACACGCGGACGAACCCGTTGACCTCGCCGCGAGCACGGACCCGGTCCTCGCGCTGCTTCTCCCTCCAGACGGCGTCGGCGCCGCTCCTCCCCCGCAGCATCTCGCGGTCCTCGTACTTCTGCCGGCCGTCGAACTCGATCACGATCCCCTGCCTCGGCAACCAGAAGTCGACCCGGTCGACGGCACCGTCCACGCCGACGAACTCGTGCTGCGGTTCCATGTCAGGGCAGCCGAGCTCGGCCCCACGCGCTGCGAAGTAGGACTCGCCCACCGACGCGGACATCGCAGATCTCCAACGCGTGCTCAAGGCGGACCGCGCCCCACGGACCGGCAATCAGCGCCAGGTGCTCGAGGTCTTCGTGCCGGACTCCGTTGCGGAGTGCGTGATCCAGCCCGACGACCGCCGCGGCCAGGGATCCCCGACGAGCAAGCTCGATAGTCGTCTGCGCGAGAGCGGTGTACTCGACGCCGTGGAAACGGTGCCCCGACACGTGCGAGGACCCGGCGTGCATCGTCAGCCCGGTACGTCGGAGGTCATGCTCCAGCCCGGGCACGTTCGCATGGACGCGCTCCGGCCACTGGTCGAGACGAGGTGCGCCGAGGATCGCAGCCGCTGAGTCGAGCGACCACACAGCGCCTCCGCGGAGCAGCGGGAGAGCGGCACGCATGCGGACGAGGTGTCGGCTCCGGCCGTCGAGCGCGTCCCACGCCGAGCGGTCGACGTAGACGCCATGCCGCACGCGGACGAGTTCGCCGGCCAGCTTGCGGCGCTGCAGCTGTCGTGCGTCCGCGCGCTCGAGTCTGTTCGTCCGGAACAGCGCGATGGCATTGGCAGGGTGCATGGCAACACTCTGTCGGCCAGCGCAACCGATGTCGGCGACGTTCGACGGTCTGTGGAGAACCCACGCGCCTCCAGGCAGTCGTGCGGCGATGCCAAAACGACGACTCTCCAGAAGCGGGCACAGTCAAAGGCGCCGAAGCGACAAGAATCCGTGATCTTCCAGGGCCCATCTGTCGCTTCGGCGAAAGCGACAAAAAGCGCGAAACGTCGCCGCGCCCGCCGCGCGCGGCACCCGCACACGACGAAGGCCGCCGCCCCGAGGGGCAGCGGCCTTCGTGACCGGAACGGTCGAGACTACGCGAGCTCGATCGTGGCGCCAGCGGCCTCGAGGGTTGCCTTCGCCTTGTCGGCGGTCTCCTTGTTCGCACCCTCGAGGATCTTGGCGTCGGCGGTCTCGACGAGCGCCTTGGCCTCACCGAGGCCGAGCGACGTCAGGCCACGGACCTCCTTGATGACCTGGATCTTCTTGTCACCAGCGGACTTGAGGATGACGTCGAACTCGGTCTTCTCCTCAGCGGCCTCGGCCGGAGCAGCTGCGCCGGCGGGGGCGGCAGCGGCGACCGGGGCGGCCGCGGTGACCTCGAAGACCTCTTCGAACTTCTTCACGAAGTCCGAGAGCTCGATGAGCGTGAGCTCCTTGAAGGCCTCGATGAGCTCGTCCTGCGAAAGCTTCGCCATGATTTTCTCCTACTACTAGCTAGTACGTGTGGTTGATGAACGCGAGCCTGATCAGGCCGCGGACTCCTGCTTCTCGCGAAGGGCGTCCACGGTGCGGACGGCCTGCGAGAGGGGTGCCTGGAACAGGTACGCAGCACCGAACAGCGAGGCCTTGAGTGCGCCGGCGAGCTTGCCGAGCAGCACTTCACGGGACTCGAGGTCGGCGAGCTTGTCCACCTCGGTCGCGGTGAGCGGGTTACCGTCGAAGTAACCGCCCTTCACCACGAGCTCGGGGTTCGCCTTGGCGAATGCACGCAGCGACTTCGCGACGGCGACGGTGTCACCGTGGACGAAGGCGAGAGCGGACGGACCGGCGAGCTCGTCGTCGAACGACGAGATGCCGGCGTTGTTCGCCGCGATCTTGGTCAGCGTGTTCTTCACCACGGCGTACGTGGCGTGCTCACGGATCGAGTTGCGGAGCTCCTTGAGCTGCGCGACCGTGAGACCGCGGTACTCGGTGAGCAGAACGGCGTTCGAGCTACGGAAGGACTCCGTGAGCTCGGCGACCGCAGCTTCCTTGTTCGCCATGGTTCTCCTTGGGGGTCTTGCCGGCAGCCCCAGGTCCACGAACGAAAAAAGCTCCGGCGCAGAGGCTCGGAGCTGCTCTCACCAGATGGTGGGAGTGGTTCGGAACACCTGCGCGGGATGCCTCACGAGTGAGGACCTTCGGTCACGATGTTCACAAACACGTTGCGAGCAGCACGACATCCGGCGGTCTTTGGCTTCGAGAACTGTACCAGACGCCGTGGGCGTCACCAAACACCACACTGGAGGCACGGGGCGGCCCCGCCCCGCGCCTCCCGACCGTCAGTGGGTACGGTCCACCGCAGCGGGTGTCGCCGACCAGTCCGCGGACCCGGCAGGGTCAGCCGACGACGACGCGACAGCCCCTGCCGCGGCGGCAGCCGCAGCAGGGTCGCGCGGCAGGTGCACCGTGAACACGGTGTCTCCCGGCTCGCTCGTGACCTCGACCCGGCCACCGTGCGCCTGCACCACCGCGTCCACGATGGCGAGCCCGAGGCCGGTCGACCCGACCGTGCGGGACCGCGAGCTGTCGGCCCGGGCGAAGCGCTCGAACAGCTTCGGAAGGAACTCCGGGTCGATCCCCTGGCCGGTGTCGCGCACGGTCAGGTCGACTCCGCCGTCGACCGGCGCGAGGCCCACCGTGATGCGGGTGCCCTCGGGCGTGTGGGTCCGGGCGTTCGTGACGAGGTTCACGATGACCTGGTGCAGTCGTGCGGCGTCGCCCGTGATGGTCACCGGCTCCGGCGGGACGTCGACCTCGATGGGGTGTTCCGGCGAGGCGGCGTGTGCGTCGTTCACCGCGTCGAGCACCAGGCCGGTCAGGTCGACCTCGGCGAACTGGATCTCGCGGCCTTCGTCGAGCCGGGCGAGGAGCAGCAGGTCCTCCACCATCGAGGTCATCCGGATGGACTCGGACTCGATGCGGCTCATGGCGTAGACGACGTCCTTCGGCAGGTCGCCGCCCATCCGCCGGGTGAGCTCGGCGTACCCGCGGACCGAGGCGAGCGGGGTCCGGAGCTCGTGCGAGGCGTCGGCGACGAACTGCCGCACCTTCTGCTCCGAGCGTTCCCGGGCCTGCATCGCACTGCCGATGTGCCCGAGCATGCGGTTGAACGCGCTGCCGACCCGGCCGACCTCGGTTCGGGGGTCGGTGTCGGGCACGCGGACACCGTCGAGGGCGTCGCTGCGGTCGAGCGGCATGCGCGCGACGGTGGACGCGGTCTCCGCGACGCGCTCGAGCGGTCGGAGCGACTGCCGGACCACGAACGCGGCGACGACCGAACCGGCGACCAGTGCGGTCGCCACGACGGCGAGGACGACCCCGAAGAGCTTCCAGACGCTGTCGTAGACGGGGGCCATCGGGAGCCCCACGACCAGGACGGCCGGGCCGACGTTGACGGCGGCGAGGCGGTACCGCCCGACGTCCGAGCCGAGGTCGATCGTCTCCGGGTCGGCGTCCACGCGGACGGACCCCAGTGCCTCGGCGCTCGTCTGCGGGACCCCGCTCGGGCGGCCGTAGTCGTCGAGCACGTTCGCGATGACGACCTGCCCGTCGACGAAGTACGCGGTCAGGGTTCCGGCGGCCTGCCCGGACGGTCGGGACAGGTCGATGCTCGGCTGGCCCGACTGGTTCTGCTGCAGGTACCGCTGCGCCCGGTGGGTGGCGCTCGTGATCTGCTTGTCGATCGCGCTGGTCTGGATCGAGGCGAGCGCGATGATGCTGGCCGCCCCGATCACCGCGCTGACGGCGACGACGAGGGCGACGATGCTCAGGACGAGCCGGCGCCGCAGGGTCACGAGGTCGGCTTGATGACGTACCCGACGCCTCGCACCGTGTGGATCATCGGGGTCTCACCGGCGTCGATCTTCTTGCGCAGGTAGGAGATGTAGATCTCGACGACCGACGACTTGCCGCCGAAGTCGTACGACCACACGCGGTCCAGGATCTGCGCCTTCGACAGCACGCGGCGGGGGTTCCGCATCAGGAAGCGGAGCAGCTCGAACTCGGTGGCGGTCAGTTCGATCGGACGGCCAGCGCGGTGCACCTCGTACGACTCCTCGTCGAGCACCAGGTCGCCGACGACGATGCGGGAGTCGCCGGCCTCGGAGATCGAGATCTGCGAGCGGCGGATGAGCCCGCGCAGACGCGCCACGACCTCCTCGAGGGAGAACGGCTTGGTGACGTAGTCGTCACCGCCCGCGGTGAGTCCGGTCACGCGGTCCTCGACCGAGTCCTTCGCGGTGAGGAACAGCACCGGGGTGTCGTCGTTGTTCTGCCGCAGCCGGCTGAGCACCTGCAGCCCGTCGAGGTCCGGCATCATCACGTCGAGCACCATCGCGTCGGGCTTGAACTCCCGCGCGGTCGTCAGGGCGTCCTGGCCGCCGTTCGCGCTCTTGACGTCCCAGCCCTCGTAGCGGAGCGCCATGGACAACAGGTCGGTGAGGCTGGCTTCGTCGTCGACGACCAGGATGCGCAACGGGGTTCCGTCGGCACGCGTGAGGCGCGGGGCTGCTGCGGGCTGGGAGATGGTCACGTCTTCGAGTATCGAGAAGTTCCTATGAGTTGTCTGTGGCACGGCCCAGTGCGTTCTGTGGATTGAGGACACGTCCACGTGTGCCGCTCCGTACGTTGGGAGCATGTTGCGATCTGCAGCCTGGCCCCCGTCGGCCCGGCACCTGGACACCGCGCGGATCGAACGGACGACCGGGAGGCCCGGCTCGACACCGACGGACCGCCTCGCGGTCGCGCGAGCGGTTGCCGCCACCACCCCACCCCTGTCCGCCGGGACGGCCGGCGGGTTCTTCGGCACGCTCGCCGCGGTCGCCGCGGCGGACGTCGCCACCGCCCGCACCGTGGAACCGCACCTGGACGCGCTCGGGATCCTGGCACAGGCCGGGGTGGACGCCGCGGACGGCTCGACCTGGGGTGTCTTCGCCGCCGAGGGCCCGGGCCTCCGGCTCGATGCCGCGCCCCAGAACGACGGCACGGTCCTGCTGCACGGCACGAAACCGTGGTGCTCGCTCGCCTCGACGCTCTCGCACGCCCTGGTCACCGCGCACCTGGGCGACGAGCGGGTCCTCGTCGCCGTGGACCTGCGACAGCCCGGCGTCACCGTGCACGACGACGCCTGGGTCGCACGCGGCATGCCGGACGTGCCGAGCGGACCGGTCGACTTCGACGGCGTCCGGGCACGAGCCGTCGGCGATCCCGGTTGGTACCTCGGCCGTCCCGGCTTCGCCTGGGGCGGCATCGGCGTCGCGGCCTGCTGGTGGGGCGGTGCGGTCGGGCTCGCCCGGGTGCTCCGCGAGACCGCGGCCGCACACCCGGAGTCCGAGCTGCTGCAGGCCGCCCTCGGCGCCACCGTGACCGACCTCGCCGACGCCGAGGACGCCCTCGCCGACGCCGCCGCCCGGATCGACGGGTCCGACCCGGGTTCCGACGACACCGACTGGCGGTTGCTCGCCCAGACCGTCCGGTCTCGGGTGCGCCGATCGGTCGACGCCGTGCGCGAGCGGGTGGTCGCCACCATCGGCCCGGCTCCGCTGACCGCCGACCGCGCCGTCGCCGCGCGGGTCGCCGACCTCGAGCTCTACGTCCTGCAGGACCACGGAGCCCGCGACCTGGCCCGGATCGGCCGCATGGTGCTCGAGCGGGGCGGTGTCGCGTGGTGAGCTTCGACCACCGCGAGCCGGGCACCGACCCGGCGGCGTGGACGGGGTTCCTCGACGGCCTGAACGCACCGGCGATCGACCTGGCCGGCACCGGATCGGTGGTGGTCGTCGCGCCCCACCCCGACGACGAGACCCTCGGCGCCGGTGGGCTGATCGCGGCCGCTGCAGCGGCCGGCGTCCCCGTGCACGTGCTGCTGCTCACCCGCGGCGAGCGCTCCCACCCGGACTCCCCCACGACGACCCCGGAAGCACTCGCCGCCGCCCGTGACGACGAGTTCGTGGCGGCCCTGCGCACCCTGCACCCCGACGTGACGTCGACCTCGGTGGGGATCCCGGACGGCGCGACCCGCGAACACCGAGACCGTGTCGTCGACACCCTCGACACGGTGCTCGCCGGCGCCGCCCACCCCGTGCTGCTCGTCGCGCCGTGGCGCGGGGACGGGCACCGCGACCACCGCATCGCCGGCGAGGTCGCCGAGGCCGCCGCGGCGAGCGCCCCCGACGTCGACCTGCTCGCGTACCCGATCTGGGCCTGGCACTGGGACGACCCGGACCGTTCCGTCGCCCCGTGGGACGACGTCAGGGCCCTGTCGCTGCCCGACGACCTCGTCGCCCGGAAGCGTGCCGCCCTCGGCGCCTACCCGTCGCAGACCCGGCCCCTGTCGCCGGCGCCGGGGGACGAGGCGATCGTCGACGACCGGCACGCCGCCCACCACCTGCGGACGACGGAGTGGTTCTTCGCACCGGGGCCCGCCCCGTCGCGGTCTCGCGAGTCGTTCGACGCCCACTACGACCGGAAGCCCGAGGGGTGGGACTTCGACGGGTCCTGGTACGAGCAGCGCAAGCGGGCCGTGACGCTGGCGGCGCTCCCCCGCCTGCGCTACCGGTCGGCGCTCGAGCTCGGATGTGCCACCGGGGTCCTGACGGCCGCCCTCGCAGAACGCGCGGACGACGTGCTCGGCACCGACATCTCGGCGGCACCGCTGGAGCGTGCTGCCCACCGTGCCCCGACCGCGCGGTTCGTGCAGGCGGCCCTGCCGGCGGAGTGGCCGGACGGGCGCTGGGACCTGGTGGTGATGTCCGAGGTCGGGTACTACCTGTCGCCCGCCGACCTCGACGCGACGATCGACCGTGTGCTCGGGTCGCTCGATGACGACGGCGTGCTCGTGGCCTGCCACTGGCGGCATCCCGACGACGAGGCCGTGTCGAGCGGTGACGCGGTGGACGCGCGGCTGACCGAACGATGGCCGCGTCCCGCTCTGCTCCGGCACGTGGAGGAGGACTTCGTCCTGAGTGTCCTTCCCGGCCCGGCGGTCACCTCGGTGGCCCGGGCCGAGGGGATCATCCGGTGACGCGACCGGAATCACGTGCACGCATCGACGTCGTCGTCCCCGCGCACGACGAGGCGGATCGGATCGCCGCGTGCCTCGATGCGCTCCTGGTGGCCGTCGACCGGCTCGCCGCCGAGCGACCCGGAGTCGACGCCGCCGTCACGGTGGTGCTAGACGGTTGCACGGACGGCACCGCTTCGGTGGTCGCGCGGTACCCGGTCGACGTCCTGACCACGGACCGTGTCGGGGTCGGTCGGGCACGGACGATCGGGGCGACGCACGCCCTCCGTGCGCACGACGGCGACCCGGCGGCCCGGTGGCTCGCCCACACCGACGCCGATTCCCGGGTGCACGAACGGTGGCTCGTCCAGCAGTGCGACGCCCTGGCGTCCGGCGCGCAGGTGCTCGTCGGCGCCGTCGTCCCCGACCCGGACGACCTGGCGCCCGTGGTGCTCGACCGCTGGACGCTGGCGCACCCGCCCGGTGCTGCCCTCGGCCACGTGCACGGCGCGAACCTCGGCGTGCTCGCCGCGGCGTACGTCAGCCTCGGCGGGTTCGACCCCGTGCCCGAGCACGAGGACGCGCGGCTGGTGGCCCGGGCGCGGGCGCTCGGCTTCCGGGTGGACGCCACCGTCGACCTGCCGGTGGTGACGAGCGGGCGTTTCTCCGGCCGGACCCCCGGCGGGTACGCGGAGCACCTGCGCCAGCGGTACGGCGACGTCGGCTGATGCGCCCTTAGCCGGCACATAGGTGCGCGATGGGTCGGTCATCGACAGCGTGCCTAGGTTCTCCTCCGTCGGCCCCGCCGCGTGCTCTGCGCGGCCGGTGACCCCAGCCGGCCACCACCGAGGAGAACCATGTTCCTGACCTACCTCAGGCGCGAACTCACGAACCGCAAGAAGCAGACAGTCATCATCGCGATCGGGATGGCCCTGGCCATCGCCCTCGTGGTGATCGTGTCGTCGATCTCGGGTGGCGTGCAGGCAGCGCAGTCGAGCGTCCTGCAGTCCGTGTACGGCGTCGGCACCGACATCACCGTCACCAAGACCGCGACGGCGTCGACGAACGGCGGGCGTCCGAGCTTCGACTTCGGCAGTCAGGGCGACAGCGACGACGACAGCGGTTCGACCGACCTGTCGCAGTCGCGGCTCGCGGTCGCGCGCGGCACGAGCACCCTGGACGCCGCGAACCTGTCCACGATCACGAGCACCGACGGCGTCAAGGCCGCGACCGGTGTCCTGACCCTCGAGAACAGCACGTTCTCCGGCCAGGTCCAGCAGCAGTCGACCGACGACAGCAGCAGCGACTCCAGCAGCGACAGCACGACCCAGCAGGGTCCGCCGAGCGGGGACACCGGCGGTGGCGGCGGGTTCGGCGGTGGGTCGTTCAGCGTCGACTCGTTCACGGTGACCGGCATCCCGGTGTCCGGCGCGACGGTCGGTCCGCTCACGAGCACCGAGCTCACGAAGGGGCGCACCTTCGCCGCGAAGGACGCGGGCAAGGACGTCGTCGTGCTCGATGCGTCGTACGCGAAGAGCGAGTCGAAGGCGGTCGGCGACACCGTCGACATCGGCGGCACGGACTTCACCGTCATCGGCATCGTCAGCTCCACCGGCTCGGCCTCGACCACGGGCTCGAACACCTACATCCCGCTCGACACCGCACAGGCGCTGGCCGACCTCGACGGCAAGGTCACCTCGATCTACGTCTCCGCCGAGTCATCCTCCGACGTCAGCACCATCAAGTCCGCACTGCAGGCGAAGCTGACGAGCGCCACCGTCTCCACCGAGGCCGACCTGGCCTCGAGCGTGTCCGGGTCGCTCAGCACCGCGTCGAGCCTCGTCTCGAACCTCGGCAAGTGGCTGTCGATCGTCGTGCTCGCCGCGGCGTTCCTCATCGCGATCCTCTTCACGATCTCCGGCGTGACCCGCCGCACCCGCGAGTTCGGGACCCTCAAGGCGCTCGGCTGGTCGAACGGCCGCATCACCCGACAGGTGGCCGGCGAGTCCCTGGTGCAGGGCCTGATCGGCGGCGTGCTCGGCGCCGCGGCCGGCCTGATCGGCATCCTCGTCGTGAACGTCATCAGTCCGACGATCTCGGCAAGCGCCTCGAGCACGACCGGCGGGGGTGCCGGTGGCGGTGGTGGCATGCCCGGCGGCGCAGCGACCGCGGCCGCGGGCAGCGGCACGACGGGCGGTGCACCGGCCGGGGGCTTCGGCGGCGGCGCGAGCACCGCGTCGACGACCGACGTGGTCCTGCACGCCCCGGTGACCGTCGAGATCATCCTGCTGGCGATCGGCCTGGCGATCCTCGGCGGCCTCATCGCCGGCGCGCTCGGCGGCTGGCGGGCGAGCCGGCTCCGTCCGGCCGAGGCGCTCCGGAGCGTGGCCTGATGCCCGGCCGCACCGACACGACCGAATCGACGACAGGAGCAACCGTGACCAGCACCGACACCGCGACCGGCGAGGCGGAGGCGAGCCGTGCCTCCAGTCCGATGTACCGGCTGACCAACGTCAGCAAGACCTACAAGCAGAAGAACCGGACCGTCACCGCCCTGACGAACGTCCACCTGACGATCCCGCAGGGGCAACTCGTGGCCGTCCAGGGGCCGACCGGCGGCGGGAAGTCGACGCTGCTGCAGATGCTCGGGGCGCTCGACCGGCCGAGTGCCGGGTCGATCCACCTCGGTGGCGACCGCGACGTGGCGAAGCTCGGCGACGGCGCGCTGACCGACCTGCGGGCGACCGAGATCGGCTTCGTGTTCCAGAGCTTCAACCTGATCCCGACGCTGACGGCCCTCGAGAACGTCGAGACGGCGTTCGCGGGGTCCCTCGCGAACCGGTCCCGGAGCGAGGTCCGCGAGCGTGCGGTCGCTGCCCTCCGCGAGGTCGGACTGGGTGAGCGGATGGAGCACCTGCCGGCCGAGCTGTCCGGCGGACAGCAGCAGCGCGTGGCGATCGCCCGGGCGCTGGTGAAGAACCCGAGCGTGCTGCTCGCCGACGAGCCGACGGGTGCGCTCGACGAGTCGACCCGCGACGAGATCATGGCGCTCATCGAGAAGCAGTGGCGGGGCTGCGGGGTGGCAGGGCGTCCGCGCGCGTTTCGCGCTGAGCGACAGTCCACGCGTCCGGCGGCGCGTGGACTGTCGCGCAGCGCGTGAGGACGCCGCCGCCCCGGCGCGGCAGACGCCGCCGCTACCCGGCCACCGGGTAGTCGCAGTACGCGAACCACGCCGAGTCGGGGGCCCACGGCGGCACGTTGACCGTCCCCTGCCCGCCGTCGAGGGCCACCAGGGTCTCGGGCCGGACCGCGATCCGTGCGCCGCGGACGAGCGAACCCGGCAGCAGCCGGAGTTCGACGCGGTGGTCCGCCGGGTGGCCCTGCACGCCGGGCTCGTACGACAGGTAGAGCAGGTGCGCGCCGTCCGGCGACAGGTGCGGGAACCAGTTCACCCGGTCGTCGTTCGTCAGGCGGACCGGGCTGTCGTGCCCGGGCCAGCGCACGGCCAGCTGCGCGGTGCCGGGGGTGAACCGCTCCGTGTTCCAGAGCAGGATCCCGCCGGCCGGACTGATGGTGCAACCGTCGTCGGGGTGCTCGTCCCGCGTGACGAACGTCGGCTCGCCGGTCTCCGGGTCGACCATCGCGACGTCGGTCGTCCAGACGCCGTCCTCGGACAGCTCCCCCACGATCGCGGCGAGGGCGCTGCCGTCGGGGGCGATGCCGTGCAGGTAGAACTTCCGCTTGGTGGGCAGGGCCGCTGCGACGTCGGTGATCCGGGTCGCGGGACCGCCCTCGGGCAGCGGGACGCGGTAGAGCTCGCCGTCGCGGGCGCTCACCACGATGGAGCTGCCGGACGGCTCGAGCACGTGGTCGTTGTTGATCTCGTCGACGCCGTCCATCGGCACCGGCACGAGCGCCGTCTCGTCGAGCACGGTGCCGGTGCCGCTGTCGGCCGACGGCAGCCGCAGCAGCCACAGGTCGCCGTCGCCGTTGAGCACCAGGGTCTCGGCGTCCAGGACGTTCGGCGCCTCGACGAGCACCGTGGCCGACTCGAACACGAGCCGCGAGGTGCGGGATTCGACGTCGTACACGTGCACGCGGCTGGTCTGTCCGGGCAGCAGCTGCCGCCCTCGGGTCTCGTCGCTCATGGTTCCATCCTGTCGGTCGTCGGGTGGTCGTGGTCGGGGTCGGTGGGGTCGGTGGGGAACGGCAAAACACCGGTGTTCACGCTGCGCACCGCGTCATGCGGGGGCGTCGAGCGCGAACACCGGTGTTTTGCGGAAGGGGCGACCGCCTACTTCACGGCACCGGCGGTCAGGCCGGCGACGAACTGGCGCTGGACCACGAGGAACGCGGCCACGACCGGGATCGACACGACGAGCGACGCCGCCATGACCTGGTTCCAGTACACGTTCGTCTGCGTCGAGTACTGCTGCAGACCGACCGCCAGGGTCGAACCGAGGCCGTTCGTCATGACCGAGGCGAAGAGGACCTCACCCCAGGCCGTCATGAACGAGTAGATCCCGACCGCCACCAGACCCGGGCGGGCCGACGGCAGGATGACCCGGAACAGCGCACCCATCGGGCCCGAACCGTCGACCATCGCGGCCTCGTCGAGCTCACGCGGGATGGTCTCGAAGTACCCGGCCAGCATCCAGATCGAGAACGGCAGCGTGAAGGTCAGGTACGTGATGATCAGGCCGAGCCACGACCCGACGAGCTGGATGCCCAGGGTGTTGCCGAGGTTCGTGAAGATCAGGAACAGCGGCAGCAGGAACAGCACGCCGGGGAACATCTGCGTGGAGAGCACCGCGGTGGTGAAGGTGCTCTTGCCCTTGAAGTTCCAACGCGAGACACCGTAGGCGGCGAACGTCGCGATGATCAGCGAGAACACCGTCGCCACCGTACAGACCACGAGCGAGTTGATGAAGTACCGGCCGAGCGGCACCGTCGACCACATGTCGATGAACGGCTGGAAGGTGATCCTCGACGGGATCCACGTGAAGTTGTCCTGCACGTCGCCGAGGGGCTTGATGGCCGTGGTGATCATCACGTAGAGCGGCACGACCGTGAACAGCGTCAGGACGACCAGGGTGATGATCTTGAAGGACTTGGCGCCAGTTGTCTCACGCACGGACGGACCTCCGGTTGGTCACGGCGAGGTAGATGCCGGTGACGACGAGCAGGAAGAGCAGGAGCAGGACGCTCATCGCGGCACCGGAGCCGAAGTTCCAGGTGATGAACGACGCGTTGTAGATGTGGAAGCTCAGCAGGTCCGCGGCGGGCGGCTGGGCGGTCGAGCCGAACAGCACGAACGGCGTGTTGAAGTCGTTGAACGTCCACAGGAACATCACGAGCACGAGCGTCACGTTGACCGGGCGGACCATCGGCAGCGTGATCGAGCGCCACTGGCGGAACGGCTTGGCACCGTCGACCGAGGCTGCCTCGTAGACGTCGTTCGGGACGGACTGCAGACCGGCCATGAGCATCAGGAACGCGAACGGCCAGGTCTTCCAGATCGCGACGACGACGACGGCCACGAAGGCGTTGTTGCCGATGAGCCAGAAGGGGGCGTCCCCGCCGAACAGGTGCAGCTGGTCGACCAGCAGGTGGTTCAGGGCCCCCGAGTCACGCTGGAACATGAACTTCCAGGTGATGACGCCGGCGTACATCGGCAGCGCGTAGGGCACGAGGAACAGGGTGCGGAAGAGCCCGCGTCCGGCGAACGGCTTCTGCAGCGCGACCGCTGCGGCCATGCCGAAGGTCCAGGAGAGCCCGACCACGAGGACCGTGAAGGCGCACGTGATGAGGAACGAGTTGAGGACCCCGCGGCCGATCGCCTGGTCGAAGTCGACGACGACCTGGTAGTTCCGGAACCCGGCGAAGGGCGCGGCCCCCCAGTTCGCGATGAAGTACTTGGTGAGCTGGATGAACGAGATCCAGATGCCGGTGAGCATCGGGACGATGTGGATGAGCAGCTCGAACAGGATGGCCGGCGCGACGAGCGCGTAGGGCAGCCAGTGGGTCTTGCGCTTGCGACCTGGCGGACGGCCCGACATCGTCGGGGCCTTCGTGTGCGTCAGGTCGATGCGCTCCGAGTCGGGCAGGACCGTCGTGGACATCTGATGGGCCTTTCGGCAGGAGGGGCGTGCAGGTGCGGTCCGCGCGGGGCGTGGCAGCGGCCGGGAGGCGCGGGGTGCGTGGGGCGTCAGCCGCACGGCCGACGCGTGGTCGGCCCTGGGGCGTCCGCCTCACGGCCGACGGGTGGTCGGCCCTGGAACGTCAGGGGCTGGAGGCCCGGGCGCGTCCGGCGGACGCGACCCGGGCCTCCAGGGTGGATCAACCGGCGGCCTGGGACACCTGGTCCTGGGCGGTCTGCAGTGCCGACTTGATGTCGGCCTCGGAGACCTTGGAACCGGTCGCGATCTTGGCGAACATGTCGTTCATCGCCTTGCCGACCGTGGACTCGAACTGGTCCTCGGCGGGCACCAGCGGGAGCGGCTTCGCCTTGTTGTTGTAGATGTCGAGGAACGTCTTCGTCTGCTCGTCCGTGACGGAGTCAGCAGCCTCGGCGAGCACCGGCAGAGCCGAGTACGGCTTGTCCAGCGTCGTCTGCGTGTCCATGCTCGTCATGTACTTGACGAACTTGAGCGCGCCGTCCTTGTTCTTCGTGTTCTTGAAGACCGACAGGTTGATGCCAGCCGGGAACGAGGCGATCTGCTCGCCACCGCTCGGAGCGGGCAGCGCCACGACGCCGTACTCGTCCGACTTCATGCCGAGCGACTCGATGGTCGCGTTCGCGTTGTTCTGGTTGAGGATGAACGCGGCCTTCTTCTTCGCGAAGTCCGTGGTGGACTGCGTCGCGTTGTCGTACTGCGCGTTCGACAGGTTGGCGACCTTCGAGTCCTGCATCAGGTCGAGGTAGCGCTTGATGCCGTCGACGTTGGCCTTCGAGGTGAAGGTCGGCTTGCCGTCCTTGTCGAACCACTCGCCACCGTTCTGCGCCGAGTTGATGAACGCGAAGTGCGAGTTCTCGGTGTACGAACCACCCGCGAGGCTGAAGCCGTAGGTGTCACCCTTGGTCAGCTTCTCGGCGTCGGAGACCATCTCCTCCCACGTGGTGGGCGGGGTGATGCCGGCGTCCGACAGCATCTTCTTGTTGTAGTACAGGCCGTAGGCGAGGCCGTAGAGCGGGACGCTCGTGACCGTCTTGTCGGGCGCGCCACCGGTGGACAGGGCGACCTTGCCGAACTTGTCCTCGCCGCCGATCGCCTTCATCTCAGCGTCACCGAACTCCTGGAAGGCGCCGGTGGCCTGGAGCGAGGTCGCCCAGGTGTTGCCGATGTTGACGACGTCCGGGCCCTGGCCCGAGGTGACGGCGGTCTGGATCTTGTTCTGCAGGTCGTTCCAGCCGATGACCTGGAGGTCGACCTTGATCCCGGTCTCCTTGGTGAACTTCTTGAGGACGGGGGTCAGCACCTCCTTGTCGTTCTGCAGGGACGTGCCCTGGTTGGACGCCCAGTAGGTGAGCGTCTTGGAGTCGCCGGAGTCGCCGGACGATCCGGAGGAGCAGGCTGCGAGGCCGGACACGGTGAGTGCGGCGGCCGCGGTGATGGCCAGTGCGCGGATGGCAGTGCGCATGACTCTCTACTTTCTCGTCGTTGAGATGGTGCAGGGGATGGTGCAGAGGTGGAGCTGGTGCTGCGGATGGTGCTGGTCGGGTGCTGCTGTGGGTTGCGGGCAGCGCCCTGGCGGTCAGGCCAGGGTGCGTTCCGCGGGGTCCCAGCCCTCGGGGAGGGTCGGGGAGGGCGACACGGTGCTCTCGACGAGCACCGCCTCGCCACGTTCTGCCGCCTCGGCGATGGAGACCATCACGTCGAGGACGTGGAAGGCGAGCGCACCGGGGACGCGGTTCTCGTCGCCGGCCCGCAGGGAGCGGGCCAGGTCGACCACGCCGGTGCCGCGCGAGTAGGTGGAGCCGACCGCGGGGATCGTCTCGGGCTCCTCGGAACCGAGGGCGTACAGCTCGGTGTCGCCGTCGAAGTTGTTCGGGTCGGGGAACACGACGGTGCCGGTCTCCCCCGCGATCTCGACGAAGCCGGTGCGGCCGCGGTCGGACTCGAACGAGAAGACACTCTGCGCGCTGCCGCCGTTCTCGAACTCGATCAGCGCGGAGTGGTTCGTCGGGACGTCCACCGGGAACTCGGTGCCGGCCTTCGGCCCGGAGCCGATGGTGCGGGTGGCGCGGGACTTCGACGCCGTCGCCGTGACCTTCTTCACCGGTCCGAACGTCTGGACGAGGGTGGTGATGTAGTACGGGCCGATGTCGAACAGCGGACCGGCGCCGTACGCGAAGAGGAACTCGGGGCTCGGGTGCCACGACTCGGGTCCGGGACTCTGGAAGAGCGTCAGGCCGTTCAGGGGGGTGCCGATGCGGCCTTCGCGGATGGTGCGGAGCGCGGTCTGCAGGCCGGCGCCGAGGAACGTGTCCGGGGCGACGCTGACGGTCTTGCCCGCGGCGGCCGCGGCGTCGCGGAGCTCGGCGGCGCTGGCACGGTCGAGAGCGTAGGGCTTCTCGCCCCAGACGTGCTTGCCGGCGGCCAGGGCCTGCAGCGCGACCTCGACGTGGGCGGCCGGGATCGTCAGGTTCACGACGATCTCGATGTCGTCGTCGGCCAGGAGCTCCTCGACGGTGCCCGATCCGGGGACGCCCCACTTCTCGGCCTGGGCGGCGGCGCGCGGCAGGTCGATGTCGGCGATGAAGCGGACCGTCACGTCGGGGAAGACGGTGAGGTTCGACAGGTACTGGTCCGAGATGACCCCGGCGCCGATGACGCCGACGCCGACGGGGCCGGTGCGGGTGCTGCTGTCGGTCGCCGTTGCGGCAGCGGTCGTGGTGTCGGTCATGCGCGGGCCCCCTCGAGGAACGTGTAGGAGTCGGCGACGGCCTGGAAGACGTCACCCTCGTGGTCGTCGAGCTCGACGACGTGCAGTGCGTCGGGCGCCGCGGCGATGATCTCGCGGATCGGCATGATGCCGTTGCCGACGGCGACCTGCTGCTTGTCGTCGTGCGAGCCGTCGCCGTCCTTGACGTGCAGGAACTGGACCTTGTCGCCGTACTTGCCGATGACCGCGACCGGGTCGTCCCCGCCGACCTGCACCCAGTAGGTGTCGAGCTCGAGCACGACGTCGTCGGACAGGGCGTCGGCGAAGACCTCGTAGGCGCTGACACCGTCGATGCGGTTCGAGAACTCGAACGCGTGGTTGTGGTAGCCGAGCAGCAGGCCGTGGTCGGCGGCGCGCGGGGCGAGGGCGCTGAGTTCGCGGGCGATCGCCTCGACGTCCTCGCGGGTGGTCCAGCGGGACTCGTCGATGTGCGGGTCGATGAGGGTCCCGAAGCCGAGGGTGGTGGAGGCGTGGAAGATGCGCTCGAGGTCCTGCTCGCCGGCGTCCAGCAGACGGGCGTGGCCGCTCGGGGCGGCGAGGCCGGCGTCGCGGAGGGCGGCGGCGAGTTCGTCGGCGTTGTCGACGAAGCCGAAGGCCTCGACGTTCGTGTAGCCGATGTCGGCGATGCGCTGCAGGGTGCCGGGCAGATCAGCACTGAGGGCATCGCGGACCGTGTAGAGCTGGACCGAGAGCGGTTGGGTCACCAGGGGTTCTCCTCGTCGAGATGGTGCGGTCGTCACTGACCGATCGTCACACTACGAGCACTTTTGTCGGCGGTCAAGCAGAAGTCCGAGGAATGTCGACGGACTTCATTGCGTGGCGCGAACGATGTGTGCTTCACTCCCCACATGGTCGACTTGAACCGGACGGCAGCGTCGCCTCCGGTCGGGACGAGCGAGCTCTTCCAGATCCTCCGCGACGGTGTGCCGCGCACCAGGGCCGAGCTCGCCGCACTGACAGGACTCGCACGCTCCACCATCGGCGTGCGCCTCGACTCCCTGATCGACATCGGGCTGGTCGGCGCCGTGGACACCGCCGTCTCCACCGGCGGCCGTCCGCCCGCCCAGGTGGCGCTGAAGCCCCGCGCCCGCCTGGTGATCGCCGCCGACCTCGGCGCCTCGCACGGTCGCGTCGCCGTCACCGACCTGGTCGCGGCACCGCTCGCCACCCGCGAGGCCCGGATCGACATCGCCGCCGGTCCGGTGCCGACGCTGTCCTGGCTCGTCGAGACGATCGACGACCTGCTCGCCGAGGTCGGGCGCAGCCGACAGGACGTCATCGCGATCGGGATCGGGGTCCCCGGGCCCGTCGAGTTCTCCACCGGCCGCCCGGCCAACCCGCCGATCATGCCCGGTTGGGACGGCTTCGACGTGCCCTCGTGGCTCCGTCAGCACATCGCCGCCCACGTGCTGCTCGACAACGACGTCAACATCGCGGCCCTCGGTGAGCGGGAGCACGGCTGGCCGGACGTCGACCACCTGCTGTTCGTGAAGGTCGCGACCGGCATCGGGTCCGGCATCGTCTCCGAGGGCCGGCTCCAGCGCGGCGCCCAGGGCACCGCGGGTGACATCGGCCACGTGCGGGTCTCCCGCGCCGGCGACGTCCCCTGCCACTGCGGCAACACCGGCTGCCTGGAGGCCGTGGCCTCCGGTCCGGCCATCGCCCGCGCACTCCGCGCGAAGGGGCACGACGTACACACGGGTGCGGACGTGATCGACCTGGTGAACCGGTCGGACCTCGACGCGATCTACGCCGTGCGACAGGCCGGTCGCGACATCGGCGAGGTCCTGGCGACCTGCATCTCGCTCATCAACCCGTCCGTCATCGCACTCGGCGGCTCGATCACGCAGGCCGGTGAGCACCTGCTCGCCGGCGTCCGCGAGGTCGTCTACTCCCGCTCGATGCCCCTGGCCAGTGAGCACCTCGTCATCGTGCAGTCCCGCGCCGGGTCCCTCGCCGCGCTGCAGGGGGCTGCGGCCCTCGCCATCGGGTACGCCCTCTCCCCCGCCGGCGTCGACGAGCTGGTCGCGTTCGCCGAGGGCCGCGAACTGGTCTCCTGACGCACACCCGCGGTCGCGTGAGCGCGTCGGTTTCGGTCTTGCCGGTGGTCGGGGGGACAATCGTCGGGTGACGATCGTGCAGCCCACCCTGTGGGGCGACCTGGACCCCGGTCTGGAGTCGTCCGCGCCGGTCCCGGCTGCGCGTGATGCGTTCACCGCCCTGCGCGGCCACACCGAGCGCATCGTCGCGCACTCCTCGGACCGCGTCGCCTGGCTCCGCGCCCGCGCCATGGGCATCACCGCCACCGACGTCGCCCGGCTCGCCTCGCTGCGCGCCGTCGACGCCGTCGTCACCGACAAGCGCTACGGATCCCGCTTCTCCGGCAACGCGTTCACCGAGCACGGCAAGGACCGCGAACCGGTCATCGCCGCCTGGGTGGCCGCCACCCACGGCATCCAGCCCTCGGCGCACCTGTTCCACGCCGCTGCGAACCGCGCCCACCTCGCCACTCCGGACGGCGTCGGGGTCGACGAGTCATCCCGCGTGGTGCTCGCCGAGATCAAGACCACCGGCAAGGCCTGGCGGAGCATCCCCCGGCACTACCTCCGGCAGATCTGGTGGCAGCAGTACGTGCTCGGTGCCGACCGCACCCTGTTCGTCTGGGAACGCCACGACGGGTTCGTACCGGTCGCCGACGAGCCCGAATGCCGCTGGGTCGACCGCGACGACGACCAGATCCGCGGGCTCGTCCAGCTCGCCGACCTGGTGCTCGACAAGCTGCGTGGCTTCCGCTCCTAGCCCCTAGACCTTCACCAGTCGCAGCCGGCTCATCCCGACGACGAGGATGCCGAGCAGGGTGATCGAGACCGCGATCCCGACCACGTAGATCGCGACGACGCCGTAGCCCTGCGCCGGATCGAGGAACGGGTACGGCACCCACCCGTCGGTCGCGCCACGGACGAGCACCACGGTGGTCCAGACGGCCGGGTAGAGCAGGAACCACCACACGTGGCGGAGCAGCAGCCGCGCACGGTCCGAGAACAGCAGCCAGTCGAGCACCGCGTACACCGGGATGATCTTGTGCACGATGTCGTTCGACCACGGCACCGAGGCCGACACGTTCGCGCCCGTGAGCAGTGTGTTGTAGACGATGCCGGTCGTCGCGATGTACACCGTCGCGGCGCCACGGAGCACCGAGACGGCGAGGTCCGCCCGCTTGCGTCGGACTGCGGCGACGAGCGTCACCGCGAGGGCCACGGCGACGATCAGGTTCGACTGGATCGTGAAGTAGCCGAAGAAGTTCCAGAACGAGTAGGTCGGGGTCTGCGAGCTCTCGAGCCACTGCGCCACGACCGCGACGACGATGGCGATGACGGCGATCAGTCGGAGCGAGTTCACGAGGGTGCGCACGGCACCACGCTATCGGGACACGCGCCCCACATGCGGAAAGGACCCGCACCGTTGCCGGTGCGGGCCCTTCCATGAGTCCGAGGACTCGTGAGTCAGTGGACTCAGATGCTGTTGACGTCCAGCGGGATGCCGGGACCGAAGGTCGTCGAGACGGCGCCCTTCATGACGTAACGGCCCTTCGAGGACGACGGCTTGAGGCGGTTGATCTCCTCGAGCGCGGTCGAGATGTTCTCGTCGAGCTGCTCCGGCGTGAACGAGGCCTTGCCGACGACGAAGTGCACGTTGGCGTGCTTGTCGACGCGGAACTCGATCTTGCCGCCCTTGATGTCGTTGACGGCCTGCGCCACGTTCGGGGTCACGGTGCCGGTCTTCGGGTTCGGCATGAGGCCACGCGGGCCGAGCACCTTACCGAGACGACCGACCTTGCCCATG
Organism: Curtobacterium sp. MCLR17_039; assembly: GCF_003234745.1. NCBI lineage: Bacteria > Bacillati > Actinomycetota > Actinomycetes > Micrococcales > Microbacteriaceae > Curtobacterium > Curtobacterium sp. MCLR17_039. Next base: position 263,899 of record NZ_QKTF01000001.1, read on the forward strand.
AGCTCCGGGGTCGAGACGGCGGAGTCGAACGAGGTGTAGCCCTCGGCGACCTTCGCGATGAGCTCGTCGCCACCGACCTCGTCGGCACCGGCGGCGATGGCGGCCTCAGCAGCCGCACCCGTCGCGAAGACGATGACGCGGGCGGTCTTGCCCGTGCCGTGCGGCAGGATGACCGTGCCGCGGACCATCTGGTCGGCCTTGCGGGGGTCCACGCCGAGCTTCAGCGCGACCTCGACCGTGGAGTCGGTCTTCGAGGAACCGGTCTCCTTGGCCAGGGCGACGGCCTCGGTCGGGGTGTAGAACTTGTCGGCCTCGATCTTCGCGGCCGCGGCCTGGTAGGCCTTGGACTTCTTCGCCATGGTGGTCTCCTTGCGAGATACGTGGTTGGCGAGCCGGCGAGGCTCTCCCACGGAAAGGTGTCTGGTGGTGGGCCGGAGCCCGATCGGTGCTTAGGCCTCGACCGTGATGCCCATCGAGCGTGCGGTGCCGGCGATGATCTTCGCGGCCTGCTCGATGTCGTTGGCGTTCAGGTCGGCCTGCTTGGTCTCGGCGATCTGACGGACCTGGTCCATCGAGATCTTCGCGACCTTGACCGTGTGCGGGGTCGAGGACCCCTTCTGCACACCAGCAGCCTTCTTGATGAGCTCGGCGGCCGGCGGGGTCTTCAGGACGAACGTGAACGAACGGTCCTCGTAGACGGTGATCTCGACCGGCACGACGTTGCCACGCTGCGACTCGGTCGCGGCGTTGTACGCCTTGCAGAACTCCATGATGTTGACGCCGTGCTGACCGAGCGCCGGACCGATCGGGGGGGCCGGGTTGGCGGCTCCCGCGTTGATCTGCAGCTTGATCAGGCCCGTGACCTTCTTCTTCGGTGCCATGACTTGTCTTCCTCCTGGAATCGAACACACGGGGATCCGTGCACTCTCCCGCTGGTCCGGCCGTTCCGGACAGCGGTGAAGGCCCGCTCGCACGAGGCGCGCGGGCCCAAACCCGTTCAGTGTAGTCGATCTCGGTGATCGCTACATCTGGGTGGTCGCTAGAGCTTGGTGACCTGGTCGAAGCTGAGCTCGACCGGGGTCTCGCGCTCGAACAGCGAGACGAGGACGGTGAGCTTGCCGCTCTCCGGCTTGATCTCGGAGATCGAACCCGGCAGGCCCGCGAACGAGCCTTCCTTGATCGTGATCGTCTCGCCGATCTCGAAGTCGACCTCGGCTGCGGGCTGCGCCTGCAGGCCACTGCCCTTCGCGCCACCCTTGGTCGGGGCGGCCTCGGCGACCTGCACGAGGGACTTGAGCATGCCGAACGCCTCGTCGAAACGGAGCGGCGTCGGGTTGTGCGCGTTGCCGACGAAGCCGGTGACGCCCGGGGTGTGCCGGACGACGGACCACGAGTCCTCGTTGAGGTCCATGCGGACGAGCACGTACGAGGGGATCCGGACGCGGGTGACCAGCTTGCGCTGCCCGTTCTTGATCTCGACGACGTCCTCCATCGGGACCTCGACCTGGTAGATGTAGTCCTCCATCGACATCGAGACCATGCGGTTCTCGATGTTCGACTTCACGCGGCGCTCGAAGCCCGCGTAGGAGTGGATGACGTACCACTTGCCCGGCTTCATCCGCAGCTCGGCCTTGAAGGCCTCGTACGGGTCGACCTCGGCGGGCTCGTCGTCCTCGTCCTCGGCGTCGAGTGCCTCGTCGGCGGCGAGCGTCTCGTTCGCCTCGGCGGCGGTCTCGGACTCGAGTTCGACTTCTTCCTCGTCCTCGACGGCCTCGACGGCGGCCTCGGCCTCGTCGGTGGAGTCGATCTCGAGGGCGTCGTCCACGACGGCGTCGGCCTCGGGGTCGCGGGCTTCCTGCAGGGCCGTCAGTGCTTCGTCGAGGCCTGCGTCGACGGTGCCGTCGTCGGGCTCGGAGCTGAGGCCGAGGGACTCGTCGTCGTCGCCCTCGATCGAGATCGCACGCTCTTCAGCGGACTCGACGGAGCGTCCTTCGCCGGTCTCGACGTCGCCTTCCTGGTTCTCCTCGACCTCGGAGGACTGCTCGGCAGCCGTCGCGAGGTCGATGTCATCGCGGGAGTTGTCAGACACAGTCGATTCTTTCCGTTCGGTGGTTCGGGTCGGGTTGGCGTTCGTTCACGGTCACGAGCGACGCCGTCACGATCGACGCCGTCTCGGGCGACCGTACTCCTCGAGGACGACCGCACACGGCAGTCGACGTCAGGGTCAGGCCGTGGGCCCGTTGCCGAAGACGTACCCGACGCCGAGACCGAACACGAAGTCGAGGATCGACACCAGGATCATCATGACGACGACGAACACGAGCACGACGCCCGTGTAGCTGAAGAGTTCCTTGCGGGTCGGCGTCACGACCTTGCGCAGTTCGCCGATCACCTGACGGATGAAGAGCACGATGGCAGCGATGGGCCCGCGGCGCTCGGCCCGGTCCTGCTTCGCCTTGGCGACGACGTCGTCCGCCGTCGTCTCCATGTCTTTGCTCGCCAACTTCTACCCTTCCAGAGTTGCAGGGCGGACAGGACTCGAACCTGCAACCTGCGGTTTTGGAGACCGCTGCTCTACCAATTGAGCCACCGCCCTTCGCAACACGGTTCGTCACCGATCCGCGTTCCAGTGGACGAGTCTACGGGAGTCCGTCACACGGTGTCCACTTGGCCCCTCCCACGGCGTGCCGCGCCGGTAGGCTGGACCCCGTGAGCACCGCAGCCCCAGGCCCCGAGTCCACCGCCCACGTGTCCGTCGACACCCTCGCCACCGCGCCGGCCGATCGTCCGCGCATCGCGTCCCGCATCGCGGCCATCGCCGAGTCCGCGACGCTCAAGGTCGACGCGAAGGCCAAGGCGCTCAAGGCCGCCGGGCGGCCGGTGATCTCGTTCGCCGCCGGCGAGCCCGACTTCGCGACCCCGCAGCACGTGGTCGACGCGGCCGTCGCTGCCGCGCAGGACCCGAAGAACCACCGGTACACGCCCGCGACCGGCCTGCCCGAACTCAAGCAGGCCATCGCCGACAAGACCGCCCGGGTGTCCGGCATCACCGTCGAGCCGTCGCAGGTCATCGTCACGAACGGTGGCAAGCAGGCGGTCTACCAGGCGTTCCAGACCATCGTCGACGCCGGTGACGAGGTCCTGCTGCCCGCGCCGTACTGGACCACCTACCCCGAGGCCATCCGGCTGGCCGGCGGCGAGCCGGTCGAGGTCTTCGCCGGCAGCGACCAGGACTACCTGGTGACGGTCGAGCAGCTCGAGGCCGCCCGCACCCCGGCGACCAAGGCGCTGCTGTTCTGCTCGCCGTCGAACCCCACGGGCGCCGTGTACTCCGCCGAGCAGACCCGGGCCATCGGCGAGTGGGCGCTCGAGCACGGCATCTGGGTGATCAGCGACGAGATCTACCAGGACCTGGTGTACGACGGGGTCCGTTTCGCCGGCATCCTGGCCGAGGTCCCCGCCCTCGCCGACACCACGATCCTGGTGAACGGCGTCGCGAAGACCTACGCGATGACCGGCTGGCGCGTCGGGTGGTTCATCGGCCCGACCGACGCCGTCAAGGCCGCGTCGAACCTGCAGTCGCACCTGTCGTCGAACGTCTCGAACGTGTCGCAGCGCGCCGCGATCGCCGCCCTGACCGGTCCCCAGGAGCCCGTCGCCGCCATGCGCGAGGCCTTCGACCGCCGACGGAAGGCCATCGTCGACGGCCTCAACGCGATCCCGGGCTTCCGCACGCCGACCCCGCAGGGTGCCTTCTACGTCTACCCGGACGTCACCGCGCTGCTCGGTCGCGAGTGGGCCGGCACCACCCCGACGACCACGCTCGAGCTGGCCGACCTGATCCTCGAGCACGCCGAGGTCGCGGTCGTGCCGGGTGAGGCCTTCGGCCCCTCCGGCTACCTGCGCCTGTCGTACGCGCTGGGCGACGACGACATCGCCGAGGGCGTCGCCCGACTGGCGGCGTTCTTCGCGTAGACCTCGGGAACACAGAACGGGCCACCTCGTCGAGGTGGCCCGTTCTGTGTGCCGGGAGGCCCGTGGTGCGTCGTGCTCGTCCGTCCCGTCGCGCGGACGATCAGCCGAGCAGGTCGCCCACCACGACGGGTTCCGGGACGAGCGATACCCCGAAGCGGTTCAGGACGGTCACCTGCACGAACCGTGCGAGCTCGGCCACCTGCGCGGCCGTCGCCCCGCCGCGGTTCGTCAGCGCGAGGGTGTGCTTCGACGAGATCGCCGCACGGGAGCCCGGCACCGCGTAGCCACGGTGGACGCCGGCGTGCTCGATGAGCCACGCGGCACTGAGCTTGACGTCGTCACCCGCGGGCCAGCGGGGCGCGTCCGTCGGCAGGGTCTCGGCGAACGCCGGCGAGACGATCGGGTTGGTGAAGAACGACCCGGCGCTCCAGGTGTCGTGGTCGTCCCCGTCGAGCACCATGCCCTTCGAGCCGCGCAGCCGCAGGACCTCGTCGCGGACGGTCGTGGGCGGCACGAGCGCACCGAGCTCGACCCCGAGCGAACCGGCGAGCTGCGCGTACCGCACGGGCACACCGTGCTCCCCCGCGAGCCCGAGCCGGAACTCGACCGTCAGCACGACACCGCGCCGACCGTGCTTGAGGGTCGACGTTCGGTAGCCGAGCGCCAGCTCGGCTGCGGGGACCCACGCGCGCTCCCCCGTGGCCGCATCGAGGAACTCGACGCGGGTGAGCACGTCGGCGAGTTCGACCCCGTAGGCGCCGATGTTCTGCACCGGGGACGCACCGACCGTGCCCGGGATGCCGCTGAGGGCCTCCAGGCCGGTCCAGCCGTTCGCGACGGTCGTGGCGACGAACGGGTCCCACGGTTCCCCCGCAGCGACGCGCACCGTGACGCCGTCGGCGTCGCGGTCGGCGTCGACGCCCGTCGTCCGGATCAGCACGACGGTGCCGTCGAAGCCCTGGTCGGCGACCAGCAGGTTGCTGCCGCCGCCGAGGACGAGCCACTCGTGGTCGTCGAAGGCGTCGAGCGCGTGGGTGACGAGCTCGTCGGTCGTCGTGGCCGTGAGCAGCCGGGTGGCGGCCCCGCCGACGCGGAGCGTCGTCAGGTCGGCCAGCACCGGCTCGGACACGGTCAGCGGAACACCACCGTGACCTGCGCCTTGCCGAGCACGGTCTGCCCGGCGGCGGTCACGGTGAGGTCGATGCGCTTCGGCCGGCCGTCCTCGTCGACGGTGCCGACCTTCGCGACGATGCCGACGGTGGCACCCTGCTCCGGGTCGACGACGACGGGGCGCGTGAAGCGGACGCCGTAGCCCGCGACCCAGCCGCTGTCGCCGAGCCACTCGGCGACCGGCTGCACGGCGATGCCCATCGTGAGCATGCCGTGGGCGAGGACACCGGGCAGACCGACCGAGGCGGCGACGTCGTCGCGGTAGTGGATCGGGTTGAAGTCGCCCGAGGCGCCGGCGTACCGGACCAGCGAGTCGCGCGTGATGTGCACGTCACGCTCGGCGACGACGGTGCCGACCTCGAGCGCGGTGGCGGGTGCGGCGGTCATGCGTCGTCTCCTCGGACCACGAGGGTGGAGGTCGCCGTGACGACGTGCTCCCCCTCGGCGTCGTTCATGGTGCTCTGGGCGGTGACCATCGCGTTGCCGCCGAGGGTCTTCACGCTGGTGACCGTCAGGGTCGCGGTGAGCTCGTCACCGGCGACGATCGGCCGGTCGTACGTGAAGGACTGCTCGCCGTGGACGACGCGGGAGAAGTCGATGCCGGCGTCGGGCTCGTTCAGGAGCTGCGCGAGCGTGGCCTCCTGCACGACGACGGCGAACGTCGGGGGCGCGACCACGTCGTCGTACCCGGCGGCACGTGCGGCGCCCGGATCGTGGTGGACGGGGTTGGTCGCGAAGACCGCACGCGAGAACTCGCGCACCTTCTCGCGGCCGACCAGGTAGGGCTGGGCCGGCGGGAACGTCCTGCCGACGAGCTCGGGGTTCACTGACACCACGGCAGTCTACCGAGGCCCGTCCGGAGGCCGGTGATCGATGAGAACGCTTCAGCTAGACTGTCTGAGACCGATTCGGGGGAATCGGAGCGTGCCGTGCGGCACGGGTTCGTTCGGGACGGGGAGGGCCGATGGACACCACGACGGAGTTCGCCGTGCACACGGGAGACCGGTGCACCGCCATGGAGGTCGCGGCCGCCGCGCTGCGCCGCACGGGCCACCACGTCGAGTCGACGGGTGGCACGATGACCGCGACGGCGGGCAGCCGCACGCTCACCATCCTGCTCGGTGCGCTCGTGCAGCCGGCCCGGGAGTACCGCCGGTACGAGCTGTCGACGGTCGTGGACGGTGCCACCACCACGATCACCCTGCGCCGGGCCGGGCACGGCACGGCCGTGTCGGGCGGCAGCATCGGGGCGAACCGGCGACGGGCCGCCTGGCAGCACGTCACCGCCGCGGTCGAGGACGCGTTCCGTACGGCCGGGGTGCTCGCGACGCGCACGGACACCGGCTCCCACCGCACGCAGTAGGCCGGCCCGACGGCCTCCGGCGGGTGGCCGCGCGGCGCACCGCCACAGGAGCGGTCACCGGGGACCCGGCCAGCCATCTAGGTTGGGCCAGGGGCCCCGGAAAGGAACCGCCATGAGCATGGAGAGCGCAGCCTGGAGCTCGCTGTACAAGATCTCGTCCGCGCAGGGCGGCAAGCACGGGTTCTCCCGCGCGTCCGTCCGGCGGATCCTGACGTTCGCGGTGCCGTACCGGGCGAAGCTGCTGGTGTTCATCGGTCTGTCCGTCGTCGGCGCCTTCCTCGCGGTCGCGACGCCGGTCCTCGCCGGGCAGGTGGTCGACGTCATCGTCGCCCGCGGAGAGGTCTCGACGATCGTCCGGCTCGCCGTGGTCATCGCCCTGGTGGCCGTGGCCGACGCCGCCGTGTCGCTGACGACGCGGTGGTACTCGGCACGGATCGGCGAGGGCGTGATCCTGGACCTCCGCACCGCCGTCTTCGACCACGTGCAGAAGATGCCCATCGCGTTCTTCACCCGCACCCGGACCGGTGCGCTCGTGAGCCGCCTCAACAACGACGTGATCGGCGCCCAGCAGGCCTTCAGCGGCACGCTGTCCGGCGTGGTCACGAACCTCGTGGCGCTGGTCCTCACCCTGATCGTCATGCTCAGCACCTCGTGGCTCGTGACGGTCCTCGCCGTCGTCATGCTCCCGGTCTTCCTGGTGCCCGCGCGCCGGATGGGCAGCCGCCTCGCCGCCCTGCGCCGCGAGGCCGCCGACCACAACTCCGCGATGAGCACCCAGATGACCGAGCGCTTCTCGGCTCCCGGCGCCACCCTCGTCAAGCTGTTCGGCCGACCCGACGAAGAGGCCGAGGAGTTCCGCGTCCGCGCCGCCCGGGTCCGCGACATCGGTGTCCGGACCGCGATGCTGCAGTTCGTCTTCTTCACCGCGCTGATGCTCGTCTCCGCGCTCGCCCTGGCGCTCGTCTACGGGCTCGGCGGCTTCCTCGCGCTCGCCGGCCGGCTGGACACCGGCGAGGTCGTCACCCTGGCACTCCTCCTCACCCGGCTGTACGCCCCGCTGACGAGCCTGGCGAACGCGCGGGTGGAGATCATGAGCGCCGTGGTCAGCTTCGAGCGCGTCTTCGAGGTGCTCGACCTCGAACCGCTCATCCGGGAGCAGCCCGACGCGGTGACCATCGCCGACGGCCCCGTCTCCGTCGAGTTCGACGACGTCCGGTTCGCCTACCCGTCTGCCGACAAGGTGTCCCTCGCCTCGCTCGAGGAGGTCGCCACGCTCGACACCCGCGGCGGCGAGGAGGTGCTGCACGGACTGTCCTTCCGGATCGAGCCGGGGCAGACCGTCGCCCTGGTCGGCTCGTCCGGGGCCGGCAAGTCCACGGTCGCACAGCTGCTCGCGCGCCTGTACGACGTCGACAGCGGCGCGGTGCGCCTGGCCGGGACGGACGTCCGCGACGTCACGTTCGCCTCGATGCGGCACACCCTCGGCATGGTGACGCAGGACGGCCACCTGTTCCACGAGACCATCCGTTCCAACCTGCGCTTCGCACGGCCCGAGGCGTCCGACGACGAGGTGTGGGACGCCGTCCGCCGTGCGCGGCTCGAGCCGCTCATCCGGTCCCTCCCCGACCAGTTGGACACCATGGTGGGCGAACGCGGCTACCGGCTGTCCGGGGGCGAGCGCCAGCGGATGACGATCGCCCGGCTCCTGCTCGCCCAGCCACGCGTCGTCATCCTCGACGAGGCGACGGCGGCACTCGACTCGACGTCCGAGGCAGCGGTGCAGGCTGCGCTCGGCGAGGCGCTCGAGGGGCGGACGGCGATGGTGATCGCGCACCGGCTCTCCACGATCCGCAGCGCGGACATGATCCTGGTGGTCGAGGACGGATCGATCGTGGAGCGTGGCACGCACGACGAACTGCTGGCCGCGGGTGGCCGGTACGAGGAGCTGCACCGCACCCAGTTCGCCGCGCAGGAGAACGTCGCGGCCGATGTGCAGGCGGCGGACTGAACGCGCGGTGGGTGGGCCCCAGCAATCGAAGTGGGGCCGGCAACAGAGAAGGCCCCCTGACCCAGGGAATCCTGGACGAGAGGGCCTTGCGTGTAGCGAGGGCGGGACTTGAACCCGCGACCCCACGATTATGAGTCGTGTGCTCTAACCAACTGAGCTACCCCGCCAGAGATCCGGAGCGGCACGCGCACCGGGTCGGAGCCCCGAGTCAGGATTGAACTGACGACCCCCTCCTTACCATGGAGGTGCTCTACCACTGAGCTATCGGGGCGATGTGCCGCGAACGGCACCACACGAGGATAGCAGACCTCCGACGCTGCTCCGGAACCGGACGAGACGCCCGGGCGTGCCGCGTCGTGGGCCGCTAGTTCGCGTTGGTCCGGAGCCACGCCAGCGGGTCCACCGGGACCCCGTCGACGTGCACCTCGAGGTGCAGGTGCGGGCCCGTGGAGTTGCCCGTGCTGCCGACGAGACCGAGGATGTCGCCGACCTCGACGTGCTGGCCGGTGACGACCTTGAAGGAGTTGTCCTCCATGTGGCCGTAGACGCTGACGAACTGCTTGCCGTCCACGTCGTGCTCGACCCAGACGTCGTTGCCGAAGCCGCCGTCGTTCGCCTGCACCTTGATCACGGTGCCGGCGGCGATGACGCCGATCGGGGTGCCCTCGCCCGGGGCGAAGTCGATGCCCATGTGGTTCGTCGAGCAGAACGAGCACCCGGCGACCTGGCGTCCACCGAAGCCCGAGGTGATCGGGACGCCGGTCAGGAACGGCCACTGGATGGTGCCGGTCGGGTCGTTCGTGAAGGTCGAGGAGTCGACGTTCGCGTACTGCGTGGCGTCGGAAACCGTGTACTGGTCACGGGCGGTCGATCCGTCGGCCGAGGCACCGACCTGCATCGACTGGGTCGCCCCGTCGACGGTGGCACGGGCCGCGGTCGAGCCGGACGCCGGGACCCAGAGCGCCTGCGCCGGCAGCGAGGTCGAGACGACGAGGCCTGCTGCGAAGAGCAGTGCGCCGACCGCGGTCACGCGCGAAGCAGCACGGCGGAACGACGCGCCCTGCTTCGGGGACCGCGCTGCTGCGGCGGTCGTGGTGGCCGTGGACCGGATGTGACGGGTTGCGCGGTCGACCGCGGTCTTCGTGGCCGGACGGCTGCTGCGGCGGCGCGATGCGGGGACCTGCCCCGCGACACGACGGGGCTGCGACGCCGGGGCGACGGAAGCGACCCGCAGGGCGTGCACGACGGGCGAGGTGGGGGCCGGCGGCGTCACGATCCGGGAAGCCGGGCGCACGGGCGATGCCGGTGCGAGGTCGATCGGCGACACGGGGGCCGCGGGGGTTCCCGGCGTGACCGCACCGATCACGTCGTCGAAGCTCGGACCCGTCGAGCCCTGCGCCACGACCGTGCCCTTCGCCGCGGCTCGCTCTGCCTCGATCCGAGCGCGTCGGGTCTGGTGGACGACCGGGGTGGCGTCGTCGACGGAACCGTCGGTGGGAGCGGACGACAGAGGAGTACGGGGCATGCGTGCGGTGGCGATCCTGATCAGAGAAGGGCTCACTCGTTGGTAACGAGCAGATAACGGGACCTGAGCACGCTAGCAGGCGAGGTCGTAGGTCGCCAGTCGTGGTCAGGTCCGCCCGACACCCCCGGACCCGGGGATCGGCACGTCGTCAGGCCCGCACGGCTCCGAGCGCACCGGCCTCGAGACCACGCACCAGGGCCTCGAGTTCGTCGGCGACGGCGGGGCTCGCGAACAGGAAGGAGCGCGTCCCTCCGGCCTCCCAGATGCGGATGGCCGCGCCGGCCTCCTGCGCGACGAGGGCCCCGCCGGCCATGTCCCACGGGTTGATCCCGCGCTCGTAGTACGCGTCCACCACGCCCGCCCCGACGGCGCAGCAGTCGAGCGACGCCGCTCCCCCGCGGCGGATGTCCCGCACCTCGCCGATGAGTCCGGCCAGCACCGCGACCTGCTCCCGGCGACGGTCGGCCGTGTACCCGAACCCGGTGGCGACGAGCGTCTCGGCGAGCGAGCCGGGCGCGGCGACGGACAACGGTTCCCCGTCACGGGTCGCTCCCTGACCGACGGCCGCGCGGAAGACGGTGCCCGTCGCCGGCGCCACGACGACGCCCGCGATCGGCTCCCAGGTCATCGGGTCGGGTGCGCCGCGCACGACGCCGATGCTCACGCCGTACTCGGCGCTGCCGTACAGGTAGTTGACCGTGCCGTCGATCGGGTCCACCACCCAGGTGATGCCCGAGGCACCGGAGGCCGACCCGGACTCCTCGCCGTGGAAGGCGTCGTCGGGGCGGGCCTCGGCGATGCGGGCGCGGATGAGTGCCTCGACCTCGCGGTCGGCGGCCGTGACCACGTCGACGATGCTCGACTTCCGGTCCGCGACCTCGACCCCCTCGGCACGGCGGCGTGCGGCCAGCGCCGCTGCGTCACGGGCGATCGACTCGGCGAGGTCGGCGAACTGGGACGGTGTGGGGTCGGATGCCATGCACCCATCCTCCCGGAAACACCATCGGCCCCGTCCGCAGTGGACGGGGCCGATCAGATGGTGGCAAGTGAGGGATTCGAACCCCCGAAGGCTACGCCGGCTGATTTACAGTCAGATCCCTTTGGCCGCTTGGGTAACTTGCCATGCGCACCCAGCCGGTGTGATCACCAACCGAAGGCGCGCACAAAAGCATAGCGGATGGCTGACGGTGGTCGTGACCATCGGCCCTGGACGCGAGCACCCACCCACCAGGGCCCGCGCACGGGGGCCGAACCGGGCCTCCCGTCCGCCGTTAGGCTGTTCCGCATGGCAGACAGTTCCTTCGACGTGGTCAGCAAGGTCGACAAGATGGAGGCGGAGAACGCCCTCAACCAGGCGGCCAAGGAGATCGAGCAGCGGTACGACTTCAAGGGCGCCGACGCCTCGGTCGCGTTCAGCGGCGAGGACGTCCTGATCAAGGCGAACTCGGAAGAGCGCGCCAAGGCGGTCCTCGACGTGCTGCAGAGCAAGGCGATCAAGCGGAACATCAGCCTGAAGAGCCTCGACGCCGGCGACCCGTACCCCTCGGGCAAGGAGTACCGCATCGAGGTGAAGTTCAAGAACGGCATCGAGCAGGACGTGGCGAAGAAGATCGGCGCGTTCCTGCGGGCCAACGCCCCGAAGACGGTGAAGAGCCAGATCCAGGGTGACGAGCTCCGCGTCTCGTCGAAGAGCCGTGACGACCTGCAGAACACGATCCAGCTCCTCAAGGGTGAAGAGTTCGACGTCCCGTTGCAGTTCATCAACTTCCGCTGACCCGCGGCCCCTGCGAACGACACCCGACACCCCGTGGAGCACTGGCTCAGCGTCGTCATCACCGTCCTGCTCGTCCTGCTGGACCTGGCGATCCGCGTCTTCTCGATCATCTACGTCCCGATCAACCGGAAGCCGCAGACCGCGACGGCGTGGCTGCTCGCGATCTTCCTCATCCCCTACATCGGCTTCATCGTCTTCCTGGTCATCGGGTCGACGAAGCTCCCCCGCGCCCGTCGCGAGAAGCAGACCGAGATCAACGCGTACATCCTCGAGCAGACCGAGGGCATCGAGCGGGTCCGGCGCGACCACCCGTGGCCCGCGTGGCTCGAGAGCGTCACGCGGCTGAACCGCGAACTCGGCGCGATGCCGTTGGTCGGCGGCAACTCCGCGGAGCTCTACCCCGACTCCGAGGAGTCCATCGCCGAGATGACCCGGGCGATCGACCAGTCCCGCCGGTTCGTGCACGTCGAGTTCTACATCGCGACGCTCGACGACACCACGCGCCCGTTCTTCGAGGCGCTCGCGCGGGCGCAGGCCCGTGGGGTGACCGTGCGGTTCCTGCTCGACCACTGGGCCAGCCGCGGGTACCCGGGCTACAAGGACACCCTGTCGTTCATGGACCAGGCGGGCATCGAGTGGCACCTGATGCTGCCCCTCCTCCCGCTGCAGGGGAAGTTCCAGCGCCCCGACCTCCGCAACCACCGGAAGATCATGGTGATCGACGGCTCGGTCGCGTTCACCGGCTCGCAGAACCTGATCGACGCGTCGTACGACATCAAGTCGCACGTCGAGAAGGGCATGGTCTACAAGGACCTGTTCGCCCGGTTCGAGGGACCGGTCGTCGCGGGGCTCAACGCCCTGTTCGTCACCGACTGGTACAGCGAGACCGACGAGCTGCTGCTGCGCGAGAGCGACCCCGTCCAGCGGGCCGACCGCGGCGACGCGCTCGACTGCCAGGTGGTGCCGTCCGGCCCGGGCTTCGACGGCGAGAACAACCTGCGCCTGTTCAACGCGCTGCTCTACTCGGCGCAGCAGAAGGTCTCGATCACGTCGCCGTACTTCGTGCCGGACGACTCGATGCTCTACGCCATCACCACGACGGCGCAGCGCGGGGTCGACGTCGAGCTGTTCGTCGGCGAGATGGGCGACCACGCGATGACCTGGCACGCGCAGCGCTCCTACTACGAGGAACTCCTGCGGGCCGGTGTGCGGATCTGGCTGTACCGCGCGCCGACGATCCTGCACGCGAAGCACTTCACGATCGACGACGAGGTGTCGGTGATCGGGTCGAGCAACATGGACATGCGCTCGTTCAGCCTGAACCTCGAGGTCTCCGTGATGGTGCGCGGGCACCGCTTCGTCGACGCCCTGCGCGAGGTGCAGGACTCCTACAAGGAGCACAGCTTCGAGCTCACGCTCGACGAGTGGGTCGACCGTCCGCGCCGGTCCAAGGTGCTCGACAACGTCGCGCGGCTCACGGCGGCGCTGCAGTAGCCGCCTGGAGGCCCGGTGCGGCTCCGCCAGGTGCGCTCAGCGCATCGGGACGAGGGACACCAGGGCCCCCACCACCCGCTCGAGCGGGCCGCGACCCAGGAACCGCCGCCACAGCATCGCGAAGACCACCGAGCCGAGGGCGAACCAGCCCCAGGCCTCGACCGACTCGGGGGAGGTCGGCAGCATCGCGATGACCACGAGGTGCCCCGAGTACACCGTCAGCGGCATCGAGCCGACCGCGGCCAGGGGGAACGCGATCCGCTCGGCGACACGCCCGCGGCCGTCGAACACGAGCAGGCACAGGGCGATCACGGCGACCGCCACCCCGGCCGTCCCCACCACGTCGACGACTGACGACGAGTGGTCACGCGGGGACAGGAACAGCTGCGCAAGGGCCTGGCCGGGGGTCGAGCCCTCGCCCGCGTACGGGACCCCGGGGAACGCCAGGGCCGCGTCGTCCGGCAGCGGGGCGAGGACCGACCCGGCGACGTACGCGGTGGCGGCGACCAGTGCGCCTGCCACCAGGAGCGCGACCTGCCGGCCCCGTTCCTCCAGACCGCTGCGGGCGACCGCGAGCCCCACCAGGACGTACGCCAGGAAGGTGACCACGGGGTAGACCAGGCCGAGCTGGACGCCGATCATGCCGGCGTCCGCGTAGGCCGGCGCGATCGTCAGCGCGGCGAGCGGCGACAGCACCGCGCAGAGCGCGGCGATGCCGAGCAGCGCCGCCGGTCGGACGCGGAGCACCGGGACCACCAGCAGGAACAGCACCCCGTAGGTCGGCAGGATCACGTACACGGGGGTGTCGAGCGCCATCAGGGCGAACCCGATGACGACGACCACCACGGCGCGGATGGCGAGCCGGGCACGGATGCGGCCGATGGTGGGCGGGCCGGGCGGGTCGGCACGGCCGCTCGTCAGGCCGATCGAGACCCCGGCGAGGACCGCGAACAGTGTGGACGGGCGGCCGTGGGCGACGGCGGTCCAGGTGGCGGGGTCGGTCCAGTCGAGCTGCTCCGCGATGCCGCCGACGTGTGCGGCCATCATGCCGAGCAGCGCGACCGCACGGGCCACGTCCACGCCCTGCAGCCGTGACTCCGACGCGGACGCGCCCCGCACCGCGGTGGGCGGGACGGGGCGCGTGTCGGTCATGGTCGTCAGCTGGTCGGGGTGTCGACGCGGCCGAGCGAGACGTCGATCATCTCGTCGCGCGGCACCACCTTGATGCGCTCGCGCCCGTCGACCGCACCGAGCGCCTGCTCGTGGGTGTCGAGGTGGTGCCAGCCCTCGAGGTCGGTGTACTCGACGCCGCGCTCGCGGAGCAGGGCCGGGATGGCCTCGTCGGACGGGTCCTCCGGGGTCCACCAGCTCGCCTGGTCGTTGACGATGTGCTGCACGGTCTCCATCGCGTCGGACTTCGTGTGTCCGATGAGCCCGACCGGACCGCGCTTGATCCAGCCGGTGGCGTACACCCCGGGGATCTGCTGGTTGTCGTCGTCGAGGACCTGGCCCTCGTGGTTCGGGATGACACCGTGCCGCTCGTCGAACGGCACCCCGGGCAGCGGGGAACCGAAGTACCCGACCGCGCGGTAGGCGGCCTGGATCGGGATCTCGCGGATCTCGCCGGTGCCCTCGACGCCGCCCTCGCCGTTCGGACGGGTGCGCTCGTAGCGGATGGCGGTCAGCTTGCCCTGCTCGTCGCCGACGAACTCGATCGGCTTCGCGTAGAAGTGCAGGTGGAGCCGGCGGCTGGCCTGGCCGACCTCGCGCGTGCGCCACTGCTCGAGGACACGGTTGATCACCATGACCTGCTTGTTCGTCGCGATCGCGGTCTTCGACGCCTCGTCGTGGTCGAAGTCCTCGTCGTAGACCACCATGTCGACGTCGCGGACCTCGCCGAGCTCGCGGAGCTCGAGCGGCGTGAACTTCACCTGCGCCGGGCCGCGGCGGCCGAAGACGTGCACGTCCGTGACCGGCGATGCCTTCAGGCCCTCGTACACGTTCGCGGGGATCTCGGTCGGCAGCAGGTCGTCGGCGTGCTTCGCCAGGATGCGCGAGACGTCGAGGGCGACGTTGCCGACGCCGATGACCGCGACGCTCTCGGCGTGCAGCGGCCAGGTGCGCGGGACGTCGGGGTGGCCGTCGAACCAGCTCACGAACTCGGCTGCGCCGTACGAGCCGTCGAGGTCGACACCGGGGATGTCGAGGTCGGCGTCCTTGATCGCACCGGTCGAGAACACGACCGCGTTGTAGTGCTTCTTGAGGTCCTCGAGGGTGATGTCCTCGCCGTAGCGGACGTTGCCGAACAGCCGGACGACACCGCGGTCGAGGACGTCACGCAGGGCGTTGATGATGCCCTTGATGCGCGGGTGGTCGGGGGCGACGCCGTACCGGACAAGACCGTAGGGCGCGGGGAGCTGCTCGAACAGGTCGATCGACACGTCGTAGCCGTGCGCCTCGCGCAGCAGGATGTCCGCGGCGTAGATGCCGGCCGGGCCGGCGCCGACGATGGCGAGTCGGAGGGTGGGCACTGATCGTCTCCAGTTCGTTCGGGTGGGGGTTCCCGGGGGCCTCCCGACCGGGCCGCCGTGGGCGTGCGCGTCGGGAGGGGTGTTCAGCGGCTTCGGTCGACGACGGAGTCCGCGAAGCGGGTGAGTGCCCGTTTCACGGTGCCGTCGGGGAGCGGGGCGAGGGCGGCGACAGCTTCGCGGGCCCAGGCGACGGCGACGGCGCGGGTCGCCGCGGTCGCCTCGTGTTCGCGGAGCGCGGCGACGGCCGACTGGTACGGCGCGGAGTCGACCACGTCGTCGGGCGCACCGTTGACGTCGCGCTCGATGCGCTCGACCAGGTGCTGCGCGGACGGATCGGTCGCGGCCATCCGTCGCAGCTGCAGGACCGGCAGGGTGTCCACGCCAGCGCGCAGGTCGTTGCCGGCGATCTTGCCGGTCTTGTCCGTCGCCGGCGCGAGGTCGATGACGTCGTCGACGAGCTGGAAGGCCACGCCGACCTTCTCGCCGAAGGTACCGACGGCGTCGAGGTAGGCGCGGTCGGCACCGGAGAACATCACGCCGGCGCGTGCCGCGGTGGCGATGAGCGAACCGGTCTTGTCGCTGAGCACCTGGATGTAGTGCTCGAGCGGGTCGTCGTCCGGCTGCGGCCCCGTCGTCTCGTGCAGCTGCCCCATGCAGAGGCGCTGGAAGGTCTCGGCCTGCATCCGGATGCCCTCGGTGCCGAGGTCGGCCGTGATCAGGCTGGCGCGGGCGAAGAGCAGGTCACCGGTCAGGATCGCCACGTTGTTGCCGTAGGTGATCTGCGCGGCGGGGACCCCGCGGCGGACGGGTGCCTCGTCCATGACGTCGTCGTGGTACAGCGACGCCAGGTGCGTGGTCTCGATGCTCACCGCGGCCTTGACCACGGCGTCGGTCACGCCGTCACCGAGCTGGGCGATGAGGAGCGTCAGGGTCGGGCGGATGCGCTTGCCACCGGCGGACAGCAGGTACCGGCTGGTGGTGTCGGCGAGGGTGTCGGTGGAACGCATGGCGTCCTCGAGCCCCTGCTCGACGAGTTCGAGCCCGTCGTCGACCGCGGAGATGAAGCGTCGGTCGGCGGGCGTGGCGAACAACCGCTCGCCGATGCCCAGCGATGCGCGCAGGCTCGGCGCGCGACGTGCGACCGGGACGCTCGGATTCAAGTGCTGCTCCGTCTTCGGGGGTGGTGACCGGTCAGTCGGCGGCCGGGTCGACGCGCGGCTGCTCGCCGGTGTTCTGGTGGTCGCGGCGGGCCTTCGCACGCCGTGCCGCGGACTCGCGCACCGTGTCGGCGACGGGCTTGCGGCCACGGTGCAGTGCGACGATACCGGCCGTCAGGTTGCGGTAGGCGACCACCGAGAAGCCGACACCGCGGAGCCACTGGGTGAGCACCTGCTGGTCGGGCCACGCGTCGATGGACTCGGCGAGGTAGCGGTAGGCGGCCGGGTTGCTGCTCGAGAGCCGCGCGATGCCCGGGAGCACGCGCTTCAGATAGGTGCCGTAGCCGAAGCGCAGCAGGGCACGGGGCGGCGTCGAGAACTCACAGATGACGACGCGGCCACCGGGCTTCAGGACGCGCAGCATCTCGGCGAGCGCCTGCTTCGGGTCGTTCACGTTGCGCAGCCCGAACGAGATCGTGACGGCGTCGAACGTGTCGTCGTCGAAGGGCAGCTGTTCGGCGTCGCCCTCGACGAAGGTGATCTCGGGGTGGCGTTCACGGCCGACGGCGATCATGCCGGCGGACAGGTCGAGCGCGGTGACCTCGGCGCCCTTCTTGGCGAAGGCCGCCGCGCTGGTCCCGGTGCCCGCGGCGATGTCGAGGACCTTCTCGCCGGGCTGCGGGTCGACCGCGCGGACCGTGGCGACACGCCACAGCGGGGCGTTGCCCGCCGACAGGATGTCGTTCGTGAGGTCGTACTTGGCCGCGACGTCGTCGAACATCGCCGCCACCTCGTCCGGGCGCTTGTTCAGGTCCGCTCTGCTCACACGATCAATCCTAGAGGTCCCGACCGAGCGTTCACCGGACTCGCAGCCACCCGGGCGGTGCGGGATCGGCGCGTAGCATCGGAGCCGTGACCCGAACCACCACGGCGGCGCCCCCGCTGACGGTCTCGACCCGGATCCTCGACGACCCGGGCGCCGTCCTCCGCCACACGCTCCGCGACCGTCCCCTCGCCTTCGTCCGGAACGGCGACGGCATCGTCGGCATCGGCGAGGCGCTCCGGTTCACCTTCACCGGCCCCGACCGGATGCGTGACGCCGCGGCTCTCTGGCGCAGCGTCGTCGAGACCGCCGTCGTCGACGATCAGGTGCAGCTGCGCGGTTCGGGGCTCGTCGCGTTCGGGTCGTTCGCCTTCGCCGACGACTCCGCCGACGAGAGCGTGCTCATCGTGCCCCGGGTGGTCCTCGGTCGGCGGCGCGGCAAGGCCTGGCTGACCGCGATCGACACGACGCTCGGCGCAGAGCCCCTGGCCTTCACCCGGACCTCGGTCCCGGTCCCCCACGTCGGGCCGCACGTCTCCGTGGCGCTGCGTCCCGGGCACATCGACGAGGACACCTACGCCGCCAACGTGTCCGAGGCCGTCCGCCGCATCGTGGCCGGGAGCGCCCGCAAGGTGGTGCTCGCCCGCGACCTCGTCGGCACGCTGCCGCCGGGAGCCGATCGACGGGCGGTCCTGCTCGACCTCGCGGCCGCCTACCCGCAGTGCGTGACCTTCGCGGTCGACGGGCTGATCGGCGCCACCCCCGAGACCCTCGCCCGCACCGACGGCACGCGGCTGACCGCACGGGTGCTCGCCGGCAGCGCCGCACGGGGCACCGACGAGGTGTCCGACCGGGCTGCAGCAGAGGCCCTGGCCAGCAGTGCCAAGGACGTCGAGGAGCACACCTTCGCGATCGACAGCCTGCTCGCGGCCCTCGCCCCGCTCGCGACGGACCTGCGCGCCGACACCGAACCGTTCCGGCTGCAGCTGCCGAACCTGTGGCACCTGGCGACCGACGTGCAGGCCACGCTGCCGCCCGACACCACGTCACTGGACGTCGCCGACGCCCTGCACCCGACGGCCGCGGTCGCCGGCACCCCGACGGACGTGGCCGTGCGGTTGGTCGCCGAGCTCGAGGGCGTCGACCGCGGCCGCTACGCCGGGCCGGTCGGCTGGATGAGCGCGACGGGTGACGGCGAGTGGATGCTCGCGCTCCGCAGCGCCCGGATCGACGACGACGGCACCGTCCGGGCCTGGGCGGGGGCCGGCATCGTCGCCGGTTCGGAGCCCGCGCGCGAGGTGGCCGAGACCGCCCTGAAGTTCCGGCCGATCACCGACGCGCTGGCCTGAGGCAGCCGCGCGACCCGCGCGGGCGCGCAGTTGCCCGACCCGCGCAGGGCGCAGCTGCGCGACCGGTCAGTCCGCCAGCGGGACCTCGATCACGACCCGCTCGGCGGGGTCGGTGAGCACCCGCTCGAGGTCACCCCACGTCGCCGCCCGGCGGTACTCCCACCCGAGACCCGTGACGACCCGCTCGACGTCGACGTGCTGCGGGGTCGACATCATCCGCCGCATGTCGGCCTCCGGCGTGGTCTTCGCCACCTCGAGCCCGCGGAAGATCGCGCCACCGTGGTCGTTGCCGACGACGACCTGCACCCGGTGGGTGCGTTCCTCGGTGCCGGTGACGAACGCTCCGAGGTCGTGCAGCAGCGTCAGGTCGCCGAGGAGCACACGGGTGGTGCCCACCGAGGCCGAGGACTGTTCGAGCGCCGCGGCGATGCCGAGCGCGGTCGAGACGGTGCCGTCGATGCCGGCGAGCCCGCGGTTCGCGTGCACCCGGATCTTCTTGCCGAGCACCCGGGCATCGGCTTCACGGATGAGCTGCGACGCCCCGAGGACCAGCCGGTCGTGCGGCCAGGTCACGCCCCAGACTGCCTCGGCGAGCATGGCCCGGTCGACGGGTCGGCGACGGAGCGCGACCTCGTCACGCAGGAACTTGTTCCGCTCGGCGCGGTCGGCGGAGCGCTTGGCGTCGAGGTCCGGGCCGGCGTCGCCGTCCCCCAGGATCCGCCGGCTGGAGCCGACCCAGCGGCCGACCCACGCGCGGTGCTCCGGCCGGGTCCGGCCCGTCACGCGGACGTCGGACACGAAGGTGGTCACGGCGTCCGGTCGGGAGGCGCGGGCCGGGTCGAAGGGGTCGGCCGCCGGTCCGCGGACCACGATCGTCTCGACCCCGTCGCGCTGCAGGAGCGCGGGGACCTCCCTGCTGAGGGTCGGGTGGCCGAGCACGACGGCCCGGCGGACGGCACCGCCGTGGTCCGGGTCGCGCAGCAGCTCGCGGTAGGCCACGACCAGGTTGCGGCCGAAGCGCGCGCCGCTCGAGACCTCGGCGAGGAGCGGCGCCCCGAGTTCCCAGGCGATCCGCTCGGCGTCCTCGCCGGCGTCGTGCCCGGCGATGACGACGGTGCCCGGTTCGTCGTCCGGGGTGAGTTCGGCGACCGGCAGACCGGTGTGCGCCCGGCGGGTGGCGAACGCCAGGTCGACCTCGTCGTCCGGCACGGGGCTGACGTGCTCCGGGGCGAGCCCGGCGGACAGCGGCTCACGGAACGCGACGTTGAGCTGCGCGGGACCGGGCTGCCCGGTGTGCCCCGCTGCGGCGGCGACGGCCTGTCGGGCGAGGGTGCGCAGGGTGTCGCGGACCGAGGCGTCGACGCCGTGCGCCGACGGGGCCTCGACGTCGCGGACGAAGGCGACGGCCTGGCCGAAGATCCCGGGCTGGACGGTGGTCTGGTTGCTGCCGATGCCGCGCAGTTCGTCGGGGCGGTCGGCGCTCAGCACGATCATCGGCACGCCGGAGTGGTGCGCCTCGAGCACGGCGGGGTGCAGGTTCGCCACCGCGGTGCCCGACGTCGTCACCACCGCTGCGGGCCGGTGCGTCTCGACCGCGAGCCCGAGTGCGAAGAACCCGGCGGTCCGTTCGTCCAACCGCACGTGCACGGTCAGCCCACCGGCGCGTTCCAGGGCGACCGCCGCGAGGGCGAGTGCCTGGGAACGCGAACCGGGGCTCACGACGACGTCGGTGACGCCGGCACGCACGAGTTCCTGCAGGAGGGCGAGCGCGGTGTCCGTCGCCGGGCTGCCCGAACCGACGGGGCCGTCAGCGATCGGTGCGGCCGTCGTCGTCGCGCTCGTGGAACTGGTCTTCGAGGTCTCGGAGGGTCGCGTCGTCCTGGTCCTTGTCCGTGAGGGTGGTGCCCGGCTCCGGCGTGGTGCCGAGGAAGTCCGGGTCGTCTTCGGGTCCACGGTAGCGGGCCGACGCACCGGGGTCGGCCGCCGGGGTGCGACCGAGCAGGAACCAGAGCACGCCACCGAGGACGGGCAGGACGATGACGAGCAGGAGCCACACGCCGCGACGCAGGGAACGGACACGCTGACGCGGCATCGTGCCGCAGTCGATGGCCGCGTACACCGTGAAGGCGACGGCGGCCACGGCGACGATCAACCACAAGCGGACCATGCGGTGAAGTCTAGGTCGCGACCCTGTGATGCCCCTGCCGGTCGGCGCTTCCGTAGACTCACCGTGTGAAAGCGTGGCTCCTGTACACCCTGGCTCGGCTCGGCATCTTCGTGGTGGCGCTCGTGCTCCTCCTGCTCCTGACGCCGATGCCGTGGTACTGGGCGACGATCGTGGCCGCCCTGGTGGGCCTGCTCGTCTCGTACATCGCCCTGTCCGGACTGCGCACGCAGGTGGCCCTGAGCCTGGCGAACCGCCGCGGCACCCCGGAGCGCGACGCCGACTCGGACTTCGAGGACGACTTCGTCGACGCCGCCGACTCCGACGCGGCGGCCACCCCGACGGACCGTCCGGTGTCCGACGCCGACCGGCACGGAGCGCGCCGGGACACCGACGCCGACTGACCCCGGGCGCGGGGCCGCCCGGTCGAGCAGCCGGAACGGCTACGGCTGGACGGCCAGGGTGATCCCGAGCACCACGCCGAAGGCGAGCGAGGCGAACGACGACAGCTGCAGGGCCGTGATGAGCTCGCGGGGCTTCCGTGACGACACCCCGATCGCCAGTGCCGGCAGGGCCAGCAGCAGCGAGAAGTACGTGAAGCCCGTGCGGAAGTACAGCAGCACGAACCAGAGCAGCACGACGTACGGCAGCATCAGGAACAGGCCGAAGAGGACGCGGGCCACCGGACGGCCGACGACCACGGCGAGCGTGCGCTTGCCCGCCAGCTGGTCCTCGTCGATGTCGCGGATGTTGTTCACCATCAGGACCGCGCAGGCGAAGAACCCGGCGGCGACGGCGGCTGCCCAGCCGTTGACGGTGACCTCGCGGATCTGCACGAACTGGGTGCCGAGCACGGCGACCAGTCCGAAGAAGACGAAGACGAAGACCTCGCCGAGGGCGTTGTACCCGTACGGCTTCTTGCCACCGGTGTAGAACCAGGCGGCGACGATGGCGGCGGCCCCCACGAGCAGCAGCCACCACAGCTGGGTGAGCAGCACGATGACCAGGCCGGCGACCGCGGCCAGGCCGAAGAACGTCAGGGCGACGGTGAGCACGGTCCGGGGCTTGGCCAGGCCGGCTCCGGTGAGTCGTGCCGGACCGACGCGGTACTCGTCGGTGCCGCGGACCCCGTCGGAGTAGTCGTTGCTGTAGTTCACGCCGATCTGCAGGAACAGCGCCACGGCCAGGGCGAGCAGCGCGACCGCGAGGTGGCCGTCCTTCGCCAGGTAGTCGCCGAAGTCGCCGGGCTCACCGCTGTCGACGAACGCGACGGCGGTGCCGAGCACGACCGGGACGACACCGAGGGTCAGGGTGCGCAGGCGTGCGCCGCCGATCCAGTCGCGCGCAGTCGCCTTCCGCTTGGTGCGGGCGGGGGCAGCGGCCTTCGCCGGGTTGCCGGACCGGCCCTGCTTCTGCGTCGAGTTCTTCGTTCGTGCCACGAGCACCGATCTTATTGCCGATGCGACCGCCCGGCGGCTCGCGGTCCCGACGAACGGACCGGGTCGACCAGCGCCTGCACGGCCCGACGGTCGGGTTTGCCCGACGGCAGCATCGGGATCCGCTCCACCAGGACCACGTCGGCGGGGCGGGCGGCACGCCCCAGGGTGGCTCCGACGTGGGCACGCACGGCCTCGAGGTCGAGCGGCTGCTCGGTGGCGACGACCGGGACCTCGCCCCACTCCCCCGCCGAGCGCCGGGCGACGACGGCGCTCTCCTGTCCGGGGAGCCCGCGGACGAGCCGTTCGACCGCACCGAGCTGGACCTTCTCGCCGCCGGAGATCACCACGTCGTCGAGGCGTCCGAGCACGCGGACCACGCCGTCCGACAGGGTCGCGGTGTCGCCGGTCCGGTACCAGCGCAGCCCGTCCCGCTCGACGAAGGCCGACGCCGTGCGGGCGTCGTCGTCGAGGTACCCCTCGGCGAGCATCGGCCCGGCCAGGTGCAGCTCGCCGTCGACCAGCGCGGTGCGCACCGTGCCGAACGGGACGCCGTCGTACACGCATCCACCGCTCGTCTCGCTCGCACCGTACGTGGTCACGATCCGGACCCCGGCGTCGAGCGCCCGCTGCCGGAGCGGCGCCGGGGTGGCCTGCCCGCCGACCAGCACCGCGTCGAACCGGGCGAGCGCACGCGTGGCGTCCGGGTCGTCGAGGACGCGTGCGAGCTGCACCGGCACCAGGGAGGTGTAGCGACGGGGCGCGGCCGGACCGACGACGAGCCGTTCGGCCGCCTCGGTGAACGCGGCGGCCGCGAAGTGCCCGGGTGGCACGACGACGGGGTCGGTGCCCGCGGTGATCGAGCGGGTCAGGACGTTGATGCCGGCGATGTAGTGCGTCGGCAGTGCGAGCACCCAGCGCCCGGGCCCACCGAGTGCCGCGTCGGCCGCGGCGGCACCGGCGAGGAGCGCCTCGGACGAGAGCGCCACCCGCTTGCCGGTGCCGGTGGACCCGCTCGTCTCGACCACCAGGGCGACCGCCTGACGGACCTCGGCCGGCGGTGGCGTCGGCAGTGCAGGAGCCCCCTCGGCGACGGGGAGCAGTGCGGGGCCGCCGGCGAGTGCTGCCTCCAGGCCGCGCAGCACGGCCGTCGGGTCCGACGTGCCGGTCGCGACCAGCGGACGGGGCATCAGTAGTGCCAGGGGAACGCGGTCCACTCGGGAGCGCGCTTCTCGAGGAACGAGTCGCGACCTTCGACGGCCTCGTCGGTGCCGTAGGCCAGCCGCGTGGCCTCGCCCGCGAACACCTGCTGGCCGACCATGCCGTCGTCCACGGCGTTGAACGCGTACTTGAGCATGCGGATCGCCGTCGGGGACTTGCCGAGCACGATCTCGCCCCAGCGGATCGCCTCCCGCTCCAGGTCGGCGTGCGGCACCACGGCGTTCACCGCACCCATCTCGTACGCGCGCTGGGCGGAGTACTCCTGCGCGAGGAAGAAGACCTCGCGGGCGAACTTCTGCCCGATCTGCTTGGCGTAGTAGGCGCTGCCGTAGCCGCCGTCGAACGAGCCGACGTCGGCATCGGTCTGCTTGAACTTCCCGTGCTCGGCACTGGCGATGGTGAGGTCGCAGATCGCGTGCAGGGAGTGCCCGCCGCCCGCAGCCCAGCCGGGGACGACCGCGATGACGACCTTGGGCATCATCCGGATCAGGCGCTGGACCTCGAGGATGTGCAGCCGCCCCATCGACGCCTGGGCGGCCGCGGGGTCGACGCCCTCCGGCGGTGCACCCTCGTCGCCGACGTACTGGTAGCCGCTCCGCCCCCGGATGCGCTGGTCGCCGCCGGAGCAGAACGCCCACCCGCCGTCCTTCGGGCTCGGGCCGTTGCCGGTCAGCAGCACGACGCCGACACGGGGGTCCTGCCGCGCGTCGTCGAGGGCGCGGTACAGCTCGTCGACGGTGCGCGGGCGGAAGGCGTTGCGGACCTCGGGACGGTCGAAGGCGACCCGGACGATGCCCTTGGAGACGTGCTTGTGGTACGTGATGTCGGTGAACTGCTCCGCGATCGGAGCGGTGGTCCAGACGTCGGGGTCGAACAGGTCGGAGACGGGAGCAGCCATGCTCCCAACGTACCGCCGGGCGTCTGGCGGGTCAGGCGCCCATGTCGGTCAGGATCTCCGGCGCGACGAACACCATGATCACGATGAGGATCACGGGGTTCGCGAAGAACGCCAGGACGACCCCGACGGCGCCGTACCAGCGCCCGAACGAGCCGACGGCAGCGACGAACCCGAGCACCGCGGCGACGAGCGTCAGGAACACGACGACGAAGCAGATGCCGAAGGCGAAGTTCGTGTCACCGCCCATGAACACGGCGAAGGCACTGGCGTCCACCGCGGCGGAGACGACGGCGAGGCCGAGTGCGATCTTGCCGACGACGGGGTTGCGGCGCCTCGTGGCACCCGTCTGCCGCACGTCGACGGTGTTGCGCTGCATGAGGCGGGCGAAGTCGTCGGAGTCGCGCCCGGGAACCGCCGCGGGTCGAGCGCCCGCTGCCGGTCGGGCTGCCGCCGCTGGTCGGGCTGCGGCCGCAGATCGGGCTGCCGACGCCGGACCGGCCGCGGCGCTCGACGGGTCGGACGGGCGCTGCGATGCGCGTTGCTGTGCTGCGCGCTGCCGCGGATCCACCGCCACCGAGCCTCCATCGTCTTCGGGTCGTTCCCCTGCCGACCGAGGCCGACCGATGCATGCTAGTGCCCTGCCCTGGCGGTCCCCTCCGAGGAACCGGCAGGCCCCCTGGGTGCGGTGGGAGGATGGCGGACGTGCTCCCCGACCTCGCCGAACTCCTCGCCGACGCCCACGTGGTGGCCCTGCCGATGCGCGTGCGGTTCCGCGGCATCACCACGCGCGAGGCAGTCGTGCTGCGCGGCCCCGCAGGGTGGACCGAGTTCTCGCCGTTCATCGAGTACGACGACGCCGAGGCCGCCGCCTGGCTGCGGGCCACCGTCGACTTCGGGTGGACGGACCACGAACCGGCCGCCGACTCCGTGCCGGTCAACGCCACCGTCCCGGCGATCGCCGCCGACGCCGTCGCCGACCTGCTCGCGCGGTACCCCGGGTGCACCACCGCCAAGGTCAAGGTCGCGGAGCCCGGCACGACCGTCGACGACGACGTCGCCCGTGTCGCCGCGGTCCGCCGGGTGATGGGGCCCGAGGCCGCGGTCCGGGTCGACGCGAACGGGCTGTGGAGCGTGGAGCAGGCCACCGCAGCGCTGGAGCGGCTCGCACCGTTCGACCTGCAGTACGCCGAGCAGCCCTGTGCAACGGTGCCCGAACTCGCCGAGCTCCGGTCGCGCGTCGCCGGCCTCGGGGTCCGAGTCGCCGCGGACGAGAGCGTCCGGAAGGCGAGCGACCCCCTCGCCGTCGCACGGGCCGGCGCCGCCGACGTCCTGGTCGTGAAGGCCCAGCCGCTCGGCGGGATCAGCGCGGCCCGTGCCGTCATCGCCGACGCCGGGTTGCCGTGCGTCGTCTCCAGCGCGCTCGACACCTCGGTCGGGCTCGGGATGGGAGCGTTCCTGGCCGCCGCGGCGATGACCCCCGGGTACGCCGCAGGGCTCGGGACGGCGGCGATGTTCGCCGGGGACGTCACGGCCGATCCCCTGTTGCCGGTCGGCGGTCGGGTTCCGGTGCGACGGGTCGACGTCGCGCCGGAGCTGGTGGAGCGCTCCGCCGCGTCGCCGGAGCGCACGGCGTGGTGGCGTGCGCGGGTGGCCCGCGTGCATGCACTGCTCGCCGCCGGGTAGCGCACGCGCCGCGTCCTCACGAGACGCCGTCGTCTCCGCAAGACGCCGGCGTCTCCTTTCGGCGCCGCCACGTCATCGAGACGCCGCCACGTCATCGAGACACCGCCGAGTCATCGAGACGCCGCCGAAACCTGCGGCGTCTCGCCGACGACGCGGCGTCCCAGCGACACGACGGCGTCTTCCTGGCCGTGCACGCGACCCGACGACGGACGGGAGGCACGGTGCCAGCTGGCACCGTGCCTCCCGTCCGGTCGTGGTCGCGACCAGGGCCGCATCAGCGACCCGCGCGGCTCACAGCCCCGAGTAGCTGTGCAGGCCCTTGAAGAAGACGTTCACGACCGAGAAGTTGAACATCACCGCAGCGAAGCCGATGAGGGCCAGCCAGGACGACCGCGCACCGCGCCAGCCACGGGTCGCACGGGCGTGGATGTAGCCCGCGTAGACGACCCAGATGATGAAGGTCCAGACCTCTTTTGTGTCCCAGCCCCAGTAGCGACCCCAGGCGCGTTCCGCCCAGATCGCACCGGCGATGAGGGTGAAGGTCCAGAGGACGAAGCCGACGAGCAGGACGCGGTAGGTCAGGACCTCGAGTCGGTCGGCGTCGGGCAGCGTCGCCATGAAGCGGAGCTTGCCGGAGGCCGTGCGGCCCTGGCGGTACGTCTGCACGAGCTGCGCCACCGCGAGCCCCGCGCCGAGCGCGAAGAACCCGGTGCCGGCGATGGCCACGAAGACGTGGATGACCAGCCAGTACGACTGCAGGGCCGGCTGGAGCGGGACGACGGGGACCCAGTAGTTCACCGTCGCGATGCCGAGCAGGATGATCGTCAGGCCGGTGATGAAGACACCGAGGAACTTCAGGTTCTGCCAGAACTGCACGAGCAGGAAGATCAGGGTGATCAGCGCCGTGCCGGTCAGCGAGAACTCGAACATGTTGCCCCACGGCACACGGTCGGCCGCGATGCCGCGGAGGACGACCGAGGCGACGTGCAGCACGAGCGCGAGGATCGTCATCGCCATGCCGACGCGCTCGAACTTCGTGCCGCGGCCGGCCGAGCCACCCGACGGCGGTGCGGCGACCTGCTCGAGCACGACGGTGCCGCCGCGGACGGTCGCGACCGTCTTCGCGCCGCGTGCCGACGCGGCGCTGGCCGCGTCGGACGAGCTGTCGTCGGCGTCCGCGTTCTTCGCGGCGGCCGTGACCTCGCCGGAGCGTTTGGCCATGTCGAGGGCGAACGAGATGAACGCGACCACGTACACCGCCATCGCGGAGTACGTGAGCACGACCGAGTAGGTCGCGAGGTTCGTGGTCATGTCGTTCACTGGGGCATCCTAACTCCCCTGGCGTGAGTGCCAGCTGCCGTCGGGAGGTGTGATCGTTGATTCTGCGCGGCTCTTCATGGTGTCACGCGTTGGCCGCGAGAGTCGATTCGTGGAGGTTTCGCGGACCCGCTGCGGACTCCCCCGGTTCAGTCACGGTGCAGGAAGTCGACGTCGGAAGTGGCCGCGTCGAGTTCCTCGCGGAGCTTGGCGGCGATCCGCTTCTGGGTCGGTTCAAGCACGTCCAGCGCGCGGCCCGCAACGCTCGTCGCCCGTCTCAGGCGATCGAGGAGGTCGCGTCGATCGAGGAGGTCGACCGCACGTTCCTCCCCGACGTAGCCGCGGAGCTTGTCGAGGTAGGGGCGGCGGTGCTTCTCGTAGCGGGCGCGCACGTCGTCTGGGGACAGCTGGTGGTCTTTGCCGTCCCAGTCGGTGACGGTTGTGCCGTAGAGCGAGTCTCGAGTGAGCTGCTGTTCCTCGGCCTCGATCTCCCCGAGCAAACCGTGCGGCCGGCGTGCGGCTGCAGCGCGGGCGATCATGTTCGTCGTTCCCCACGGCACGTGCAGTACCTGGTCATGGACGAAGCCAGGGGGTGCGCGCAGTTCGTCCTGCGTGAGACCAACATGCGCCGCTAGGCCGGGAACGTCGTAGACGCTGGTGGTGCCGGCACGATCGCGGTTGAACTCCGCGAGATCGAGTGAGACGAGCCGAACGAAGATGTGCTCGACGACCTCGAGGTCCGCCGTCGGGATCCAGTCCTTCCGAATGGCCTGCAGCTTCCGGTCGAGCTCGACGTACTCATGTCGATCGTCCCAGCGCACCTCGAGCCGTGCCGGCGAAACCCACCGACGGTCTCCCTGCCAGTCGTCGCCTACCAGCTCGATGCGGACCCGCGGCGGTCTCTTGTCACCAACGGTGAGGACGACGGCCTCGTGGAAGCGCGTCGAGTCGAGGGCGGTGCGGTAAGCCCAGGTCTCCCCTGGCCTGATGTCCGTGATGCCGGCCATGTGCGCATCGTCTCAGGTGTCGGAGGTTGCGCGCTACCGTCTGGCCGTGGCAAAGCGACGCAGGGACAGGTGGACACTCGGTCCGGCGCTCAGCTTGCCCGAAGCGGCCTACGGCGGCCCCGTCTACGACCTCGCAGAGCCCGACGCAGTGCTGGCGTGGGTGACGTTCCCGGACCGCTCCCTCGAGGTCGAGGCCCGCGTCATCGCGTACACGGAGCGGGCCGCGCTCGTCGAGTGGGGATTCAGTCAGGCGGCCGAGTGTGCATGGGTGTGGCGTGACGCAGTCAGCCCAAGACTGGGGCCAGCGGACGGGGTCGAACGCGGCATGCGCCTCGTAGAGTGATGCTCATCATGATGAGGATCGTCGCGCCAACAGCCACCGCTCTCGCGCTCATCGTCGCGCTCTCCGGTTGTTCCGGCAGCGGGCAGAAGGAAACGACCACCTCGAGCACTCGGACCGCCGCAGCATCGACGGCAACCCCGACGCCTACTCCGACCCCCACACCGGCGGCGATGAGTGTCGACGAGGCCGGGAAGTACTTCCTCGGGACTGTCTGTCCTGTCAACGCGGCATCCAAGACGCTCAACGACGCGCTGGTGGCGCAGAACCTCGACGCCATCCACTCGTCGTCGGGCCCGCTCATCACGTCGGCGCAGGACGCGGCGCGACGCCTCGACGACCAGAAGGTGATCTGGCCCGAGGTCATCGACCAGAAGGACGTCGACTCCCTCCGCGACTACTACTTCCAAGCTCTGCCCGCGATCAACACCATCAAGGAGTCTGCGTCGCTCGAGCAGGCGAACGCGGTTGCGTTCCCATCGGACGAAGTGTCGGGCGCTGCGTCGCAGCGGATCCGGCTCCGCCTCAACCTCAGCGCCGACACCACGATGGGGTGCTGACAGCTCCTTGCGCTGAGGAACGAATCGCGAACCTGCTAGAGCGCGACAGTGTTCGCGTGTGCCTTCACGAGCGCGCCCATCGGAGCGACCAGACGGAATGAGTCAGCAAGACGCGTCAGTCCGGCAGTCTGATACCAGGAGACGAGCTTCTCGTCCTCATCCGCGGCGTCCGTGACGAAGAGCTGATGCCGGCTTGCAGCGTGCGCCTCGACCGCTTTCCGTGTCGCCTCGCGGAAGAGGTGCTTGCCCATGCCCTTGCCGCGGTTGGAGACATCCAATCCCATCTGCGCGAGCAGGATCCCTGTCGCCTGGGCACCGGGCTCTTGAGCACCCGGCACCTTTCGAGCGATCTTCTTCGGCAGCCCTTCGGCAGCGACGATCACCGTCTTCAGGGTGAAGAACCCCTGAATGACCTCGTTGTCGTCCAAGCAGAGATGCGTGGACACCAGGTGCGATGCTGCTTCGGCGGACTCCTGGAACCACTCGTCTACCGACGGTCTGCCGCAGTCAAAGCCCGCGACGTCGTACCGTTCTGGCTCGATCGGTTCGACTCGAGACCAAGTCACTGCGCTCATGCGTCGAAGAACTGAGCCATTCGGTCAGCGATCTCGTCTTCGTGCTCCTCGAGTTCCGCAAGGGTACCCGCGGGCAGCATGACTAGGTTGTCGTGAAACACCCGGGATTTCGCCGGTACTCGCGAACGGAAGTACTCCGTCATGTCCTCGTCGGGGATGTTGCAGCGATACTCCCCCTCGACGTAGTTGTCCTGCCATGGAGCCTGATCGTGGGACAGCTGTCGAAGCGCTGCAGGAGTCCAGTCTTTGTACTGCTGCCACACTCGCCCAAGGAAGGTGTCCACATCCTCGGGGAGATCCGGCGTGGTGAGCGCTGCACCGTTCGACGTTGCAGCGATGATCTGCCTGCCGGAGTACATCTTCGTCACTCGGTAGACGACTGGCCCGTGGAAGTACGCATCCATCGGTTCGCTGAACAGCCGCCGTCCAGTGGAGGCCAGATAGTTCGCCTGTGCCAGATACAGCAGCTTCTGCAGCTTCATCGGAGTGACGTCAGGGTCGTCCCGGCTCGCGTCCTCAGCAAGGAAGAACTGGACGGCGTCGCGGACATCGATGTCGTGATGGAACAGCGCTTGCAGGTCTTGTGACATGCTCTCCACCTCCGATACTGCGAGTTATCCACACCCTGTGCACAACCTTCTCCACAGGACTCTACCGACAAGGCGATACAGACACGCCGCTCAGACCTGAAAACTTGGGCCGCTCGTGTTATGTGTGCGGTACAAGCGAGGGCTAGTGGGAGCGAGCTACGTGCGTCACTTGGCCGACGTGCTGGTCGATGGTCCCTAGTGACACCATCGACGGGAGAGACACCATGATTGAAGTACGGGGACACGAGCTCGAGCGCGAGTACCTGTTGGGGATGCACACCGGTGACAAGCGGTGTCGCCGATGCGGTGGATCTTGGGCACCGGACGACCGTGACCGCCAGGGGGTGTGCCCTGGCTGATGGACCATCGCCCCCTTGAGCTCCCGAAGGAGCCCGAGAGGGTTCTGCCGTCTGCGACACCGAGTACGGGGTTCAGCCGCGGCGGAGCTGTTCGAGCTGAGCCTCGAGTACAGCGGCACGGTTGCTGTCGCCATAGTCCCGCGCGACAGCTAGCCACGCTTCGCGCTTCGCGATTTCGTCCGCGGCGGTAGAGCTGCCGTCTCGGAGGCGCGCAATGGTCTCGTCGTCGAGCTGGTTCGGAATCTGATCGTCGGTCATGGCGTCAACGTAGCGGAAGGCCCCTCGAGCACCGACGGCTCGAGGGGCCTGCCGCTTGGCGTCAGTCGCTCGAAGACTCCGCGCCGCCGTCCTCACCTTCGTAGTAGTCGCGCACCCACTCGTCCCACTCGTTGTCCCGACCCATCGTGTCCTCCTTGCCGGCAGCCCCGTCTGGGCCGCAGTTACCAAGAACTATCGACCGGAGCGATTCAAACTGCGTCTGGCCCATCTCGCGGTACCGTCAGCCGGTGATGCTGCTAACGACTGACTGGCACCCGTGGTTCTCGTACGAGTGGTGGAACGACATCGGCGTGCCGGCCCTCGGGGCGGTCGGGAGCATCGCCGTTGGGGCCGGCGCGATCGTCGTTGCGTACCGTTCACACAATCTCGCTGAGCGGGTGCGAGGTGACGAGCAGAAGCGTGAGTCGGATGCGGCCCGCGAGCGTTACCGCGACCAGCTCTTTCGAACGGTGGAGCCGACGGTGACCGCTCTCCTCGCCGTTCGCGCCGAGGTGATGTCGTCAGACCTGATCGGGACCCCTCACGAGACAAGCCTCGGCGCAGCAGTCACAACGCGTCTCCGACTTGTCTCTTCTATCGCGAACGCGGAGGACGAAGATGTCGCCTATGCCGCGGCCGCCGAGTACATGAAGGCTAGGGACACTGGTCGGTCCGACGTCCTCGTGGCCGTTCTCGGCGCACTCGCAGTCACTCTCCCCGCGCTCCTCATCGACGATCAGGACTCGAAAGAACTCGAGACAGAGATCTCGTCGATGGTGAACGACGCGTTGGAGAAGTTGGGGTCGGAAGCATCAGCGCCAAACGACGGCGATACAGACCAGTTGCCGTAGGCGCGCCATCCCTGCAACCAGACCTAGGCGAGAGTCCACGTCGCCGGCCGCGAGGACGCAGCCGACGGCGTCGTGATCCCGGGACTACAGCACAGCCTGCGCGGTGAGGTCGTATGCGGTGAGCTGACCGACGGCGAACGTCGTGGTGCCGGGCTGGACGAACATCTTGAGGTCGATGCTGTTCGTGTTCTCCGGCACGACGAGCTCGGTCGAGAACTTGCCGCGTGTGACTGCCTCGGTGATGTCGAGGAGCTGGTTGTACGTGTCGGTCTGGTTGGACGTGTTGAAGTACGCCTGCAGGCCGGCCGCGCCGGCGGTCTTCGTCACCGCGCCCGAGATCACGATGCGACGGCCGGGGGTCGGCGTGATCCGCTTGTACAGCGTCGCGCCACTGGTGGCGGCGGAGAGCGACAGCTGCTGCATCTTGCCGGGCACGAGCGGGTCTGTGACCACGGAGGGAGTCGCGCCAGTCGGGAGCGAGCCGAACACCCCCCACGGGGCTGCCAGCCCATTCGTCACGGAGCCGTAGTTGAGGCCGTCGAGCACGAGGTTCAGCGCGTCGGTGTTGTCCGACGCGACGGGGATTGTCGCTGCTCCCACGAGCGGCGCGAGCGTGTCGGCGGCGTACTTCCCGAGCAGCGCGTTGCCAATGTTGCCCGGGTGCGTGCCGTCGGTGTTGCCCATCGTGGACTGCAGCAGGTTCCCGGTCGCGGGGTCGACGGTGAGGGCGTAGAAGTCGAGCATCCGGATGCCCTGCACGGCGCAGTACCGGCGCAGCCACGTGTTGTAGTTCACGATCACCGGCCGCTGCGCCGTCGAGTTGATGGTCGGGATGGTGCAGAGCACCGGGACGATGCCCGCAGCTCGGAGCTGGGTGACGATCCCCGTGATGTTCGCGGCGAAGTCGTCGACGGGCACTGGTGTCGCGGAGTCGTTGGTGCCACCGAGAACGACGCACACCGCGGGGTTGTAGTTGATGACGTCCTTCTTGACGCGCGCGAGCATCTTGGCGGTGGTGTCGCCGCTGACGCCGGCGTTAACTGTCTTCGCCAGCTTCCCGCCTGAGTGGAGCATGGCGTAGGTAGGGATGCTGTCGCCGGCCACGGCCACGCTGGTCCCAGGGATGACGCCTGGCCAGGAGTCGCCCTTGTTGGTCGCGCCGAGACCACGGGTGATCGAGTCGCCGAGCCAGGCGATGCCGGATCCGAATGCGCTGGCGGCAAGCGGCGCAAGTCGCCGCCGGAAGTAGAGTCCCTCACCGCCTACGGGCTGGACTTCCACATCGTCGGGTCTCGGCAGTTCCGACCACGGGACCTTTGCGTACGGCTGCATGTTGCCTCTTCCTGTCGTGAGCGGGTCTGCCGGCATCAGCGACCCCCTTGCATCTTGGTGACGTACTGGAACCAGGCGTCGTCGAAGTCCTGCCGCTGGTTGCCGGAGGACACGAACTGTGGAGCGAACGTCATCGACCGGGCGTCGGCAGCAGAGCCCGGCGCAGATGCGTAGACGATCTGCGGTGGGGTCGGCACGTACGTCGGGGTGCCGCCGCGCACGTCGCCGTCCGCGAACGCCTGCAGCCGGCGGCCGGTCTCTTCCCAGATCGCGAGGGACCGGGTCCGTTTCGACGCGGCGAGTGGGATGTACGCCTCCCCGCCGGTCTCAGGCTCAGCCCAGACGCGCATCGTGCCGGCTGCAGCGAACTGCGCCACGTGGTTCTCGGCAACACCACCGTCGCCGTAGAAGTCCATGACCGCGCCGTTGGCGTTGTACGCCGCCTTCGCGGCACCGGGCGCGGCACCGGACTTGATCGCTTCGGTGATGAGCTGCTGGCGGACGGTGATGACGCGGCCGTCGTTGCGGGTGATGAACGCGTTCAGGTCCACCTGCGCCTGCTTAGTGTCGGCGAGGAGCTTGATCTCCTTCGCCGAAGGCAGCTGGAACACACGGTCGGCGAGCTTCTTCACCTCGCCGGCGTTGAACCCGGCAGCGGTCGCGGACTCGATGAACTTCCGCCGCTGCTCCGCCAGGGTGCTCGCGTACTTGTCGGCAGCGTCCTTCGCACCCATGGTCGACTTGTCGACCTCGTACTGCTTCGACGCGGCCTCCTGGGCCCGGTTCGCGAGGCTCGACAGCATGTCGGCGTTGCTGGCACCGATCGCGGTGTTCTCATCGAGCGACGTCGTGTAGCCCTCGGTGTTCTTCCGCTGCTCCGCGACCTGCTCCCCGAGCCCGGCCAGTGCCTCCTGGTACGAAGCGTTCGCGCTGATGGCGTCCTGGTTGACGTCGTTCGCGGCGTTGATCTGGCCGATCAGCTGCTCGAGCTCGTTCGACAGGTCGGAGACGTTCGCGGCCTCGGCCTGGTACTGCTCTGCGACCGTGGCTGCCGTGACGCCGGCTCCGCCGTTGGCCTTCTCCTGGTTGTCGAACGCCGTCTGGCTGTCCTCGACCGCCTTCGCGAGATCCTTGATCTTGCCCTGAGCGGACACAGACCTGAGCGCGACGCCGTCGAAGGCGTGCCCGACGCTGTT
Source organism: Curtobacterium sp. MCLR17_039 (assembly GCF_003234745.1). Lineage (NCBI taxonomy): Bacteria > Bacillati > Actinomycetota > Actinomycetes > Micrococcales > Microbacteriaceae > Curtobacterium > Curtobacterium sp. MCLR17_039. Next base: position 298,855 of record NZ_QKTF01000001.1, read on the forward strand.
CGTCTTCCCGAACTTCTCGAGGGTCTTGTCGAGGGCATCCCCACCCTCGAGGATCGAGTCGGTGAGCTGCTTCTGCGATACGCCGGCTTCCTTCGCCGCCTTGAACGTGTCGTCCTCAGCGAGCTTCCGGACGACCATGGCGCGGCTGTACTTCGTGAGCGCACCGGTCGAGTCGTCGAGGGTGTCGGTGAGCTCCGACGTCATCGCCTGCAGGTTCGCCTGCTTGCCGACCAGGTAGCCGATCGCGAGCGTCACCCCGCCGAGCGCGAGGCCGGCGGCGGCGCTGCGGAGAGCAGCGGTCTTGAAGCTGATGCCCATGGTGTCGAGCTGCACCTTGAGCGCTGCGATCTTCGGGACAGCGATGAGCGCGCCACCACCGACGAGGCCGACACCAGCGGCGAGGGCGGTCACGGCGACGCCAGCGGCGAGGACGGGCTGCGGGAGCGCGTTGATGCCGTCGACGAGGAACGTGGCGGTCTGGACGATGGAGCGGAGGCTGCCGTTCGCGGCCGACCCGGACTGGATCAGTGCCGTGTCGAACGCGCCGCCGAGCTTCTCGACGTCACCCTTGAGGTTGTCGAGCTTCAGGCGGGCGGTCTCCGCGGCGTACCCGTTGTCGTTGACCTTGCCGGTCCACTCGGCGATGCCGGACGCACCCTCGCTGTACAGGACGTTCGCGGCGCGCACAGCGTCGTTGCCGAAGATGGTGGCGAGGGCGGCGTTGCGCTGCTCGTCGGAGAGGGTGCCGAGCTTGTCCTCGAGCTGCGCGGCGATGCCACCGAACGAGAGCATCTTGCCCGACGAGTCGTACACGTCGATGCCGTACTGCTTCATGATCCCGCGCGCCTTGTCGGACGGGTTCTGCAGCGCGATGATCGCCGTCTTCAGCGACGTACCCGCGTCGGAGCCGAGGAGACCCGCGGACGCGAACGCTGCGAGGGTGCCCGTGGTCTCCTCGATGGAGAACCCCGCCTGCGACGCGACGAGACCACCCTGGTTGAGTGCCTGCGCGAGGTCCTTCACGCTGCCCTGCGCCTTGCCGGCACCGGCGGAGAGAAGGTCCGCGATGTGCGGAACCTCGGACCCCTTCTCGTTGAACTGCGTCATCGCCGTTGCGGCGATCTGCGCAGCGTCGGCAACCTCGAGCTCGCCGGCCGAGGCCAGGTCGAGTGCGCCGGAGAGGCCACCGTTGAGGATGTCGGTGGTGCTGACGCCGGCCTTGGAGAGCTCCTCGATGCCGTTCGCGGCCTGCGTGGCGGTGAACACCGTGGTTGCGCCGGCGTCGATCGCTGCGTCGCGAAGCTGGTTCATCTCCGTCACGGACGCATGTGTTGCCGCCTGTACCGACGACATCGCCGCATCGAACTCGGCGTACTTCGCGACGGCGAGCCCCACCGCGGCCGCGGCGACCGCACCGAACGCGAGAGACGCACGGCCAAGGCCCTCGATGGCCTCGCGCTTCTGCCCGAGCTTCTCGGTCTCGGACCCGAGCTCGCGGGTCTTCTTCGCGGCCTGGTCGAAACCGGAGATGTAGCCGGAAACCTCGGCTACTAGGGACGTCTTGACGGTGCGGTTGGCCAACGGAGGACACGCTTCCTAGCGCTTCCCCCGGGAGTTGCTAGGGGTTGTCCTCCGGCCGGACAGCGATGCTGTCTGACCCACCCGCGACGTGTTCGGCAGTGGTGTCCGTCACGTCGATTCTACCCGTGACCAGGGACAAAACGAAGGAACCGCGGGCCGCCTGTTACTGCGGCCCGCGGTTCCGGATCGGGTGTCAGATCGAGCTGCGATCGAACACTCCGTCCTCCACGTCTTCCTCGTCGTTGACGTCGTCCACGATCGGTGTCCGCAGCTCGGCATCGATCCGAGAAAGCTCAGCGATGAGGCGAGCGAGAGCATGGGACGCGACAGTGCCGGAGTCGATTTCCTCGGCGATGCGGCGTCGCAGCGCCTCGAGCACCTGGCGTCTGCTGCCTGCGACGGCGGGGGCGAGCTTCACTTTCTGCGCCCTGGGCACGGCCGCCTCCTTTCGTTTTTTCGAGCCGGGGAGAGACGACGCCTATCCCCTGTGGTACTTCCAGGTGGGGCGAGGGGGGACCCCCGGGTGGGTCACGAGTAGTTGAGGTCCGGGTCGCGATCGAAGAGCTCGTTGACGAATCGCTTCACCTCTCGGGGTGAGTTCTTCGAGTGGGTCACTGTCGTAGCGCCCTCACGCGGTGCCACGTTGCCGAGCAGAGCTTGCGAAGACTGTCCGCCTCCGAGTGCGACGAGGCGTTCGGCCTGGTGTTGGAGCGTCGCTTCGTCGGTCGCGCTGAGGAAGTCGAGGTACTCCGCCTTGATGCCGTGCTCGCCGGCGATGCGGGCCCGGAGTGTGCCGAGCTCCGCTTCTCGCGTCTGTGCTTCGGCGTCCGCCAGTCGGCCCTGCATCTCGGTGAGCTGGGCCTGCAGTTCGGCGGGGGTCGGAGGTTGCGTGTCCGTCATGCTCGTCGTGCCCTAGGCGATCATGTAGGACAGCGTCCGCTGGAAGCCGCCGGAGGTGAGTACCTTCTCGAGGCTCTCGATCTCCTCGGCCGCTGCAGCGGAGTCGGGGTTCTCGGTGGCGAACTGCTTCACCGCTTCCGACCATCCGTTCTCGGATGCCTTGCGGAAGAGCGCGTGCGCCATGGTGCGGTCGTTGCTTCGGAGCGCCTGGCCCATCAGCCGAGCTGCCACGTCCTTGTCCGCCACTCGCTCTGCACGGTCCTGCGCGTCACGGAAAGCGATGATGTCGGTCGCCCCGTACCCGATCTTCGCGTCGAGCTTGGTCTGCAGGCTGCGGATCCGGTCCTTCACCAGAGCAACCTCCTTGTCGCGGAGCTGCCCTGCTTCGGCCTTGGCCTGCGCCTTGGCCTCAGCCAGCTCGGCGGTCTTGCCGGCGTCGCTGAGGTTGCCGTCGCTCTCGATGTTCTTCTGCTGCCGGCCGTAGTCCTTCTGGATCTCGGCGGCCTGGGCGCGGAGGCCGTGCACTTCTGCTTCGAGTTCTGGGGTGATCATCTCTTGTCCGTTCGTTCGGTGTACTGGGCGAGTTGCTCGCGGTCGACGCGCCAGGCGCGTCCCACACGTACGGCGTGCAGCCGGTGTTCCTGGATTGCTTTCCGGATGCCGCGGTCCGAGAGCCCGAGGGCGTCAGCTGCTTGCCGGGTGCTCATCCAGTCCGCAGTGTGATCGAGTTCCGGGGTCGCGGCCTCTCGCGTTCCGGTAGCGGAACTGCGCCAGTTGAGTGCGACGACGGTGAGCGCGACCAATGTGTTGTCGACCTCGGGGTCTTCGCCGCGGTGCTGACGTCGGTAGGCGTCGAGGCCGGCGTGCCGGAGCAGGTAGGCGGCGACTCTGCCGGTGACGGTGACCTCGGGCCCGTGCGAGCCGACGACGAGGTTCTCGGGCTGTCGTGGCATGCGGCGCTCAGCTGGTCGGCGTGGGGTCGTCTTCGGCGAGCGCGCGGCGCAGCATCGCCCACTGTCGACTTGTGGCGTCGCCAAGGTCGTCGCCGGCCGCGTCGAGTCGTTCGTACGCCGGCGCGAGGTAGCTGCGTGCGAGGACCACGATGCTGCCGAAGAGGATGTGGACGACTTCAGCGGTGTCGTGTTCGGCGTCGAGCTGCGCCAGGGCTTCGGAGACCTCACGGGTGAGGGCTTCGGAGCTGGTGGCGTGCGCGGCGGCGCGCAGGGCGAGGATGAATGCTGGGACGCCGACGGTGCCGATGTCGGTGACGCCGATCGGGACCCCGTCACGTTCGATGAACACTCCCTTGCTTGCGCCGGCGAATCGAGCGAGGTCGATGGTGGCGCGGATCAGGTCGTCGTTCTCGTTGTCACTCATCGGTGTCCTCCTCGGGGACCAGGCCGTGGTCGGAGAGCCACTGCTGCATGACGGGGCCCTCCATGCGTCCGCGCTCGGTGAGCACGTCGGCGAGGTCGACGGTCAGCTGGTCGAGGAGGCATTCGTACTTCTCCTGAGCGGCGTCTCGTTCTCCCTCAGCTTTGAGCGCGCGTTCACGCCACTTCGTCGATGCGGACTGCTGCTGTGCCATGGGGTTCTTCCTGTTCGGTGGAGCGGACGAGGCGAGACATCGGATCGAAGGTGACCGCCTCGCGTTCACTTGCCATTGATGTTGCGGTTCTCTTGTGGTTGCTCTTGTGGTTCGGGTTGCGTCACGCAACCCCCGGGGGTTGCGTCAGGCAACTGTCTGGGTTGCGTGACGCAACGGTCTGGGTTGCGTGACGCAACCCGGTCCATTGCGTGGTGCAACTCAGGTCGGGGCTTCCGTGAACGTCGCGCGGCTCGGCTTGGACTGTGGGTCGTAGTCGGGCAGCCAGTACTGGTTGCTGGTTTGTCTCCCGTCTGAGCGGCGGGACTCGACGACGACCAGGCCGAGCTGCTTGTCGAGCGCGTGGACAGCACGCCAAACGGTGACGCGGTCGAGTTCGGTTTCCTCCGCGAGCTTCGGGTAGGACGGCCAGGCGCAGTGCTCGTCCTCGTTGAAGTGGAACGCGATCGCGACGAGCACGGACTTCTGCCCGGGTGTCATCCCGTGCTGCTCGTACGCCCACTTCACGGCCTTGAAGCTCACCCGTCGCACCCCTGCGGGATGTCGGTGGTGTCTGCGATCATGGAGTTCTCTCCTTCGGGCGGGGCCGCGTGGTGTCGGCCCCGCCCGCTTCTGTGTCAGGCGTTGAACTTCTCGGCGCTGCGAAGTGCGTACAGGACGGCCGCACGAAGCTCCATGTGGTCCTCATGGGCGACATCGGTTGTCGGGTCGGGCGGAGCCGTCACCTGGACTGGCTCGGTATCTCCACGAGCGAGCCAGACGGTCCAGGGCCCGTCCTCATCGCGCTTCTCGATCGACACTGCGGCGAGCGCTGTGCGGACGGTACGGAAGCGGTGCCCGGTGTCGCGGGAGGTGTGCCAGAGACCGAATCGGATGCAGCCGCGCTGTGTGCACCGTTCGTAGGTGCTGGCGTCCATCAGCTGACCCGTCGGACACGGTTCGCCATGGCGGCGAGCTCCGCGGCGAGCCGATCGGCTTCTGCCGGCGTCATGTGCTTCGCGAGCTCACACGTACCGTCCTCGCTGAGCGTGAGGAGGACGACGTCGAGTCGTCGGGTCCGGGGCTTGCCCTCGTCCTGCGTCCACCCGTTCGTCACCTCCACGGCGGATGCCTGCCCGACTGTGGGCGGGATCGACACTGACGGACGGATCTCTGTGACCTCGGCCATCAGGCGCTCACGTCAACGTCGACGTCGATCATCAGTTCCAGCTCGAGCTGCACGAGGGGGTCGGGCGCGGGCAGCCAGAGCGCGCAGCGCCACATGCGCTCCCCCGTCCGGCGATGGGTGGCCTCTCCCCACGTCTCGGCATCGCCCACGGTGCGGAGCTCATGCGGAAGGATCACGGCGTTGTGGGCAGCTGCTTCACGCTCGTGTGGCATCACTCCGATGCCGAGAACGATGTCGATGCGCTGCGAATCCGGGAAGATCTGGATCTCTCCGATCGTCCGCGTGACGACACCGTCACGCACTTCCGGCCGCACGCGCGTGAAGATCGCGTCACGAATGCTGATCGGGTAGGCCGCACTTGCTGCGAGTGCCTCTGAGCTGATCCCGGATGGCTTGTGGTGCGAGGACTGTCTGGTGTTCACTGGTCTCGTCCGTTCTGGTTCATCTGCTGGTTACTGGACTCGCCCCGGGTTGCCGCCCGGGGCTCTTTCTTGTTCACGAGGCCTCCGCAAACTGCGCCTCGATGTACGCCTCGATGTCCGTCTCACGGACGAACACCCGGCCGCCGATCTTCGCGGCCTTCACGGGGCAGTCCTTCTGCGCGAGCCACCACCGCATGGCAGCCTCTGTCTTCCGCACGAGCGGTGCCGCCTCGACGATGGTCAGCAGCTTCTGCATGGTTGTCCTTTCGTTGTCGTGGACGACTTCATATCGACAGCATGCACGCGTTCGTAGTCGTGGTCAACTACGACACACCAGAGTTGACTCCGACTACCTTTGGAGTATGGTCAAGTCCTGTGGAGATTGATGACGCCCAGATCGGCCGGAACGTAGCTCGAGCGCGAGGCTCGATGTCGCAGAAGGACCTCGCCGTCGCTATGCGCGAGCGTGGCCACAGGTGGTCGCAGGCCACCGTGTGGAACGTCGAGCGCGGAGAGCGTCCCCTGCGCCTCAGCGAGGCGAACTCACTCGCCGAGATCCTTGAGGTGCTGAGCATCCACACCTTCACGGTGACTGACGTGCAGGAACGGGTGTTCGGAATCATGAAGCAGCTCGCCGCTGCCCAGGCCTACATGGAGGACCAGGTCGAGGAGGTCTTGCGGCTGCAACGGCGGCTGGCCGCTGAGGCCGACGCGTTGGTTCGTCAGGACGAGACTGCACTCGACGCCGGCGAGCTCGGCAAGAGCGTCCGCTACGACGTGGGCGTCATACCCGTCGAGCTGGTCCACGACGCACAGACCCAGCTGCTGCTTGAGCTCAGGAATCAGGACGACCGCGGCCCCTACACACAGGCGATGCTCGACGGCCTCGAACAGATCAAGTGGACGGTGGACGAGTAGCCATGTCGAGCATCAGGCAGAGGCCGAACGGCAAGTGGCGCGCACGGTACCGCGACGACAGCGGACGAGAGCACGCGAAGCACTTCGACCGAAAACGGGACGCGCAGGACTGGCTCGACACCACGGCGAGCGCCGTCATCACCGGCACCTACGTCGACCCGAAGACAGCACGCACGACCCTGCGCGCGTTCTACGACGAGTGGGCCCCTCGTCAGATCTGGGCGTCGTCGACGCGGGACTCGTACGACATCACCATGAACGACTGCACCTTCGCTGCGATCGAGACGGGCAAGCTGCGTCGCAGCCACGTGGAGTCGTGGGTGAAGTACATGCAGGCGCGCCTCGCGCCGGGGACGATCAAGACCCGCATGGGCAACGTGCGCACCGTGATCCGGGCAGCGATGGCGGATCGGATCCTGACCGTCGATCCCTCGATCGGCGTCCGACTCCCCCGCACCCGTCGCGCGGAGGTTGCGATGGTGATCCCGTCGCCAGAGCAGGTCGGGGCGATCATGGATGCCGCCGAGGACTGGTTCAGGCCCTTTGTCGCGCTCGCCGCGTTCGCCGGCCTCCGCATCGGTGAAGTCGCCGGCGTGCAGGTCGGCGACGTCGAGTTCCTCAAGCGCACGCTGCACGTCACCCGGCAGGTGCAGAAGGAGCCCGGCACACTGTCCGTCATCCCCCCAAAGCACGGCAGTGAGCGACCGGTGTACCTCCCCGACGAGCTCGTGGCCTTGCTGTCGAAGCACGTTGCGAACATCGGAGTCCACGGCGACGATGGCTGGCTCCTGCCTGGCCGACCGCCGAACCCGGACTCCCTGCGCTGGCACTTCACCCGAACGCTCGAGCGCGCCGGCGTCAGCGGCTTCACTCCCCACGATCTGCGCCACTACTTCGCCTCGGGCTTGATCGCGCACGGTGCCGACGTGGTCACGGTGCAGCGCGCTCTCGGGCACGCGAAGGCGACGACGACGCTCAACACGTACAGCCACCTCTGGGGCACAGCAGAAGACCGCACCCGGACCGCTGCTGCGGACCTGATGCGGTCGTCCCGCGTTGCTGCGGACTCCTCGCGGACTGGCAGGTCTGAAACGGCCTGATTCCCGCGCGGGCACTACTCGCCTCGGACTTGCATCCTAACTCCGAGGTCCGACGTGTGGCGCTGTGCGATGTCCGCGACGGCCCGTTCGAGGTTCGGGTCCTCGCCGCGTGCGAGTCCGGCGTACTCGAGGTCGTACTCGCCGCCCTGCGCATCGCGGCGCGGGACGACCTTCACCCAGACGCGGCGGCGCGGGACGAACAGCGAGGTGAGCAGACCGAGGGTGGAGAGCAGGGCGAACCCGCCCACCCAGAGCTGCGAGGGGTCGTGGTGGACGTCGAGGGAGACGTACCGCTTGACGCCGTCGAAGGTGATCGACCCGGCGCCCTCCGGCAGCTTCTTCGTCTGGCCGGGCTCGAGCGCGATGCTCGCGGTGTCCGACTGCCGACCGGCGATCTGGTCGAGGCCCTTGGTGCTCAGCGTGTACACGCTCTGCGGCACACCGCTGTCGAGCCCGAGGTCACCCGTGTAGACCTGCAGCGTCAGCAGCGGGTTCTGGGTGTCCGGGTAGGCACTCGAGTACGCGCCGCTCGCGAGCTTCGATGCCGTGGGGTAGAAGAACCCGACCATGCCGAGCTGGTCCGGCTTCGCGTCCGGCACCTTGATGACGCCGGTGGAGGTGTAGTTCGCGTCCTCCGGCAGGAACGGCACGACGTCCTTGAACGCCACGTTCCCGTCGCCGTCACGCACCGTGACCTGCATCGCGTAGCCGTTGCCGAGCAGGTAGACGTTCGTGCCGCCGACGTGCAGCGGGTCGTTCACACCGAGGCGGCTCGTCTTCGGCTCGCCGCCCTTCTCGGTGCTCGTGACGGTGGCCGAGTAGTCGAGCGCCTGGCCGAGGGCGTCGAGGTTGCGCTCCTCGTACTTCGTCACGAACTTGTCGAGGCGCAGGTTGTAGCCCTTGAGGTCGGTCTGCTGGAACCAGCGACCGGGGTTGAACGAGTCGTACGAGCCGAGCACGTTCGAGAAGGTCTGCCCCTCGACCAGCAGGCGCTGTCCGGTGAAGCCGAATCCGCCGCCGACACCGACCGCCAGGAGCACCCCGACGAGGGCGGCGTGGAACACCAGGTTGCCGGTCTCGCGCAGGTAGCCGCGCTCCGCGCTCACCGAGTCACCGAACCGCTCGACGCGGTACCCGGACCGCTTCAGGATCGCCATCGCACGCGTCACCGCGTGCTCGGCGGACGGGAGGCCCGTGGTCGCGTCGATCCCGGTCGTCCCGTCGATCATCGCGTCGGGTTGCACCGCCACGGTGCGGAAGCCCGCCAGTCGCGTCAGGCGCGCGGGGGTCTTCGGCGGACGGGTCCGCAGGGCCTGCCAGTGGTGCTTCGTGCGGGGCACGATGCAGCCGATGAGCGAGATGAAGAGCAGCAGGTAGATCGCGGAGAACCACACCGAGGTGTAGGTGTCGAAGACCTGGAGCTTGTCGAGGACCGGGTAGAGCTGCGGGTGGTCCGCCTTGTACTGCACGACGCCGTTCGGGTCGGCGGTGCGCTGCGGGACGAGCGAGCCCGGGATCGCCGCGAGGGCGAGCAGCATGAGCAGGAACAGCGCCGTGCGCATGCTCGTCAGCTGCCGCCAGAAGAACCGGAGGTACCCGACGAAGCCGAGCTTCGGCTGGTTGACGCCGCCGTCGGTGGGGCCGGAGCCGTCGACGTGGTCGGACGGCCGCTGCGGGTCGGAGGCGCTGTCGGCCCCGTCGCCTGCGCCCGTCGGGATGTGCTCGTTGAGGTCAGACCGCGGGGACAAAGCTCTGGATCACCGCCCCGACGCTCGACATGACGGCCGACCAGATACCGGTGACCATGAGCAGACCGATGACGATCAGGATCGCTCCTCCGATGATGTTGACGGTGCGCATGTGACGCTTCACCGCCGCGATGGCCCCCGTAGCCCAGCCGGCGCCGAGGGCGACGAGGACGAACGGGATGCCGAGCCCGAGGCAGTACGCCACCCCGAGCCACATGCCCTGCCAGGCGCTGCCCGACTGGACACTGAGCAGGTTGATGGCCGCCAGGGTCGGGCCGAGGCACGGAGTCCAGCCGAGGCCGAACACGATGCCGAGCAGGGGGGCACCGAGGAGCCCCGTGGCCGGGGTCCAGCTGGGCTTGATGGTGCGCTGCAGGAACGTGAACCGACCGACGAACACCAGTCCCATCGCGATCACGACGACCCCGAGGATCTGCGTGATGAGGTCGCGCCACCGCACGAGCCAGAAGCCGAGCGCCCCGAACACGGTGGTGTACGCCACGAACACCGCGGTGAACCCGGCGATGAACAGCAGCACGCCGAGCACCACACGGCCCCGACGCTGCCCGCCCTCGGCGACTCCGCCGACGTACCCGAGGTACCCCGGAACGAGCGGCAGCACGCACGGGGACAGGAACGACACGAGCCCGGCGAGCGCCGCCACGGGCAGCGCCACGGCCATCTGGCCGCTCAGGATCGCGTCGGCGAAGGGATTGGAGGTCACGGGTCAGGAGGCCTTGCCGGCGTCGAGCTCGTCGCTGACCAGGGTCTTCAGGATGCTCGTGCCGTCGATCGCGCCGAGGACCCGGGCGGCGACGCGGCCCTTGGTGTCGAGGACGATCGTGGCGGGCACCGCGTTCGGTGCGATCTGCCCGGACATCGCCAGCTGCATCGTGCCCGTGCGCTGATCGAGGACGGTCGGGTACTGCACGTCGAAGGTGCGCTCGAAGGCGGCCGCGGTCGCTGCTTCGTCGCGGACGTTGACACCGATGAACGCGACGTCGTCGGCGCCGGCGTACTCGTCGTGCACCTGGTTGAGGTACTTCGCCTCGGCACGGCACGGCGGGCAGCTGGCGTACCAGAAGTTCAGGACGACGACCTTGCCACGGAGGTCCTTCGACGAGACGGTGTCGCCGTTCGAGTCCTCGGCCCGGAAGGTGACCGGGTCGGTGCGGTCCTTCGCGGAGACCTCGGTCACGGCGCCGTCGCCGGAGATGTAGTTCTGGGTCGTGCCGTTGCCGTACTGCTTCGCGATGCCGCCGCTGTCCGACGAGCAGCCGGACAGGACCAGGACGGCGGCCACGGCCGTCGCCGCGAGGACCGCGAACCGCTTGCTGATGACGCGCACACTGCTCGTGCTGTTCACACTGCTCCTTCGTCGACGGCGGTCGCGCGCAGTTCCTGCGCGGGGTCCGCGTACCCGACCTCGGTGAACCGACCGGTCGACGTGGCGGGCGCACGTTCGACGGTGGTGATGCTCGACAGGTCGCAGCGGCGCTTGCGCGGGTCGTGCCACAGGGGCTCCCCCGCGAGCTTCCGGTGGACCATCCAGATCGGTAGCTGGTGGCTGACCAGCACGACGTCGCCCTCGTCCACGCTCTCCCACGCCGTGGTCATCGCCGCGAGCATGCGGTTGGCGATGGACTCGTACGCCTCGCCCCAGCTGGGACGCAGTGGGTTCGCGATCCACGGCCACTCCGCCGGGCGGCCGAGCGAGCGCTTCGTGAACCCGGGAGGCTGCCCCTCGTAGCGGTTCGTCGGTTCGATCAGGCGCTCGTCGAGCGTCACGTCGAGCCCGTAGGCGGCCGACCAGGGCGCGGCGGACTCCTGCGTGCGCTGCAGCGGGGACGCGACGATCCGACGCACGTCGACGCCGGCGTCCTTCCAGGCGGTGGCGGAGGCCTGGGCCATCCGCGTGCCGAGGTCACTCAGCCCGAAGCCCGGGAGCCGGCCGTAGAGGACGCGGCCCGGGTTGTGCACCTCTCCGTGCCGGACGAGGTGGAGACGGGTCGCGGGCATGGGTTCCAGTGTAGGTCGCCCGCGGTTCCCACCGCCCCCTCAGGTGATTCACCGGATGCGGAAGCACTCAGCCGCCGAGCTCACCGGAGAGCCGCCCGTGCAGCGCGATCGACCCCGTGTCGAGGTTCACCACCTCGACGGTCGACCCGTGCTTCGCGAACCGCTGTTCGACCCCGTCGAGCGCCGCGACCGTGGACGCGTCGAACACGTGGGCGTCGGCCAGGTCGATGATCACGTGCTCCGGGTCCTCGGCGTAGGAGAACCGTGTGACGAGATCGTTCGACGAGGCGAAGAACAGCGCCCCGCGGACCCGGTACCGCACGGTGCGGTCGTCGACCGGCTCGCGGACCACGGTCACCACGTGCGCCACCCGTCGGGCGAAGACCAGGGCCGCCACGACCACGCCGACGAGCACCCCGGTGGCGAGGTTCTCGGTCACGACGACCACCACGACGGTGACGAGCATGACCGCGGTCTCGCCGAGCGGCATCCGTCGGAGGGTGCGCGGTCGGATGCTGTGCCAGTCGAAGGTCGCGACGCAGACCATGAGCATGACCGCCGTCAGTGCCGCCATCGGGATCTGGGCCACGAGGTCGTGGAGCACGATCGTCAGGACCAGCACCGAGACCCCGGCCGCGAAGGTCGAGACGCGGGTCCGGGCACCCGCGGTCTTCACGTTGATCACCGTCTGGCCGATCATCGCGCAGCCGCCGGTCCCGCCGAAGAAGGCGGACGCGATGTTCGCGATGCCCTGACCCCACGACTCGCGCCACTTGCTCGAGCCCGTCTCCGTGATGGAGTCGACCAATTGCGCGGTGAGCAGGGTCTCGATCATGCCGACGATCGCGACGCCGAACGCGTACGGGGCGATGATCTGCAGCGTCTCGAAGGTGAACGGCGTCGTGATGCCGCCGAAGCCCGGGAGCGCCGTCGGCAGGGCGCCCTCGTCGCCGACCGTCGGCACGGCGATGCTGAACACCATCGTGAGGCCGGTGACGACGACCACCGCGATGAGCGGTGCGGGGACCGCCTTCGTCAGGAACGGGAAGCCGACGATGATCGCGATGCCGAGCACGGTCAGCGGCCAGACGACGAACGGGACGTCGTCGCCGAGCAGGTTCGGCAGCTGGGCGGTGAAGATGAGGATGGCCAGGGCGTTCACGAACGCGACGTTGACGCTGCGCGGGATGAAGCGCATCAGCCGTGCCACCCCGAGGAACCCGAGCACGAGCTGGAACACGCCACCCAGCACGATCGCGGGCACGAGGTACTCGATCCCGTGCTCCCGGACGAGCGGGGCGATGACGAGCGCCACCGAGCCGGCTGCGGCGGAGATCATCGCCGGGCGACCGCCGACGATCGAGATCACGATCGCGATGACGACGCTCGAGAACAGCCCGACCGCGGGATCGACCCCGGCGACGACGGAGAACGAGATCGCCTCGGGGATGAGGGCCAGCGCGGTGACGATGCCGGCCAGGACCTCTCGGGTGAGCATGCGGGGCGAGCGGAGGGCGGCGAGGACGCTCGGAGCCGTCGGCGCGTGTGTGATCACGGACATCGATCGGAACTCTACCCTCACGTGAGGGTAGAGTCGTACCCGTGAGCACCAGCGACGTCCCCGACACGATGCACATCGGCGAACTCGCCGACCGCGCCGGCATGTCCCTGCGCACCATCCGGCACTACGACGAGGTCGGGCTGCTCGTACCGAGCGGCCGCACCACCGGCGGGTTCCGGGTCTACACGGCGCAGGACCTCGAACGGTTGCTCGTGATCCGCCGGATGAAGCCGCTCGGGTTCACCCTCGACGAGATGGCCGAGCTGCTCCGCGTGGTCGACGCCCTCGCGACGAAGGACCCCGAGGACGAACCAGCGCTGGCGGCCCGCCTCGACGCGTACCTCGAGGACGCCCGAGCCCGTCACGCCAAGCTCGTCGAGCGGGCCGGCATGGCCGAGGAGTTCATCGGCACGCTCGGGTCACTCCGCGCTTCGCTCCCCTGACGTGGCGACGTCCTCGGCGAGCACCCTGGCGCGCATGCGCTGCCGCTCGAGTTCGAGCTTGAGCTCCCCCTCCTCAACGTGGAGCTGCCAGTCGATCGCCCCACGTTGCGCCCAGTCCCACGTGCTCTCGCCAGGCGCAGGACCGATGTACGGCCGCTCCGCGGGAACCGTGTCCTCCTTCCGGACCAGCTCGCGCCAGGCACGGCGCAGACGGGTCGTCATCACGGTCTCCTCTTCTCGATGAACAGTTCCGCAAGCACCCTTGCAGCGGGTTCTTCTCCGGCAGGCACTTTCTGCATGTCGTACATCGCCTGTGCCAGGTTCCGGCCGATCTCGCGGCGCCCGACCTCGGCCGCGGTGATCAGGTCGAACACCACGGTCAACCGCGCCCAGTAGCGGTCCCGTTGTTCCCGCGCGACGTCCCGCCGCAGGCGGCCAGGTCGCGAGCTCCCCTGTCCCCGTCCCCACCCGGTCCCCCTCTCGTCCCGCGACCCGGCCACGTCGAGAACGCTACGGAGTCCACGCGCGCCGCCACGGGCCTCCCGGCATTCGGTGGAGAACGCCGGACGCAGGCGGCCGTGTGGAGGGAGGAACCCTGCCGCCCACGCCCCCGGACGCAGGCGGTTAGACTCGACCACCGTGATCGAACGCACCCGCATCGCCGACCTGGCAGCCCTCCCCGACGGTCCCGTCTCCGTGGCCGGATGGGTCGAGACCGTCCGAGACCAGAAGAAGGTGCAGTTCGTCGTGCTGCGCGACGAGACCGGCGCCGTCCAGCTCGTGAACCCGGCGACGCGCGAGGCCGAGGACGGCGACGACGCCGCACAGTCCGCGCTCGCGACCACCAACGAGATCTCCGGCCTGGCGCACGGCACCTTCGTGCACGTCACGGGCACGCTGAAGCACGACGAGCGCGTGAAGCTCGGCGGGCTCGAGGTCAAGATCGGTGCGCTGCAGGTGGTGAGCGCCGCGATCCCGGAGACCCCGATCGCCGACGACTCGTCGCTCGACAAGCGTCTCGACTGGCGCTTCCTCGACCTGCGCAACCGCAAGCAGAACCTGATCTTCCGCATCCAGACGACGCTGGAGCACGCGTTCCGCACGTACTGGGTCGACCGCGACTACATCGAGATCCACACCCCGAAGCTCATGGCGTCGGCGTCCGAGTCGCGCGCCGAGCTGTTCCAGCTCGAGTACTTCGAGACGACCGCCTACCTGGCCCAGTCGCCGCAGAACTTCAAGCAGATGGCACAGCCGGCCGGCTTCGGTGCCGTGTTCGAGATCGCCGACGCCTTCCGCGCCGACCCCTCGTTCACGAGCCGCCACGCGACCGAGTTCACCAGCGTCGACGCCGAGTTCTCGTGGATCGAGTCCCACGAGGACGTCATGGCGATGCATGAAGAGGTCCTGGTCGCCGGCATCACCGCCGTCAAGGAGAAGTACGGCAAGGACATCGCCGAGGTCTTCGGCTTCGAGCTGCAGGTCCCCGCGACGCCGTTCCCCCGCGTGACCCTGGCCGACGCGCGCAAGATCGTCGCCGACAGCGGCTACGACGTCGTCCGCGCCGACGGTGACCTGGACCCCGAGGGCGAGCGCCGCGTCGCCGCCTGGGCGAAGGAGCACCACGGCTCCGAGTTCGTGTTCGTCACCGAGTACGACGCCTCGATCCGGCCGTACTACCACATGCGCAAGCCCGGCGACCCGTCGGTCACCAACAGCTACGACCTCATCTTCAACGGCGCCGAGATCTCCACGGGTGCCCAGCGTGAGCACCGCGTCGACGTGCTCGAGGCGCAGGCCGTCGAGAAGGGCCTCGACCCGGAGGAGCTCGGCTGGTACCTCGACTTCTTCCGCTACGGCGTCCCGCCGCACGGCGGCTTCGGCATGGGCCTCGCGCGCGTGCTGATGCTCATGCTCGGTGAGCCGTCGATCCGCGAGGTCACGTACCTGTTCCGTGGCCCGACGCGCCTGACCCCGTAGGTCCCGCGCTGCGCGGCGCCGCCGCGCGCACATGGTGAGCAGCAATGGTCGCCTCCCGATGCGGGAGGCGACCATTGCTGCTCACGAAGCGACGAGCGCGCGCGGACGGGAGTCCCGGCTCAGCTCTGCCAGTCGATGGCGGCCCGCGCCGTGACCAGTTCGCGGATCGCCGCTGCCGCGGCCTGGTGCTCCGGGTGCACCTGGTACGCATCGAGCCCGGCGAGGTCGTCGAAGCTGGCGACGACGGCGACGTCGTGGTTCTTGTCCGGGTAGGCGACGTTCTCGACGACCTCGAGCGAGCGGATCGACTCGACGGTGCCGACCAGACCGGTCAGGAGTTCGCGGATGCGGGCGATCGACGCGGTGCGGTCGAGATCGGTCCGCAGGGACCAGGAGACGACGTGGGAGATCATGCGCGGGCCTCGGCCTTCTCGAGCGCACGTGCGAGCCGGTCGGCGTCGACGTGCCAGTTGCTGTGGACGCGCCCGTCGATCAGCACGACGGGGATGTCCTCCGCGTACTCCTGGCGGAGGGCGTCGTCGTCGAGGATCGAGCGTTCCTGCAGGGTGACCCCCGGGTGGTCGGCGACGACGCGTTCGACCACGGGTCGGGCGTCGTCGCAGAGGTGGCATCCGGGCTTCGTCAGGAACGTCACTGCGGGCATGGTCCCAGCGTAGTCCGGGAACGCGAAAGCCCCGGCGAACCGGGGCTTCTCGTGCAGGTCCTCCGACCTGCGCAGACCTGTGAGGGTCTACTTCTTGTTGCGGCGCTGGTGACGCGTCTTGCGAAGGAGCTTGCGGTGCTTCTTCTTCGCCATGCGCTTACGACGCTTCTTGATGACAGAACCCATGTGGACCTCGCTCGGACTGATGCTGATGTACGGACACCGGGCCGAAGAGACCGCGGAAAATCAACCTGCCCGAGTCTACCGGCTGCCCGCTGTGATGTCGAACGCGCCCTCAGCCGACGTCCGCCACGCCACCGCGCAGCACGTCGGCGACGGTCGACTCGGGGACACGGAAGGAGCGGCCGAAGCGGATGGCGGGGAGCTCACCGGCGTGCACCATCCGGTACACGGTCATCTTCGAGACGCGCATCATCTCGGCGACCTCAGCGACGGTGAGGAAGCGCACGTCGTCGAAACTGCCGGTCATGGTCCGCCTTCGGGGCTCGCACGCGCGCTGCGCACGGGAGTGGTGTGACCTGTGTGGTCAGTGGCAACTGTAGAGGCGCGTGCGACCCGGTGTCCAGGATCAGTCCGCGGCCGGTGCCCACCGGCCCGCCGCGGGCTCAGTCCTCGTCGCCCCGGCGGGTGAAGCGCTTGCGGCTGCGGTCGACGACGCGCTCCCAGCCCTGCTGCGCTCCGGAGATCGCCGCGGTGGCCCGGTACGACGCCTCGGCCATCACACGACCGAGCTCGGTGCCCACCTCCAC
Source organism: Curtobacterium sp. MCLR17_039 (assembly GCF_003234745.1). NCBI lineage: Bacteria > Bacillati > Actinomycetota > Actinomycetes > Micrococcales > Microbacteriaceae > Curtobacterium > Curtobacterium sp. MCLR17_039. The sequence goes on from NZ_QKTF01000001.1 coordinate 315,735, forward strand.
CGTCGCCTTGCCGGCCGTGCCGTTCCGGCGGATCGACACCGGCTGGCCGTCCGGCGTCCACGCGGTGGTGGCCGGGGTGCCGTCGGCGTCGACCGCGCCCGTGAACGGCAGGACCCAGTCCTCCAGGTGCACGAGTGGCTCCGGGTCGAGCCGGTAGTAGCGGTGCTGCCCTTCTTCGCGACTGGTGACGAGCCCGATGTCACGCAGGACACGCAGGTGCTTCGACACCGTGGGCTGACTGACCCCGAGGCGTTCGACGAGCTGGCCGACGCTCAGCTCCCCGCCGGTGACGTCCGAACCGTAGGCGGACAACAGCGTGCCGAGCAGCTCGCGCCGGGTCGGGTCCGCCACGACGGAGAAGATGTCGGCCATGGGGCAAGGCTAGCCGGGGCACCACGGATGTACCATGACGAACCGTCCCGGCCCATGTCCTCGGAGGCATACGCATGCTCGACCGAACCGAGCCGATCCCGCACCACGTGAGTGTCGGCCGACGGCGAGCGAGCCGGATCGCGACGGTGCTGCGGTCGTCGCCGTCCCGACTGGCGATCGTCGTGTTCATCGCGCTGATCTTCCTGTTCACGGTGGCCTTCATGACGCCGTGGGCCACGGCGGACCGCAGCAGCACCCACTTCGCGGACGCCCTCTTCACCGCGGCGTCGGTGGTCTGCGTCACCGGGCTGTCCACGGTCGACATGGCGACGCACTGGTCGGTGTTCGGCAAGGTCCTGGTGGTCATCGGCACCCAGATCGGTGCCGTCGGTGTCCTGACCTTCGCGTCCATCCTCGGCCTGTTCGTCACCCGGAAGCTCGGCCTGCGCGCGAAGCTCATGGCGGCCGGCGACTCGAACCCGCTCCGCACCCACCACGGCGCCGTGCCCGAGGGGCAGGCCGTCCGGCTCGGCGAGGTCGGCACCCTGCTCGCGACGGTGGCGGTGAGCACCCTGTCGATCGAGATCGTCCTCGGCCTGCTGCTCCTGCCGTCGGTGCTCATCGCCGGCATCCCGTTCTGGACCGCGGTCGGCGACTCCTTCTACTACGCGGCGATGGCCTTCACGAACACCGGGTTCTCGCCGAACGCCGACGGCCTCGACCCGTTCGCCCACGACTACTGGTTCCTGACGCTGCTCATGATCGGTGTCGTGGCGGGGTCCATCGGGTTCCCGGTGATCCGCGCCCTGACGAAGCAGCTGCGCACCCCGCGGCGCTGGCCGATCCACGTCAAGCTCACGCTGGCGACGAGCGCGGTCCTGCTCCTCGGCGGCGCGGTCGTCTACACCGCCCTCGAGGCGTCGAACCCGACGACCTTCGGCGAAGAAGGAGCCGGGCGCACCGCGTTCCAGGCACTCTTCCTGTCGACGATGACCCGCTCCGGCGGGTTCTCGCTCGTCGACTTCGACCAGCTCAACGGCTCGAGCCTGCTCGTCACGGACATGCTCATGTTCATCGGTGGCGGGTCCGCCTCGACGGCCGGCGGCATCAAGGTGACGACCCTCGCGGTGCTGTTCCTGGCCGCGGTCGCCGAGGCCCGCGGCCGCCAGAGCATGGAGGCCTTCGGTCGCCGGATCCCGAGCGACGTCCTGCGGGTCGCGGTTGCCATCGTGCTCTGGGGAGCGACGATCGTGGCCGTCGCGACCGTGGTGCTCCTGCAGATCACCGACGACTCGCTCGACCGCGTGCTGTTCGAGGTGATCTCGGCGTTCTCGACCAGCGGTCTGTCCTCCGGCGTGTCCGCGAACCTGCCGGAATCGGGCAAGTACGTGCTCGCCGCCACCATGTTCCTCGGCCGGGTCGGTACAGTGACCATCGCCGCTGCCCTGGCCGCCAGCCAGAGCCGGCAACTGTTCCGCCGTCCCGAGGAGAGGCCGATCGTTGGCTGACCGCACCCGTTCGTCGCACCAGCACGGTGCCATCAGTCACGACGCTCCCGTCCTCGTCATCGGGCTCGGTCGCTTCGGGGCCGCCACCGCCGGGCAGCTCGAACGCCAGGACCGCGAGGTGCTCGTCGTCGACACCGACGCCGGACTGGTGCAGAAGTGGTCCGACCGGGTCACCCACGCGGTGCAGGCGGACGCGACCGACATCGACGCGCTCCGGCAGATCGGCGCGCAGGACTTCGCCATCGCCGTCGTCGGCACGGGCAGCGACCTGGAGTCGAGCGTGCTCATCACGGCGAACCTGGTCGACCTCGGCGTCCCCCAGATCTGGGCGAAGGCGATCAGCCGCTCGCACGGCACGATCCTGTCCCGCATCGGCGCCAACCACGTCGTCTACCCCGAGCGCGAGGCCGGCGAGCGCACGGCGCACCTGGTCTCCGGCCGGATGCTCGACTTCATCGAGTTCGACGACGACTTCGCCGTGGTCAAGATGTTCCCGCCGCGCGCGGTCCGCGGCAAGGACCTCGCCACCACCGTGATCCGCACCCGCTTCGGCCTGACCGTGCTCGGCATCAAGCCGCCCGGCAACCCGTTCGTGCCGGCGACGCCGGACAGCGTCATCGGTGAGGACGACGTCATCATCGTCTCGGGTTCCGAGACCGACCTGGAGCGCTTCGCCGCGTACGAGTAGCGACCACCGGACGGACGGGAGGCCCGTGGCGACGCCGCCCCGGGCCTCCCGTCCGCACTGTGGCTGCGCCCACGAGGCGGTGTGCGTCTACGACGCGGCGATCTCCTCGGCACGCGCGATCGCGGCGCGCGACGCGCGCAGCAGCGTGTCCGCCAGGTCGGCGTCCTGCAGCACCGCGACGGCCCGTTCCGTCGTGCCCTTCGGGCTCGTCACCGCACGGCGCAGGTCGGCGGGCTCGCGGCCCGACCGCTCGAGCAGCTCGACAGCGCCGCGGACGGTGCCCTGCACCATCGTCGCCGCCTGCTCGTGGGTGAACCCGAGCTCCTCGGCGGCACGCTGCCACTGCTCGACCAGCAGGAAGACGTAGGCGGGACCGGAGCCGGACACGGCGGACAGTGCGTCGAGCTGCTCCTCCGGCACCTCGATGACCTCGCCCGAGGCGGTGAACACCGACGACGCCAGTGCGACGGCCTCGGCGTCGGCCGAGGTGCCCGCGCTGATGCCGGTGACGCCGTGGCCGACGCCGATCGGGGTGTTCGGCAGGGCACGGACGACCCGGACGCCGGCGGGCACCCGAGCCTCCATGCTCGCGGTGGTGGTGCCGACGGCGACGCTGACCAGGACGGCACCGGGCTCCAGGTCGTCGGCGACCTCGTCGAGCAGGTCCGCGATCATGTACGGCTTCACGCCGACCACGACGAGGGCCGCGCCACGGACGGCCGCCCGGTTGGCGTCGGGGTCGGTGTCGCTCGCGGTGGCGTCGAGGCCGCGCTCCCGGTGGGCAGCAGCGGACGCCTCCGACTTCGTGGTGAGGGTCACGGTGGCCGGGTCGAGTCCCGCGGCGAGCAGGCCGTCGAGGACCGCGCCGGACATGGAGCCGACGCCGAGCAGGGCGGTGCGGGGCAGGTCGATCGTCATGCTCCCGACCCTACCGACGCGACCCGCCTAGGATCGTGTCGCAGACCACGAGAAGGGGACAGCTGTGAGCGCTTCCGGAGGCACGAAGGCGATCTTCGCCGCACTCGGTGCCAACATCGGCATCGCGATCGTGAAGTTCATCGCGGCGGCGATCAGCGGATCGGCGTCGATGCTGGCCGAGGGCGTGCACTCCCTGGCCGACTCCGCGAACCAGCTCCTGCTGCTGCTCGGTGGCCGCAAGGCCCGGCGAGCGGCGGACCAGGAGCACCCCTTCGGCTACGGGCGTGAACGCTACGTGTACGCGTTCGTCGTCTCCATCATCCTGTTCTCGGTCGGCGGTGTCTTCTCGCTCTACGAGGGCATCGAGAAGCTCGCCCACCCGCACCCGCTCGAGAACTGGTGGCTCCCCCTCGTCGTGCTCGTCATCGCCATCGGTCTCGAGGGCTTCTCGCTCCGCACCGCCCTGCACGAGGCCCGACCGCAGAAGGGTTCGCAGAGCTGGGTGCAGTTCGTGCGCCGTGCGAAGGCCCCCGAGTTGCCCGTCGTGATGCTCGAGGACACCGCGGCCCTGCTCGGCCTGGTCTTCGCCCTGTTCGGCGTCGGACTGACGGCGATCACCGGCAACGGGGTGTTCGACGCGATCGGCACGATGCTCATCGCGGCGCTGCTCATCGCGGTCGCGGTGGTGCTCGGCATCGAGACGAAGAGCCTGCTCGTCGGCGAGGGCGCGACCGCCGCCGACGTCGAGCGCATCAAGCAGGCGGTGCTCGACGGCCCCGAGGTCGACGCGATCATCCACCTGAAGACCCTGTACCTCGGACCGGACGAGCTGATGGTCGGCGTGAAGGTCGCCGTCGACGGGGACCGCCGGCTCGGTGACGTCGCCGCCGGCATCGACACCGTCGAGCAGCGTGTCCGGAGCGCCGTGCCGATCGCCCGGGTGATCTACGTCGAACCCGACGTCCTGCGCACCGGGCCGCAGCCGCCGACCGAGGCGATCGTCATCCTCGCCGCGGACTGAAGAAGTCGTCGAGCAGCTCGGCACACGCCTGCTCGAGCACGCCCCCGATGACCTCGGAGCGGTGCGGCAGCCGGCGGTCCCTGGCGATGTCGTAGACGCTGCCGCTGGCGCCCGCCTTCGGGTCCCACGCGCCGAACACGACCCGGGGCACGCGTGCGGCCATGACGGCGCCGGCGCACATCGGGCAGGGCTCGAGCGTCACCACGAGCGTGTGCTCCTCGAGGTGCCAGTCCCCCGTCACCGCCGCCGCAGCACGCAGCGCCAGGACCTCGGCGTGGGCCGTCGGGTCCTGCCGCGCCTCGCGCTCGTTCCGGCCGGTGGCGACCACGACGCCGTCGCGGTCGAGCACCACCGCGCCGACCGGCACGTCGTCGGTCTCCAGGCACCGTCGGGCCTCGTCGAGCGCACGCTCCATCGCCGGGACGAACGGGCGGGCTGCGGGCTCCTCCACGGGACCTCCTGACGGTCGGCGGCACGCTAGGCTCGACCCTATGCGAGTCCACGTCGCCGACCACCCGCTCATCACCCACAAGCTCTCGGTGCTCCGCGACCGTACGACGCCCTCCCCCACGTTCCGCGCCCTGACCGAGGAGCTCGTCACGCTCCTCGCGTACGAGGCCACGCGGGGCGTCCGGGTCACGGCGACGCCGATCGACACGCCGGTGGCGCACACCATGGGCGTCGCGATCGCCAAGCCGCGGCCGCTCGTCGTCCCGATCCTCCGCGCCGGGCTCGGCATGCTCGAGGGCATGGTCAAGCTCGTCCCGACGGCCGAGGTCGGCTTCCTCGGCATGGCCCGGAACGAGCAGACGCTCGAGCCGCAGACCTACGCCGAGCGCCTGCCCGACGACCTGTCCGGTCGGCAGTGCTTCGTGCTCGACCCGATGCTCGCGACCGGTGGCACCCTCGCCGCCGCGATCGACTTCCTGTTCGCCCGCGGTGCGCAGGAGGTCACGTGCGTGTGCATCCTCGGTGCCCCCGAGGGGCTCGCCATGGTCGAGCAGGCCGTCGGCGACCGCAACGTCTCGATCGTCCTCGGTGCGCTCGACGAGAAGCTCGACGAGAACGGGTACATCGTCCCGGGCCTCGGCGACGCCGGCGACCGCCTCTACGGCCTGGCCGAGTAGCGCAGACCCGACACGTCTCGGACAGGAGGCGCGGTGCCGGCTGGCACCGCGCCTCCTGTCGTCCGTGCGGTCCCGACCGCCGCACGCGCCCGTTCCGGGCGTACCCGCCCGTTCCGGGCGTACCTGCCCGTTCCGGGCGTACCAGGTCGTTCCGGGCGTACCTGCCTGTTCCGGGCGTACCTGCCCGTTCCGGGCGTACCTGCCGGTTCCGGGCGTACCTGACCGTTCCGGGCGTACCTGGTCGTTCCGGGCGTACCAGGTCGGTTCTTTCGACCCGGTACGCCCGATTCGACTTTCCATCGCGTGCGCAATGGGAAAGAACGGGCGTGGCACTCGACGCCCGTGCGGTCGCGCCCACCGCACCGTCCGTGCGGACGGTTGACACCGCGTTGGTATACCGCAGATACTCGTCACATGACTGCAACCGTGTCCACCCGCGTCCTCTCCGAGGCGTGCTCCTCCGCAGGGGCAGTGGGGACCGTCGGCGTGATGATGCCGACCATGCCGGTCATGCGTTGTCGAATGTGTGCCTGATCGGCACCCGTTCCAGCCGGATCCCCCGCGACACCACCCCCGTCGCGAGCGCGTGATCCCCGGGTGACGGACACCGTCGGCGACGCGCACCACGTCACGAGGTCTGTCTCCCGTTCCCCCGGGTCGGCCCCGGTCCGCAGCAGGACCGCAGGGCACATCGGCGTACCGCCGTACCCGGGATGACGCATTCGACACCGGCCGCCGCGCCACCCGCGCACCGGCCACACCGCCCGGAGAACCACCATGTCGCTCACCATCACCCAGCCCCGCACCGCACTCCGCACCGCACCGGCCCCGACCGACCTCGGCACCGTGACGCCGATCCGCCCGCGCCCGGCTTCCCCGGCAGCCACCGGACCGACCACCGTGCCGACGAGCCCCGTGGTCGCACCGCAGCGGAACCGCGCGCTCCCCGAGGGCACCGAGGCCCGCGGCTTCGCCCTGTACGTCGGCATCGACGAAGCGAAGGCCGCAGCCGCCGGCACGACCCTGGCCGCGGTGGTCGAGCAGCTGAAGGCCCTCACCGCGCAGCTCGTCCCGTCGTCCGAGACCTACGCGGCCGTCGCCGTCGCCGCCGAGCACTCCGGTGGCCGTGACGTCGACGTCGTCCGGCTCGCCCTGCAGGACCGCTCCGCGGTGGCCGCCCGCAAGCAGGCCGAGAAGCCCGAGCCCGAGGAGACCGGTGTCGTCATCGACATCTCGCGGAAGCGCGTGACCCTCGACGGCGAAGCGGCACCCCTGACCTACAAGGAGTTCGAACTCCTGCAGTTCCTGGTCCTCCGCGAGGGCCAGACCGTCGACCGTTCCGCGATCATCGAGGGCCTCTGGTCGGACGGCGAGGACGAGACCCCGAACGAGCGCACCATCGACGTGCACGTGCGTCGGCTCCGCTCCAAGCTCGGCGCGTTCGAGGAGATCGTCCGCACCGTGCGTGGCGTCGGTTACCGCTTCGACCGCCACGCGGACGTCGCCGTGCGGTACGCGTCGACCCCGTCGCCCGACCTCTTCTGAGCCTGATCGACTGCTCTTGGTGAACTCGCAGCGAACCGGCCACGGAGAGGCTGGCGCGCCGTTACCGCTTCGTTATACAGTCGGTGGTGCAGACGGTGTTTGCTGTGGCACCGCCTGCGGAATGTGATTGCAGGAAACTCTTGGTGCAAGGGAGAGGGCCGGTCGCCGACAGGCGGCCGGCCCTCGTGCATGTCGCCCGGTTCCTGTCGGACCCCGTCGGTAGTGTGGTCAGACCGTACGACCGGAGGGAACGCGAACGTGAGCGAGACACGCCGCAGTGAGAAGGCGACCGCCGTCGCCGCCTGGGAAGCGCTCTTCCGCGCCCAGGTCGCCGTGATGCGGAGTCTCAACGCGGACTTCCCCGGCGACGAGATCTCGTTCAACGAGTACGACGTCTGCTTCAACCTGTCGACCCAGCCCGGCCGCCGCTGCCGGATGCGCGACCTCACCGGGCACCTGCTCCTCACCCAGCCGAGCGTCAGCCGCCTGGTCGACCGACTCCTCGCCCGCGGCATCGTCGAGAAGCAGCCGGACCCCACCGACGCCCGCGGTGTGATCGTGGCGCTGACCCCGCACGGCTTCGACGTCTACCGGCAGGTCGCCGTGCAGCACGCGGCGAGCATCGCGCAGCAGGTCGGTGCCGGTCTGTCCGACCCCGAACTGCGCACCCTCACCGAACTCTGCACGAAGCTCCGGCTGGCGGTCGGCACCGCACCGGGCCGGCGGTCGACGACCCGCCCGGTGGCCGCTCCGGATGCGGCGACGGTGTGACCGGCGCGATCGTCTGGCTCCGTGACGACCTGCGGCTGTCGGACAACCCCGCGATCCGTGCGGCGATCGACCACGGAGGCGACGTCACCGTGGTGGTCGTCCTCGACGAGCAGTCCCCGGGGCTCCGGCCGATCGGCGCCGCGAGCCGCTGGTGGCTGCACCGATCGCTGACCGCCCTCGACGCCGACCTGCGCGAGCGCGGTTCCCGGCTGGTCCTCCGACGCGGTGCCGCGGCGACGGTCATCGACCAGCTCGTCGCCGACACCGGGGCGGACGCCGTGTACTGGAACCGTCGGTACGGCGCCGTCGAGCGGGACATCGACGCCGGCATCAAGGCGGCCCTGCACGACCGTGGCGTCGAGGCGCACAGCTTCGCCGCGAACCTGCTCTGGGAACCGTGGACCGTGCTCACCGGGCAGGGCGAGCCGTACAAGGTCTTCACCCCGTTCTGGAACGCCGTCCAGGCTCTGCCCGAACCGCGCCACCCCCTGCCCGACCCCGACGACCTGCCCGCTGCGGCCGACGTCACCGGTGATGCCCTGGCCGACTGGGCACTGCTGCCGACGAAGCCCGACTGGGCCGGCGGGCTCCGCGACGCCTGGACCCCGGGTGAGCACGGCGCCCAGCAGCAGCTCGAGCACTTCGTCGAGCACGCGCTCGAGGACTACGACCAGCGCGACGAGCCCGCGATGGAAGCCACCAGCAGCCTCTCGCCGTTCCTGCGGTGGGGCGAGATCAGCCCGTACCAGGTCTGGCACCGCCTGCACGAGCGGCTCGAGCCCGCGCAGCGCCAGAACGCCGCCGCGTTCCTCCGGCAGCTGGCATGGCGGGAGTTCAACTGGAACGAGTACTTCCACTGTGACGACATCGCCACCGTCAACGTCCGTCGGACCTTCGACGCGTTCCCGTGGCGTGACCCGGAAGCGTCCGAGCTCGACCGCTGGCGGCAGGGCCTGACCGGCTTCGACCTGGTCGACGCGGGCATGCGCGAGCTCTGGCACAGCGGCGCCATGCACAACCGGGTGCGATTGGCGGCCGGGAGCTTCCTCGTGAAGAACCTGCTCGTCGACTGGCGCGTCGGGGAACAGTGGTTCTGGGACACCCTGGTCGACGCCGACCCCGCCAACAACGCGGCGAACTGGCAGTGGGTCGCGGGCTCCGGCTTCGACGCCGCCCCGTACTTCCGGGTCTTCAACCCGGACCGGCAACTCGAGCGCTTCGACCCGCACCGCGAGTACGTCCACCGCTGGGTCCCCGCCGACGAGCTGCGCCCCGAGCCGATGGTCGACCTGAAGGCGTCGCGGCAGCGGGCGCTCGACGCCTACGAACGGATGCGGCGATCGTGACCGGGTCGCACCCCGCGGTCGCCACCGTCGTCGACCAGGTCGACGAGCTGTTCCGTGCTCGTGTCGAACAGGGCATCGCGCCGAGCAGCGTGTGGGGCGTGTTCGACCGCTCCGGGCTCGTCGCGTCCGGTGGGCACGGCGACCGCGGGGACGGCCGGCGGCCGGACGCCGACACCGTCTACCGCATCGCCTCCTGCACCAAGAGCGTCACCGCCGCGACCCTGCTGACCCTCGTCGCACGGGGTGCGCTCGACCTCGACGCGCCCATCACGGACTTCGTGCCGGCGTTCGGCGCCGTCACCCTGCCGACCCCGGACTCCCCCGTCCCCACGGTGCGGATGCTGCTGACGATGTCGGCGGGCTTCCCCACCGACGACCCCTGGGCCGACCGGCAGGAGTCGATCTCGGACGCCGAGCTCGACGAGGTCCTGCGCGGCGGCCTGCTGTTCGACTCGCTGCCCGGCACCCGCTTCGCCTACTCGAACCTCGGCTACGCGCTGCTCGGCCGGGTCGTCGCCGTCATGACGGGGCGGCCGTTCACCGTGGCCGCCGAAGAGACCGTGCTCCGTCCCCTCGGGCTCACCGACACGGTGTTCAGCGCCGACGAGTCCACCGGGTTCGTCGTCACCGGTGTCCGCGGACACGAGGGCGACTGGGAACCCCTGCCGATGACGGGCCCCGGCGCGTTCTCGTCGATCGGCGGGCTCTTCTCGACCGTCCGCGACCTGGCGCGCTGGGCGACGCACCTCGGTTCGGCGTTCTCCGCAGCGCCGGAACCCGGCCCGGTCTCCCCCGCCGATCGCCGGCTCATGCAGCAGGCGATGCGGGTCGTCCCGTCGTCCGTCGTCCCGGGTTCGGCCCGCGCGACGGCGTACGGCTTCGGGCTGTTCGTCGAGCAGGACGACCGCTTCGGCGAGCTCGTCTCGCACTCCGGCGGCTACCCGGGCTTCTCCGCGCACATGCGGTGGTCCGTGCGCGACGGCCTCGGGGTCGTCGCGTTCGAGAACGCGACGCAGGCCAAGGTCTCCGCGGCCGCGCAGCAGGCGCACGACCTCGTGCTCGACGCGGCACTGACGGCCCGGGCACCCGACCCGGCGGAAGCCGGCACCGACGTGGCCGGAGCGACCAGCGGGGTGGCGGCGACCACCCGCGCGACGCGAGCCGCCCAGGCCGCCGTGACGCGCCTCCTGGCCGACTGGCGCGACGACCTGGCGGACGCCATCTGCACACCGAACGTGGCCATGGACGTGCCCTACGACCGCCGACGGCGGGCGGCGGCGCAGGCCGTCGCGGACGTCGGCGCCGACCTCGGTGCCGCACCGGTGTCCGAGTACTCGGCGGCACCGTCGCACCTGCGCTGGTGGCTCCCCGGCACCTGCGGGCGACTGCGCGTCGAGATCCGGCTCGCGCCCGCCGCCGCGGGGCGCGTCCAGACCCTGAACGTCGTCCCCGAACCGTCGGAGCGCTGACCGGGCACTGACCCGACGGAGCCCTGACCCGGGGGTGCCGACCGAGAACCCGTCGGCTCAGACCGGCGGTCGACCGCCCACGAAGCCGAGTGCCCGCGCGGCGACCCGGGTGCCCTCGCGGGCTGCCGCACCGACGCGGACCGGATCCGTCGCCCACGCACGGACGAACCCGGCGACGAAGGCGTCCCCGGCGCCGATGGTGTCGACGACGGTCGCCGGTGTCGCGGGGACCCGGTGGACGCTGCGGCCACGGCGTCCGATGAGCGCGCCGTCGGCCCCCGCCGTGACGACGACCAGTGGGACGTGCTCCGTCAACCGCCGCACCGCGGCGTCGAGGTCGTCGCCCCCGCCGAGGGCGAGCGCCTCGTGCTGGTCGGGGAAGAGCACGTCGACGCCCCGTAGGGCCTGCAGGAACCGGTCGGCACCGATCGTCTCGATCACCGCCACCGACGAGGGGTCCACCGCCACGCGCGCCGGCCCCGTCCGGGCGCACGCCACCAGGTCGGCGAGCCGGTCGGCCCCGCCGCCGAGCATGGCGGCCCCGGTCAGGTGCACGATGTCGGCACGGGCGACCACCGACGGCGGGACGTCGGCGGCACTGATCTTCCCGCTCGCGGCCGGGTCGGACATCGCGGTGCGACCGTGGCCGTTGCGGACCGAGACGACGACCCCGGTGGACGTCATCGCGTCGTAGCGCAGGTGGGCGCGGACCCCGGCGTCCTCGAGCGCGCGTTCGTGGCGGTAGACGTCGTCGACCCCGACCCGGGCGACGACGTCGACCTCGGCCCCGAGCCAGCCGAGCCAGGTGGCCGTGTTGCCACCGGCGCCGGTCGGACGGTGGCGGATCTCCGCAGCGGGGTCGTGCACCCCGATCCGGTGTGCGGTGGTGTGCACGAGGACACCGTCCAGGACGTCGCCGACGACCAGGAAGCGTTTTCCGGCGCCACGACGACGGCCCGTGACCACCCGTCCGGCGCGGGTCCCCTCGGGCCGGGACGGCGGCGGAGCGCCCTCGTACGGCATGGACATCCGAAACAGTGTACCCGTAGCCGAGTTTTTCTCCGTTTCTATCGGTGAAAACGGAGGTTTCCAGGAGGGATCACACACGGCGACCATGGTGCCACTGAAATACCGCCTGCTAGTATGTGGGCGGTCGCGCGACCACCGCCCCGACGACGGAGATGCCATGCCCAGGAAGCCCGACCCCACCCGCAAACCCGCGATCCTCGAGAAGGTCGTCGACCACTTCGTCGAGACCAAGATCGAGGACGTCACGGTCCGGGGCCTCGGCCGCGTGCTCGGGACGAGCGCCTACCCCGTCGTCTACCACTTCGGCTCACGCGAAGCCCTGATCGACTCCGTCGTCGAACACCTGGCGGCCGCACGTCCGGTGGCGACGCTCGACCCCGACGCCGATGCGGACGCCCTCGCCGATCACCTGGTCGCGGCCTTCGGCGGGCTCGACGACCCACGCCGCGCGTTGGCCGCGCGACTCACCTTCGAACTCGGTTCGGTCGAGTCCCTCGACGGGCGGGACCGCCAGCGCCGTGCACACCGCTGCCACGTGGCGGCCATCCGGGCGTGGTGCCGGGCGCACGGCGCCGACCCCGTCCTCGCCGAACGTGCGGCCCAGGACACGGTGATGGCCGCCCGCGGAGCCCAGTGGAGCGCGCTCGTCGACCGCGCGCACACCGAGGCCGACGCCGCACTGCGTCGCATCGCCCACGACCTGGCTTCGAGCACGACCGGCGCCGACCGCGCGCTGCGCGCGACCGTGCCCGCGTCCGAGGACCGGTCGCGGACCCGGTGACCGCGTGCGGTCCGGAACGGAACCCGGACCACGAACGGGAGGCACGGTGCCAGCTGGCACCGTGCCTCCCGTTCGTCAGGTGGTCACCGTGGTGACCCGCCGACGCGGATCAGAGCGTGACGAACCGCTGCGACTTCGCGTTCTCGAAACGAGCGGCGACGTTCTCCCAGTCGACGATGTTCCAGACGGCCTTGACGTAGTCCGCCTTGACGTTCAGGTAGTCGAGGTAGAAGGCGTGCTCCCACATGTCGAGCATGAAGATCGGGACGAGACCGAACGGGATGTTGCCCTGCTGGTCGAAGAGCTGGAACGTGGTGAGCTTCTGGCCCACGGTGTCCCAGGCCAGCACGGACCAGCCGGAGCCCTGGATGCCGTTCGCGACGGCGGCGAACTGCGCCTGGAACTTCTCGAACGAACCGAAGAACTCGTCGATCGCCGCGGCGAGCTCGCCCTCGGGGACCTTCGTGTCCGGGCCGAGGTTGGTCCAGAAGATCGAGTGGTTCACGTGGCCACCGAGGTGGAACGCGAGGTCCTTCTCGAGCTTGTTGATCGCGCCGAAGTTGCCGGACTCACGGGCCTCGCCGAGCTGCTGGAGCGCGGTGTTGGCACCGGTCACGTAGGCCTGGTGGTGCTTGTCGTGGTGCAGCTGCATGATCTTGCCGCTGATGTGCGGCTCGAGCGCGGCGTAGTCGTACGGCAGTTCCGGCAGGGTGTACTCAGCCATGTGAGGTCCTTTCGATCAGTGGGTTGTGGACGCGGCTCCGCGGCTCACGAGAGCCGGGAACGATCGGTGAGGGAGTGGAATTCCCGGTTGTGGTAGACCAGCGGCTCGCCGCGGTCGGCACCGACGATGATGTCGAGCACCTCGGCCACGACGACGGTCGAGCTGCCGATGGGCGTCGTCGACAGCGGTCGGCAGCGGAGCGCACTCGCCGCACTCGGCAGGTAGCGGTCGCCGGACGGCAGGGTGCCCCAGATCGGGTCGTCGGCGGCCGGGCTGCCGGTCGACGCGAAGCGCTTGGCGAGTGCGACCCCGAGGGAGTCGACCAGGTGCACGACGAACAACGGCGCACCGAGCACGACCCCGGCCGAGCCGGAGTTCGTCGAGAGCGAGAAGACCAGCACGGGCGGGTCGACGGCCACGCTCGCGACGCTCGAGGCGGTGAGGCCGGTCGGTCCGTCCGGGCCTTCGGCCGTGATGACGGCGACGCCGGCAGGGTGCCCGCGGAAGGCGGACTTGTACGCGTCGGCGATGGTTGCCGGTGCTTCGTCGGGCATGGTGATCGTGGTCGTTCCTTCGGGAGGGGCTGCCGTCACTCGGCGGCTGTCACCCAACGTATGACCTGAACCCTGGTTGAGGTCAACGATTCACAGGTTCGGGCGCGGCCGGGCGCGCCGCGGTGGCACTTCGTGAGCAGGAATGGTCGGGTCACGCACGGCGACCCGACCATTCCTGCTCACGAAGCGCAGCTCACGAAGCGCAGCTCGCGCCCGCAGTGCAGCGCGGCCGCTCAGCGGCGCTTGAGCATGACGAGCGCACCCGCGGCCGCCACCACCATGAGCACCGCGGCGACGCCCGCCGTGATCGTCACGCCGGAGTCGAAGGCCGCCCGCGCCGACTCGAGCAGCACCTGCCCGGCGCTGCCGCCGAGCTGCCCCGCCGCGGCGACCGCGCCCCCGAGGGTCTCCTGCGCCGCGACGTGCGCCGACGAGGACAGCCCGTCGGGCACCACGACGTGCGCCCGGTAGGTCGTCGCCAGGATCGTCCCGAGCACCGCGGTCCCGAGCACGGCCCCGATCTCGTACGCCGTCTCCGACATCGCCGACGCCGCACCCGCCTTGTCCGCCGGAGCCGTCGAGATGATGAGGTCGTTCGTCACCGTCTCGGACGCCCCGATCCCGATGCCGAGCAGCACGAACGCGAACGCGAGGGCGGCGATGGAGGCGTGGTGTCCGAGGACCGCGACGAGGGCGTACGCCGCCGCCGAGAACAGCAGCGCGACCGACACGACCCAGCGCGGGGCGACACGCGCCACGATCGGCACGACCGCGAGCCCGGCGACGATGGTCAGGACCGATCCCGGGATGAGCACGACGCCGGATGCGAACGGGTCGAGCCCGGCCACGAGCTGCAGGTGCTGGGCGATGAAGAACAGGAAACCGGTGAGCGAGAACATCGCCGCCAGGTTCATCAGCACACTGCCCGTGAAGGCGGTGCTGCGGAACAGCCGCAGGTCGAGCATCGGCGTGCGGGACCGCAGCTGCCGACGGACGAACGCGATGCCGCACACGACACCGACCGCGAGCATGGCGATCGCGAGGCCGCGCTCCTCGGGGTGCACGACCGACTTGATGGCCCACGCGATGGGTGCGAGCGCGCCGAGGGACAGGAACATGCTCGGCAGGTCGACCGGCCCGGGCATCGGGTCGCGGGACTCCGGCACGCAGAACGGCACGCCGACGAGCATGAGCACGAGGATCGGCACCGCGACGAGGAACACGCTGCCCCAGTGGAAGTGCGCGAGCAGCGCGCCGCCGACGAGCGGGCCGAGCGCGTTGCCGGCGGCGAACATCGTCGACCAGACGGCGAGCGCCATCCGCCGCTCCCCCGCGTCCACGAACACGTTGCGGATGATCGAGAGCGTGGCGGGCATGAGCATCGCGCCGAACACGCCCATCGCGATCCGGGCAGCGACGAGCATCCAGGCGTCGGTCGCGAAGGCCGCGGCCACCGAGAACAGTGCGAAGCCGGTCGCGCCGATCACCAGGATCCGCCGTCGGCCGATGCGGTCACCGATGCTGCCCATCACGACGAGCAGGCCGGCGAGCACCAGCGGGTACGCGTCCACGATCCAGAGCTGCGTGGTGGCGTCCGGGTTCAGCGCGCGACTGATCGACGGCAGCGCGAAGCTCAGGATGGTGTTGTCGACCGAGATGAGCAGGACCGGCAGCATGAGCACGGCGAGCGCCAGGAACCGTCGGGCGCGGCTCCCGGTGACGCGGGTGGCGACGGGGCTGGTGAGCAGTGCGGACACGGCGGACTCCTGGGACTTCGAGCCGGACCAGGTCGACGGCGGGTGGTACGTGGGGCAGACGAGACGGGACGCGGGATGGACACGCGCCCCGTCAGGACTCCGTTAGTGTACCGTCCGGACGGTTTTGGTTGCAAATGCAACTGACGACGGCCGGGAGGCCCGTGGCGGTCCCGCCACGGGCCTTGCGTCGGTCCACTGGTCGCGTCGTCGGGCCTACGCCGATTCGCGGAGCAGCAACCGGTGGCGCACCGTGCGCTCCACGGCCTCGCCCGAGCGCGGCAGCTCGCCCGCGAGCATGCCGAGCGCCAGGTCGAGGGCCTGACCCGCGACCTCGTCGAGATCGACGGCCAGCGTGGTGAGTGTCGGTGCGACGAGCGTCCCGAGCGGCAGGCCGTCGACGCCGACCACGCGGACGTCACCGGGGACGTCGACGCCGGCACGACGGCAGGCCGACAGCACACCGAGGGCCAGCACGTCGTTGAACGCCAGGACCGCGTCCACCCGCCGGTGCTCGGCGAGGATCCGCTCGGTCTGTCCGGCGCCGGCCTCGGCGGTGGGTGCGGACGCGACGACGAGGTCGGGCAGGTACCCGCGACGCCGGAGTGCCGCGACCATGTGCTCCCCGCGCTGGCTCGGCACGCCGTCGGCAGCCGCGTCGAGCACGACGGGGTGCTTCACCCCGACGTCGACGAGGTGGTCGGCGAGGTCCTCGATCGCGGCGGTCGGGTCGATCCGGACCGCGGCGCGGGTCACCGGCCCCGAGGGGTCGAGTTCGACGACCGGGACCGAGCCGAGCCGTTCGATCCACTCCGGCGCACGGGACCCGAGGTAGCCGATCACGACGTCGGTCTGGGCACCGAGGGACTCCACCATCCGGTCCGAGTCGCTCGCGAGCCCGACGTCGGCGAGCATGACGTTCCACCCGCGGGCGGCGGCCAGGCCGAGCACCGCGGAGGCGAGTGCCGGTGCGTAGGGGTTCCGCAGGTCGTTGACGACGAGCCCGAGCTGGTGGTCGCCACCCGTGACGAGCCCGCGGCCGAACCGTGACGGACGGTAGTCGAGCGCAGCCGCGGCCTGGAGCACGCGGTCCTTGGTCGCCGCGCTGATGCCGGACATGCCGTTCATCGCGCGGGTGACGGTCTGCCGGGACACCCCGGCGGCCGCGGCGACGTCGATGATCGTCGCGCGGCCGCCCGGGGTCAGGCGCGGAGGTCCAGCCATGCCACCTGTTCCGGGGAGAGTTCGACGGAGAGGCCGGTCATGGACGACCGGGCCTCCGCGATCGTACGGGGTCCGAAGAGCGGGAACGTCGGGAACGGCTGGTTGAGCACGTACGCCAGGGCGATCGCCGTCGCGGGGACGCCGAACTGCTCGCCGAGCTCCCGCGCACGCCGGAGCCGCTCGAAGTTGTCGTCCGAGTAGTAGCAGCGGACGAGTTCGGTGTCGCTGGTGTCCTCGGGCGTCGCACGGCCGGTGAAGAACCCGCGGGCCTGCGAGGACCACGGCAGCAACGGGACCTGACGTTCCTCCAGCCAGGCCTTCGATGCCGCATCGGTCGCGTGTTCGCAGCCGTCCCACGGCACGTCGTACGCCTCGGCGAGACCGAAGTGGTTGCTGAGCACCTCGAACCCGTGCTTGCCGTTGGCCCGTGCGTAGGCGTTCGCCTCGTCGAACCGTGCGGGGGTCCAGTTCGAGCCGCCGTACACGCGGATGCGCCCGGCTCGGCGGTGCTCGTCGAGCACGTCGACGAACTCCCCCACCGGGATGTCGGGGTTGTCGCGGTGCATCATGTAGATGTCCGCGTAGTCGGTGCCCTGGCGCTCGAGGCTCTCGAGCAGCTGCCGGGTGATCGACTCCGGGTCACAGTGCGGGGTGTGGGCGCCCTTCGTGATGACGACCACGTCCTCGCGGATCCCCCGGTTCTGGATCCACCTGCCGAGCCTGCCCTCGAGCACCCCGCCGCCGTAGATGTACCCGGTGTCGAACACGTTGCCGCCCTGCTCGACGAACAGGTCGAAGATCGCGCTGGCGTGTGCCAGGTCGGGCTGGTTGTCGACACCCATCACCAGGCGGGACATCCGCTTGCCGACGCCCGGCACCTCGCCGTAGCGCATCGGGCTGCCGTCCTGCACGGTGAGCGGTCGGCCGGACACCGTCGGGATGTCGGCGGTCTCGGCCTCGAAGGGGTAGCGCAGGCCGATCGCCGCGCGCCACCTGTCGAGCGTGCGGGCCGTGGCGAGGGTCTCGTCGATGGTCATCTGCGCCGCTTCGACCCCGCCGGCACGCAGGGCGTCGGTGGTGGCGTCGGCTTCTCGGGCGTAGGGGTGCTCACCCGCGAACGACAGCGAGCGAGGGGGTTCGTCGACGGTGTGGATCTCGATGGTGGGGTCGTCGCCGAGGGTCCACGGGTCGGTGAGCACGATGCGACCGCGCGAGCCGTGCACCGACACGGCGTTGTCGTCCTGCACGAAGACGCCGGTCCGGACCGTCGCCGTGGTCCCGCCCTTGTAGGTGAGCTGCGCGACCGTCCACTCGTCGACCCCGGTCGGCCCGAGCGTGCCCGTGGCGGTGAGGTCCACCGGCTCGGCGACGGCGACCCCGGTGGCGGCCTGCACGATCGCCGCGGCCATCGTCACCGGGTACCCGCCGACGTCGAGGATCCCGCCGCCGGCGGTGTCGACGTCGAACAGGCGACCGGTGCGCTCGCCCGTCCGGAAGGCGAACGAGGCGTCGACGTGGGTCACGTCGCCGATCACGCCGTCGCGGATCAGCTCGAGCAGCGCCGCGGTCTGCGGGTGGAAGCGGTACATGAACGCCTCGACGAGCGGCAGGCCGGCCTGGCGTGCCGCGTCGGTGAGCGCCATCGCGGTGCCGTGGTTCACGGCGAGGGGCTTCTCGCAGAGGACGGCCTTGCCGGCCTCGAGTGCGGCGAGCACGAGTCGGGCGTGCCCGGTGTGCACGGTCGACACGTAGACGGCGTCCACCCGCGGGTCGGCGAGGACCTCGTCGTAGGTCCCGGCGGTCACGTCCGCGAACCCGAACCCGGCGGCCTCGTCGGCGAAGCCCTGCGCCCGCTCGGCGGACGAACTGCCGGCCGCGACCAGGACACCCCCGCTGGCGGGCAGCTGCGAGAGGAAGCGTCGGGCGATGCTGCCGGGGCCGAGGACGGCCCACCCGGGGCGGTCGGTGGTGGTCGAGGTCGGGGTGGTGGCGGTGTTCGCCGTCTGCGCTGACATGCGGATCCTTGTCGTCTCGTGAACCTTCACGGTCGGCTCGACGCTAGCCGGTGCCGGAACGATGAGCAACGGTGCCGCGGCATTTCGTGAGCGTTCACGGTCACCATGGAGGAGCTGGCGTCCGCGCCCCCCGGAACTGCTCCTAGACTCTCGGCATGGCCAGTGCCCGCGACCGTGTCCTCGACAGCTTCGTCGCCATCGTGTGCGAGGAAGGTGAGCGTCCCGCCACGCTCGACGCCGTCGCCGCGCGCGCCGGTGTCTCGAAGGGCGGGCTGCTCTACCACTTCGGCTCCAAGGCCGCCCTGGTCGAGGGGCTCTGCGAACGGCTGTCGGACCTGTCCGCGATCGACGTCGAGCGCATGCAGGAGGCCGAGGACGGCGCCGCGCGCTACTTCGTCCGCAACTGCCTGTTCGTCGGCAGCGAGCTGGACCTCGCCCTGCTCGCCGCGAGCCGCCTGCAGCAGGCCGGTTACGAAGAGGCCGGACGGACCCTCGACGACACCGAGAACGCTTGGCTCGCGACCCTCGTCGACGCCCTCGGCGACGAGCCGACCGCGCAGGCCGTCAAGCTCCTCGGCGACGGGCTGTACCACCAGGCCTCACTCGGTGCCGCGAGCGAGGTGCGACCGAAGCGGGGCAGCGTCGACATGGAGACCCTGCTCACCGTCGTCGACCGTCTGATCGCGACGCGACCGGGAGCGTGAACCGGCACACCTCCGGCTGGGGATAGACTGGGGAACGATCCACTCGTCGACACCCGGAGGTATCCCGTGGGCCGCGTCATCGCCGCTGTTTTCTCGATCCTGCTGCTGCTGGTGTCGATGTACCTGTTCGGGTTCGCCTTCCAGGTGGAGTCGGGCCAGGCCTTCGTCTTCATGGCCGGCGTGCTCCTGATGAGCCTCTCCTTCTTCCTGCCGATCCACGTGTTCGGCAAGCGCTGACCAGCAAGCACAGACCAGCAACGCTGATCAGCAAGCACTAACCAGCAAGCACAGAACGGCCCCGCACCTCACCGGTGCGGGGCCGTTCTGTGTGGGGTGTCCGGCGCCTCAGACCAGGACGCGCAGGGACCGCAGCGTCACCGCGGTGCTGATCGCCGCGTGTGCGGCCTCGGCACCCTTGTCCTCCTTGGAGTCGGGCAGCCCGGCGCGGTCGAGTCCCTGCTGCTCGTCGTCCAGCGTGAGCACACCGAACCCGACGGGCTTGCCGGTGTCGATCGCGACCTGCGTCAGGCCGCTCGTCGCCGCGCCCGACACGTACTCGAAGTGCGGGGTGCCACCGCGGATGATCACGCCGAGCGCGACCGCCGCGTCGAAACCGGCCTCGAGCGCGGTCTTCGCGACCACGGGCAGCTCGAAGCTGCCGGGGACGGGGATGACGTCGGCCGTCGCCCCGAGCCGCTCGACCTCGCGCTGCGCCCCGGCCAGCAGGCCCGCCGCGATCGTGTCGTGCCACTGTCCGGCGATGATGGCCACCCGGATCCCGGTGCCGTCGACCTGGTCGCGGTCCGCCGCGCCTGCTCCGCTCATCGTGTCGTTCCTTCCGTGGGCGCTGCGGTCGCTGCCGCCGCCCGGTCTGCCGCGTCCAGCCACTCGGCGAGCGCGGCGATGGTGATGACGGGCACGCCCTCGCGTGCCCCGAGTCCGACGAGCGCCGGCAGCCGCATCATGCTGCCGTCCTCGTCGACGATCTCGCAGATCGCCGCAGCGGGCCGGAGTCCGGCCGCGGTGACGAGCTCGATCGCTGCTTCGGTGTGCCCGGCGCGCTCGCGGACCCCGCCCGGTCGTGCACGCAGGGGCACCACGTGTCCGGGGCGGTGCAGGTCGTCGCGCACCGAGGCCGGGTCGGCGAGGACCCGCAGGGTGCGGGCGCGGTCGTGGGCGCTGATGCCCGTGGTCACGCCGACGGCGGCGTCGACGGTGACCGTGTAGGCCGTGCCGCGGACGTCCTCGTTGTGCGCCACCATCGGCGGCAGGTCGAGGGCGTCGGCGATCTCGGTGCTGACCGGCGCGCAGATGAACCCGGACGAGTGCGCCACGGTCCACGCGATCCACTCCGGCGAGGCGAGCTCGGCGGACAGGATGACGTCGCCCTCGTTCTCGCGGTCCTCGTCGTCGACGACGATCACCGGGCGACCGGCCGCGATCGACGCGATCGCGGTCTCGATGCTCGACAACCCGAGTGTCTGCGGGGCGGCACCGACCTCGGCGACCATCACCGGGCCTCCGATCCGACGGTCTCGAGCGACTGCGCCGCGGCGTCGAGCCGCAGCATGCGGCGGACGTGCCGGGCCAGGACGTCGGTCTCGACGTTCACCCGGTCACCGGGCACGCGGAGCCCGAGCGTCGTCGCCTCGAGCGTCTCGGGGATCAGGCTCACCTCGAACCAGGCCGCGTCGGGCGCGGTGTCCTCGGGCGAGACCGCGCTGACCGTGAGGGAGACGCCGTCGAGCGCGATCGAGCCCTTGTCGACCACGAGCGGGCTGAGCGCCGGCGCGAGTGAGAACCGCACGCGCCGCCAGCCGTCACCGTCGGCCGTCTCGAGCACGGTGGCGGTGCCGTCGATGTGACCCTGCACGATGTGCCCGCCCAGGCGGTCGCCCACCGAGGCGGCGCGCTCGAGGTTCAGGCGGTCCCCCACACGGAGTGCGCCGTGGGCGCTCATGTCGAGGGTCTGCTTCATGACGAAGGCGGTGAAGGTCTCGGGGGTCTGCTCGACGACGGTCAGGCAGACACCACTCGTCGCGATCGAGTCGCCGTGCCGGGCGTCCTGCACGACGACGGGGCCGTGCACGGTGAGCGCGACGGAGTCGCCCTGCTGCTCGACGGCGGTGACGGTGCCGAGTTCCTCGATGATGCCGGTGAACACTGGTGTCCTCTCAACGGGACTCCGGGGGCGTTCGACGATCGTCGGCATCGACGGACGGGTCGCACCCCACGGGTCGTGGGGTCGTCCTGTCCGCCCAGCGCGCCTCCCATCCGGACTTTCACCGTCGGTCCCGGAATCCCACCGGGTCAACCTCTGTCGGGTTCGCACCCGTCATCAGTTCGTGGACTGTCACCACCGGCTCGGAATTACACCGACCCCGGAGCGCTTGCGTAGTCGGAACGATACCCCAGGCCGCTGACGGCCGCGCCACGGTGTCAGCGCCGTCGTAACCGGGCGTCTCCCCCGGGCATGGTGACGAGGGGCGCCACGGTGTGACGCCCCTCGGTCACCCGCCGGTCAGTGCCGGCGACGGAGCATGAGCGTGCCCGCTCCGGCGAGGAGCAGCAGGAGCGCGAACCCAGCCGGCAGGACCGGCGAGCCGGCTCCCGTGTAGGCGAGCTCCGGCTGGCCGTCACCGGCCGTGGCGGCAGCCGCGACGGTCGCGGCGCTCGCCCGGGCCCCGCCGGTGGCAGCGGTCGTGGTGGTCACCACACCCGCCGTGGAGGCCCGGGTCGGCTCGACGACGCCGACCACGCCGACCGGGATGGTCGCCGTGCCGGGCGTGGTGCCGGTGTCGGTGCCCGTCCCGTCGGTGGGGACGGTTCCCGGGCCCGTGCCCGGGTCCGTGCCCGGGTCGGTGCCCGGGTCCGTACCGGGGTCCGTACCGGGGTCCGTGCCCGGGTCCGTACCGGGGTCCGTGCCCGGGTCCGTACCGGGGTCGGTGCCGGTGCCGGGAGTGGTGCTGGTGCCGTCACCGACGATGCCGATCCCGTTGCCGCCGATGGTGATCGGCAGGCTGATCACCGGGGTGACCTGGGTGCCGGAGAGCAGGCCGCCGTTGCCGGTGGTCGAACCGCCGGTCGTCGGGGTCGTGGTGCCGGTGGCCGGAGCCGTCGTGCCGCCGGTGCTCGTGCCGTCGCCGAGGACGCCGATGCCGTTGCCACCGATCGTCACCGGGACGTCGACGACCGGGGACACCTGCGTGCCCGAGGCCGTGCCGTCCGAACCCGAGGTCGAACCACCGGCCGCCGGAGCGGTCCCGGTACCCGTGCCCGCGGCAGGCGTCGTGCCCGTCGAGGTGCCCGTCCCGAGCAGTCCGATGCCGTTGTCCGCCACCGTGACCGGGATCGAGACCACCGGGGACACCTGCGTGCCCGACGCCGTGCCGTCCGAACCCGAGGTCGAACCACCGGCCACCGGAGCAGTCCCGGTACCCGTGCCCGCGGCAGGCGTCGTGCCCGTCGAGGTCCCGTCACCGAGGACGCCGATGCCGTTGCCACCGATCGTCACCGGGACGTCGACCAGGCCGGTCACCTGGGTGCCGGAGAGCAGTCCGTCGGTGCCCGAGGTGCTGGGTGCCGACGGTGCTTCGGCAGCCGGCGCCGGAGTGGTCGCCGCCGGGGCGGTCGACGTCGAGGTGCCGTCGCCGAGGACGCCGATCCCGTTGCCGGCCACCGTCACGGGGACGGTCACGGTCGGGGCGACCTGGGTGCCGGAAGCCGTGCCGTCCTCGCCCGAGGTGCTCGGAGCCGGAGCGGCAGGAGCGGCAGGCGCGGCAGGCGCCGGAGCCGGAGCCGGAGCCGGTGCTGCAGGCGCCGGAGCGGCAGGAGCCGGAGCCGGAGCCGGTGCTGCAGGCGCCGGAGCTGCCGCGGGTGCGGCGGCCGAGACGGCGTCACCGGCGACGGCAACGGCGTTGCCACCGACCGTCACCGGTGCCGCGACGTCCGGCACCACCTGGGTGCCCGAGAGCGTGCCGTCCTCGCCCGAGGTGCTGGGGGCAGGAGCGGTCGTGGCCGGAGCCGGAGCGGCGGGCGTGGACCCGCTCGCCGTCGACACTGCGTCGCCGAGCACGGCGATCGCGTTGCCGCCGAGGGACACCGGGGCGTCCACGGCGGGGGCCACCTGGGTGCCCGAGACGATGCCGTCGGCACCGGATGTCGTGGCCGCGTTCGCCGCAGCCGTGCCGCCGAGCGTGAGCCCGCCGACGAAGAGGGCGAACCAGAGCCCTCTGGAGACGTACTTGTTCATGGTCGTACTCCCTGATCGAGATCGTCACCGACCGCGGACGCAGCCGGGATGTGTGCGTGCCTGCCGTGGCGGACAGGCGCACCGATCTCAGTCAGGGGCGACGTCGTGCTCGCCGACGACGGATGCGGGGACCGCGTCGTCGGCGAGCGTGCCGCGAGACCCCGCGGCGAGGGAGACGATGTCGTCGGTCGAGCCGACGATGCCGACGGCTGCTGCGCCGCCGGAGGTCGAGGAGGCACTGCCGCCGAGCACACCGGCGTCGGCTCCGTCGAACGGGAGCCCGTGGCCCTCGCCGTCCGCGGGGACGAGCAGCGCGCGCCCACCGAGGGTCGCGTCCTGCGCCTCGACGGCCGCGACGAGCGGGCCGACCGTGGCCGTCGTGGCGACTGCGGCGACCGGCTCCGACGGGCGGAGCCCGGCAGAGCGGTAGCCCAGGGCATCGGCGGCGACGGCGCGTGCGGGCGCCGAGGTGCCCTGCGCGGGGACCGTTCCGGGCCGGACGGGTGCGTTCGCGACCGGCACCGACGGGCCGGGCCCGGCGGACGGGTTCGAGCCGCCGCCCACCGGGAGCGCGGGGACGTCGACGACGGGGGCCGTGCCTCCTGGCAGGGTGCCCCCGACGGACGGGACGACGCTCTCGACCACGTCGGGGACGGTGCCCACGGTCGTGCCGACCGAGCCGAGCGTGTCGTCGACGAGGCCCGTGACCGGGCCGGTGACGGTGCCGAGGGTGTCGTCGCCGAGGACCGTGCCGACCACCGGGACGCTGCCGACCACGTCGTCGACGGTGTCGACGACGGCGGTCACGGGGCGCGTGTCGGTGATGCGTTCCACGGTGCCGGTGACGGGGCGCAGGACGTTCGCGACGGTGTCGGTGACCGGCCGGGAGGCACTGGTCACCTGGTCGACGACCTGTCGCACCGGGCGCGTGGCCGCGCCGGCCGCGGGGGCGGTCGTGGTGGGCGCGGCAGCCGGGGTGGTCGCGGCCGGAGCGGGGCTCGACGGCGCGGCGGGAGCCGGGGCAGGTGCGGGCGCCGCGAGCACCGGAGCGGGTGCGGGGGCCGGAGCGGGCGCGGGGGCCGGAGCGGGCGCAGCAGGAGCAGGTGCGGGTGCGGGTGCCACGGCCTTTCGGACGGGAGCCGTCACGCCGCCGACGACCTTGCCGACCTCGCCGGTCACGCCCTGCACGGTGCCACCGACGCCGTCCACGACGCTGCCGACGAGGCCACGCTGCTCGGTCGGGACGGCCGAGGTCGTCGCGGCGGAGGCCGGTCGCGCGCCGAGCAGCAGGGACAGCAGCACGAGGGCGGCGAGGGTCCCGACGCCCAGCAGGACGATGCGGAGTGCGGCGCGCCAGGGTGCGCGCAACGGGTGGTCCATGCGCTCACCTCCTGATCTCGGCTGCGCACGTAGAGTGGTTGACCGGCAATGTACGCCGATCCGGTCCGGAACACACCCTGTTTCGGAAGAAATTCTCAGGAAGGGCCGTCCGTGGTCTCGATCTTCAACGCTCCGACCCGCAACCTGGACATCGTCACGCTGCACGAGATCCTGCGGCTCCGCCAGGACGTCTTCGTCGTCGAGCAGGAGGCCGCGTACGGCGACATCGACGGCCGTGACCTCGAGCCGGGCACCGTGCAGTTCTGGGCCGGCAACGGTTCGGTGGACGCGACGCTCCGCCTGCTCCGAGAGCCCGACGGCACCGAGCGCATCGGCCGGGTCGCCACCGCGAAGCACGCCCGCGGCCAGGGACTCGGCGCGCAGCTCATGGAAGCCGCGATCGCCGAGTCCCGCTCGCCGAGCATCGCCCTCGGTGCCCAGTCGCACCTGGAGCAGTGGTACGGCCACTTCGGCTTCGTGCGCTCGGGGGACGAGTACCTGGAGGACCGCATCCCGCACATCCCGATGACCCGGAAGCGCTGATCCGGGCTTCCGCGCGTCAGGCCCGCCAGCGCCGCAGTTCGTCGAACGAGCGGCCCTGGGTGGCCCGGTCGGCGACGAGGCGTTCGAACACGATGTTCGTCTGCGTCGTCGCCACCGAGGGGTCGCCGCTGAGTTCGTCGGCGACGAAGTCGCGGAGCTGCTCGGTCGACTCGCACGCGATGTGCACGAGGAAGTCCTTGTCCCCCGCCAGGAACGACACGTCCTGCACGACGGGCACCCGCAGCAGGCGCTTGGCGAAGTCCCGCAGTTCGTGGCGGGCCGCGGCGTGCACCCGGACGGACACCATCGCCTCGATCGAGAACCCGAGCCGGGCGACGTCCACCTCGGCCCGGTAGCCGCGGATCACCCCGGCGTCCTCGAGCGCGCGGACCCGTGCCAGGCAGGTCGACGGCGCGATGCCGACGGCGGCAGCGAGCCGGTTGTTCGGGATCCGGGCGTCGGCCGACAGGGTCCAGAGGATGCGCTCGTCGACCTCGTCGAGGCGCGGAGCGGGGTCGGGGCGACGTGCGGGACGGTCGGACACGGCTCGACGCTACCGCGGCGGTGCGAGCAGGGCGCGGAGGGCGTCCTCGAGCGCGGCCGACACGACGGCGTCGTCGGCGGATGCCAGCGGTTCCACCGCGGTGGACTGACGGAGCATCGACATCCCGAGCACCACCGCCAGCGCGATCTCGGCACGGACGAGCAGCTCCTCGGACCCCGCGCCGCCGACCGTGCCCGCGAGCCGTTCGGCGTACCGGCGCAGCGTCTCCCGGCGGATGGCATCGGCACCGTCGTCGCCGGAGGACCGGAGCAGGAGCATGAGCTGCAGGGAGTCGTCGTCGGTCGGGGCGCGCACGATGTGCGTGATGATGCCGGTCAGCGCCCGTTCGAGGCCCTGCTGGCTCGTCTCCTCGGCCCCCAGGTCGCGGACGACCCGGTCGAGGCAGGCGCGAAAGAGCCCCTCCTTCGAGCCGAAGTACCGGTTGATGAGGGCGACGTTCACCCCGGCGTCCCCGGCGATGTCGCGCACCGTCGTTCCGCGGTACCCGTCGAAGGCGAACCGACGCCGGGCGGCCTGCACGAGCAGGAGTCGGGTGGCCGCGGCGTCCTTGCTCATGGAGCGCAGCCTATCGGTCCTCACAGGGATGTAAGCAAGCGTTGACATGCTCACCCGAGCGCGTACGCTCGTCATGTCAGCAATTGTTTACATCGACGACCACGACGACACGGAGCACGATGACCGACACCATGCAGAGCCCACGGACCGGCTCGCACCCCACCACCGACGGACGCCGGCCGAACAGCACGGCGATCATCGTCTACCTGTCCCTCGGCGGCCTGTCCTTCGCCGTCCTGCAGTCGCTCGTCGCCCCGGCACTGTCGACCATCGGGCAGGACCTCGGTGCCTCCACCAGTGCGACGAGCTGGGTGCTCACCGCCTACCTGCTCTCCGCGTCGGTGCTCACGCCGATCCTCGGTCGCCTCGGCGACATGATCGGCAAGCGCAAGGTCCTGATCGTGGTGCTGTCGATCCTGCTCGTCGGCGCCGTGCTCGCCGCCCTCGCACCGAACCTCGGCGTCCTGATCGTCGGGCGCGCGCTGCAGGGTGCCGCCGGAGCCGTGATGCCGCTGTCGATCGGCATCGTGCGTGACGAGCTGCCGAAGGAGAAGGTCAGCGTCACCATCGGCCTGCTGTCCGCGATCTTCGGCATCGGTGCCGGTGTCGGCATCGTCGCCGCCGGACCCATCGTCGAGCACCTGTCCTGGCACTGGCTGTTCTGGCTCCCCGCCGTGCTCGTCGTCATCGCACTGCTCGGCGCCGTCTTCGGCATGCCGGAATCCCCGGTGCGGAAGCCCGGCCGCCTGGACATGGCCGGCACGTTCGTCCTGGCGGTGTCGCTCGTCGCGATCCTGCTCGCCGTCAGCGAGGGCGAGACCTGGGGCTGGGGCGACGGCAAGACCATCGGCCTGCTGGTCCTCGGCGCCGTCGCACTGGTCGTGTTCGTCCTGGTCGAGCTCCGGGTCGCCGAGCCGCTCATCGACGTCCGGCTCTTCGCCGTGCGCGGGGTCTGGACCGCCCACGTCGTCGCACTCGTCTTCGGGTTCGCGATGTTCGGCACCTTCGTCCTCGTGCCGACGCTCCTGCAGCTCCCGACGGCGCTCGGCTACGGCTTCGGCAAGGACGTCACCCAGGCCGGTCTCTTCCTGCTGCCGACCGTCGTGATGATGGTCGTCGCCGGGCCCATCGCGGGCATCCTGGTGCGCAAGGTCGGCCCGAAGCCGCCGATGCTCATCGGCGGGTTCGCCATCGTCGCCGCGTTCGTGCTGCCCGCGATCGCACACGCCGAGCTGTGGCAGGTGGTGGCCTCAGGCGTCCTGACCGGCATCGGCATCGGCATGGCCCTCGCCGCCTGCTCGAACGCGATCATCGAGAGCGTCCCCGCGAACCAGACCGGTGAGGCCATCAGCGCCAACACGGTCGTCCGCACCATCGGCTCGAGCGTCGGCACCGCCGTCATCGCAGCGCTGATCACCTCGCACAGCACGCCGCAGGGACTGCCGACCGACGACGCGTTCACCATCGGGTTCTGGGCGTGCACCGGCGTGGCGGTCGTGGCCATGCTCGCCGCGCTCGCCGCGCCGTCGATGCGCGCCCGCCGCGCAGCAGCCGCCGCCCGTGGGATCGACGACCTCGAGGAGGTCACCGAGTAGGGCCCTGGTCCCGACCACCCGGGAGGCCCGTCCAGCGTCGTCGACGCGGGGCGGGCCTCCCGTCCGTCGCACAACCTGGGAACGCACCGGGCGCATACGAGCCGGCGTGACGATCATCGGACCAGTCGCGTCCCGTCAGGGGACGCGGACCGCCGCGCCCGGACAGGAGACCCCATGAGCAGCACCGACCACGACGACACCACCGCTCCCGGACGGCCGTCGTTCCGCGACACGGTGACCGCCGGACTCGTGCAGAAGGCCCTCGAGCCGGTGCTGCGGGCCGTCCGCGACGAGGTCGCCTCGGCGCGGCGCGAGATCGGCGAGCGCGCGAGCGGTGCGAAGACCGGGCTGGTGCTCACCGGGGTGGCCGTCGGGTTCGCCGTGACCACCCTGGTCGCACTTGCCGGCTTCGCGGTGGCGCTGCTCGCCCTGGCGCTGCCGCTGTGGGCGGCGACCGGGATCACGTTCGTCGTGTTCGCGATCGTGACCGCTGTCCTGTTCGTCGTCGGCCTGCGCGGGATCCGGCGGGGTGTGCCGCCGGTGCCGAAGGACACGATCCAGGCGGCGAAGCAGCGGGTGACGCACGCGGATGCCCGGGCGGACGGCGCCGCGCGCGACTGACGGACTCGACGGACCGGCTGCGGGGGCCGCGACCGCCGGCGCGGGCTCCGCTACATCGCCAGGGTCATGCCGACCACGGCGACGGTCATCGCGAAGACCTCGCCGCTGCGGACGGCCCGCCGGTCCTCACGGCCCCACTCGTACCGGAGCAGCCAGCCGCTGAACGCGCAGTAGCCGATCACGCCGGCGCCGAGCACCGCGGACAGGGCGATGCCGTGCCCGGCGTGGTCGCCTGCGACGCCCGAGGCGTGGCCCATCAGCAGCATCCCGGCCATCACGACGGCGGAGAGCGCGCGGTGGACGTCCATCGGCTCCGCGCGGCGACCGTCGGCGCGGCGGCGACGCATCACGGGCAACGGCGCGAGCAGGAGCAGGAGGGTCGCGGCGAACAGGGTCCACACCGCACCGGCGTCGACGACGGGCATGAGCATCGCGACGAGCATCACGCCCGCCGGCACGATCACGCCCGGGCGCGGTCGGTAGCGGTCACCGACGATGCAGCACACCGACGCGAACTGCGGCACGACGAGCATGGCGTCGGCGACGGTCTCGTGCACGTGGGGCGTCCTCGGTGCGGCGGAGTGGTGCGGGGTGGGGTCAGTCCTCGGCGCGGGCAGCGGCCTTGGCGGCGCGCTCCTGCTTCACGCGGGCGTTCTCGGCGTGCACGGCGGCCTGCGTCGCACGCTCACGGACGAGCCACTCGGGCTTCTGCTCGAGCAGCGTCTTGATGTCCGCCGTCGTCAGTGCGTCGTCGATCCCCGCACGGCTCAGGCCGGAGATGGAGATCCCGAGCTTCTGCGCCACGACGGGTCGCGGGTGCGGGCCGTCGCGTCGGAGGTCCTCGAGCCAGGTCGGGGGTTCGGTCCGGAGCTCGTCGAAGGCGGTCCGCGTGAGGGGAGCGCTCTGGAAGGACTCCGGAGCGGCCGTCAGCAAGATGCCGAGCTTCTTCGCAGCCGTCTCGGGCTTCATGGTCTGTTCCTGCGCCATGAGGACAAGGGTACGGCCCCTATGCTCGTCTGCATGACCGCGGCTCTCACCATCGCCTTCGTGCCGGGGGTCTCCCCCGCAAAGTGGGCCCGTGTCTGGCGGGAACGCTTCCCCTCCGTCGAGCTCCGGCTGCGGCCGATCGGCGCCGACGACGTCGACGACACGCTGGCGGGCGAGGCCGACATGGTCTTCGCACGCATGCCCGTGTCCGAGCAGCACAACGCCATCCCGCTCTGGACCGAGACGGCCGTCGTCGCGATGCCCAAGGACTCCCCCCTCGCCGAACTCGCCGAGGTCGACCTCGCCGACGCCGAGGTCCACGTGATCGACGCCGGCCCGGTTCCGGCCGACATCGACGGATCGCTCGACCTGGTCGAGGCGAACGTCGGCGTCGTCGTGCTCCCCCAGTCGCTGTTCCGCGCCGCCAGCCGCAAGGACCTGGTGGGTCGTCCGCTCATGAACGCCGAGGGCACGCGCATCGCGCTGGTCTGGCGGGACGAGGACGCCACCGAGACCACCGAGGAGTTCATCGGCGTGGTGCGCGGGCGGACCGCCAACAGTTCACGCCAGCCGGGAGGCACGGATCGCGACGACGACGACGGCTCGCGTCCGGCTCGTGGCGGCGCCAAGGCCGGGTCGGCTGCCAAGGGTGCGTCCGGTGGGTCGGGCGGGTCGGGCGCGCCGGGCTCCAAGGGCGGCTCCGCCGGCGGCAAGGCCAAAGCCAAGTCGCCCGGCAGCGGGAAGTCCGGCAGCGGCAAGAAGTCGAACACCGGCAAGGGGCCCACGCCCGGTCGCGGCAAGATGCGCGGCAAGCCGAGCCGCGGCTCCAAGGGCAACCGATGACGGACACGCGGCTGGCGCTGATGCCGGCCACGCGCCTCCCGGCCTGGCTCCGGCGCACGATGGCCGAGTACGTCGAGTCACGGATGCAGGCGGGCGAGACCCGCGAGCAGGCCGAGGCGAACGAACAGCAGTCGCGGGACCGTTGGTTCCCGGGCGGGTCTGCCGCCGACGGGCACCTCGTGTGGGACGTCACCGACCAGGACGACACCGTCATCGGGTACCTGTGGATCGGACCGCTCACTCCGGGCAGCACCGATTGGTGGGTGTTCAACGTCGAGATCGACGCGGCACACCGGCGCCGCGGGCACGCCCGGCGGGCACTCGAACTCGGGCACCGCGCCGCCGCCGACAACGGTGCGACGAGCATCGGGCTGAACGTGTTCGGCTACAACACCGGGGCGCAGGAGCTCTACGCGGCGCTCGGGTACCAGGTGACGTCGGCGCAGATGCGGAAGCCGCTGGTCTAGCCCGCGCGGCCGCGCGGCTGCGGCGGCTGCGGCTGCCGCTGCGGCTGCGGCTGCGGCTGCGGCAGCCGCTGCGGCTGCTCGGGTCACCGCCCGGTCACAACACCCCGCGTGCATGGCCCCGGGCGGTCACGAAGTGTCGACTGGCCGCGCCCGGATCGACGTGTCGTGACCACTCGGCGGAGGCCAGCGGCTCGGGTCACCGCCCGGTCACAACACCCCGCGTGCATGGCCCCGGGCGGTCACGAAGTGTCGACTGGCCCCGCCCGGATCGACGTGTCGTGACCACTCGGCGGAGGCCAGCGGGGATTCGTGACCGTCCGAAGGTCCGTGTCAGCGCAGGACGGCTGCGGCGGCGCGGGTCACCCTCGCGCCGCGCGATTCCTCGGCTGCTGCGCGGGCCCGGGTGACGACGACGGCGTCTGCACGCTCGGCCGATCCGTGGTCGAACGGCGGTTGCGGGTCGTACTCGATCTGCAACTGGATCGCCTCGGCCGCGGACTGTCCGGCGAGCTCGGCCGCGAGCCACAGCGCCATGTCGATGCCCGCGCTCACGCCAGCGGCGGTGACGACGGCGCCGTCCCGGGCGATCCGGGCGTCCACCGGCTGCGCTCCGAAGGCCTCGAGCATCGGCTTCGAGGCCCAGTGGGTCGTCGCGCGTCTGCCGGCGAGCAGCCCGGCGGCGCCGAGCACGAAGGCGCCGGTGCACACCGAGGTGATCCACGTCGCGTGCTCGGCCTGGCGCCGCACGAAGGCCACGACGTCCGGGTCGAGCATCGCGTCGAAGGCACCGTCACCACCGGGCACCACGAGCACGTCCGCCGCTCGGGCTTCGCTCATCGTGGTCGTCGGGACGAGTGACAGGCCGCAGTCGCTCGGCACCGGGTCGAGCGTCGCCGCCACGTACTCGACGCGTGCGCCGGGCACGCGGCTGAGGACCTGCGCCGGACCGGTCAGGTCGAGCTGGGTCAGGTGCGGGAACAGCAGGAACGCGATCCGGATGTCGTCGGCCATGTCGTGACCATAGTCCCGGCGTTCCCGTTCCCGTTCTCGCTGGCTTGCCCGTCAGCTCCAGACGCCGGAGGTCCCTCGCCGGTGGCTGCCCATCAGATGGGTGTCGACGATGCCGAGCGCTTCCATCAGGGCGTACATCGTCGTCGGTCCGACGAAGGCGAAGCCGCGCTTCCGCAGCGCCTTCGACAGGGCGAGGGATTCGTCCGACTTCGTCGGGACCTCGGCGGCGGACCGCGGCTCGGGCGTGGTCGTCGGCCGGAACGACCACACGAAGTCGGCGAGCCCACCGTCCTGCCGCAGGGCGATCGTGGCGTTCGCGTTGGTGATCGTCGCGAGGATCTTCGCGCGGTTCCGGACGATCCCGGCGTCGGCCATCAACCGTGCGACGTCGTCCTCGCCGAAGGCCGCGACGGTGTCGGCGTCGAAGTCGGCGAAGGCGGTACGGAACGCCGGTCGTTTCGCGAGGATCGTGCGCCACGACAGGCCGGACTGGAACGCCTCGAGCGACAGCCGCTCGAACACCCCGCGTTCGTCGCGGACGGGCATGCCCCACTCGGTGTCGTAGTACTCGCGCAGGAGAGCGTCCGACGACGCCCAGACCGGCCGGGCGAGGCCGTCGTCGCCGGTGACGAGGTCGGGCACGGACGGGGCGTCGACGGGCTCGGTGCTCATGCGTCCATCCTGGCGGGCGCCGCCGACAGCGCCTGGCTCACTCGGCGGGCGGGCCGTCCTGCGTCGCCTGCTCGTCCATCCACACGTACTCCCAGCGGTGTCCGTCCGGGTCGGTGAAGCTCCGCTGGTACATGAAGCCGAGGTCCATCTCCGGCCGGTCCTCGGTGCCGCCGGCAGCGACCGCGGCGTCGACGATGCGGTGGACGTCCTCCTTCGACGGGGCGCTGAGCGAGTTGATGACCTCGATCGTGTCGGCGTCGGCGATCGTCTTGTCGGTGAACTCGGCGAACTTCGCCGTCGTCAGGATCATCACGGAGATCGACTCGGACACCACCACGCACGCCGCGGTGTCGTCGCTGAAGGCCGGGTTGATGGAGTACCCGAGTGCCTCGTAGAACGCCTTCGAGCGCTCGAGGTCCGTGACGGGCAGGTTGATGAAGACCATCGTGTCCATGGCGGTTCCTTTCGTCACGCTCAACCTGGACCCACCTGGAGCAGCGCGCAACCGTTTCGTGGGGGAACCAACCGGTACACAATATGCTGGCGTGGCGGGCCTACGTGGACGAGTCAGAACCGGGTGGTGGGCGGGACCACACCGCGTACGTCCTCGCCGCGGTGATCATGCGGATCAACGGCGAGGAAGAAGCTCGCGAGGCGGTTCGACGGGCGACCCCTCGGCGCATGCGGAAGCTGCACTGGTACGAGGCACCGCCAGCTCAGCGCATCTCGTGGCTCGATCTCCTCCGGCGTGCGGTGACCGTCATCGTGGTCCGGTACGACGGCGCCGTGGCACGGACGGAACGTCGGCGAAGACGGTGTATCGAACGCCTCGTGCACGAACTCGAGCTGCGGAAGGTCGGCCACATGGTCCTCGAGACGCGCGGACCCGCCCGGGACAAGGATGACCGGGCGATGTTCTATGCGCTCCGCGATCGTGGAGTCGGTCATGGAGTGCGGTTCGAGCACCTCAACCCGTCCGAAGAGCCGCTCCTCGCGTTGGCCGACATCGCCTGCGGGGCTCATGTTGCCGGCCTCGCCGGGGATCACGGACTGACGAGCCCGATCCTGGTTTCCTGACGCACGCCCCCGAAAGCGCAAATCCTCGGGCCCGCGCTGGCTGCAGGACATCCGAGGATCACTTTCGACCGAGCAGCACCCGATCGACATATCAATGCTACCCGCCGTGCTCGGCTCCGGTCAAGGCGTGCGCAGCCCAGGCCGGAAACGACGAAGTCGCTGTCCTCCGACAGCGACTTCGTCGTTCCGTGTCAGGCCGGGGACGCCCGACCCGAGCGGCCTCAGGCCAGCTCGCGTCCCTCGCCCGCGGCACGCTGGTGCGACTCGGCCTCGGCCTGGCCGATGATGTCCTCGGCGGGCACCGGGTTCAGGCGGTCCCAGAGGAAGAACAGGCCGCCGCCGATGAGCAGCGAGATCCCGACCCACAGGTTGATGTGGATCCCGCCGGTCTTCTCGGGGTCGGTGTTCCAGTGCACGATCCCGACGATGGTCGTGATCACGCCGTAGAGCACGAACAGGCCGCCGAGGATGCGGCGCAGGTCGAGTCGGCGGGTGGAACGGACGAGGGCTGCCTTCTGCTCCTCGGTCATCGCGCCGGGGGTGGTGGTGTCACTCATGAGAAGTGGTCTCCTTCGCGGATCAGAGGAACGGGAGGTACAGGACGACGCACAGCACGAGCGCGACGGTGCCGAGCAGGGCGGGCGAGCGGTACCAGGCGGTGTCCGTCGCGACCGAGTCGCCGTGCAGGTCGATCTTGCCGACGCCGTAGACGAGCCCACCGAGCTCCTTCTCGTCCTTCGGCTTGGTGAGCATCGAGACGACGAAGCCGACGATCAGCACGGTGACGAACGAGATGATCGCGCCGTACAGGGTCTCCGCGGTCGCGGTGGCGAACAGGTCCGGGTTCACCAGGTAGGCGATCCAGGTGATCGTCGGGGTCACGATGCCGAGGACGTAGCCCCAGAGCGCTCCCTGCGTCGTCATGCGCTTCCACAGCAGGCCGAGGATGAACACGGCGAACAGCGGTGCGTTGAAGAACGAGAACAGCGTCTGCATGTACGTCATGATGTTCGACGCCTGGGCCGCGATGAACGCGGTCGCGATGCCGACCACGACGCCGACGACGGTGACCCAGCGGCCGGTCTTCAGGTAGTGCAGGTCGGGCATGTTCGGGCGGATGTAGCGCTGCCAGATGTCGTAGGTGAAGACGGTGTTGAACGACGAGACGTTCGCCGCCATGCCGGCCATGAAGGACGCCAGCAGGCCGGTCACCGCGATGCCGAGCACACCGGTTGGCAGGTACATCTGGATGAGCTTCGGGATCGCGTCGTTGTAGGTCAGCGTGCCGTCGGCGAACTGGTTGCCCACCACGGCCGCGGCGATGAGGCCCGGGATCACGACGATGGCCGGGATGAAGAGCTTCGGGATCGCGGCGATGAGCGGGGTGCGACGGGCCGCGGACATGTTCTTCGCCGAGAACGCTCGCTGCACCTCGGTGAAGTTCGTGGTCCAGTACCCGAAACCGAGCACGAAGCCCAGGCCGAGCACGATGGCGAGCCAGTTGGCGCCGATCGGGTTGGTGACGTCGCCGAAGCCGGTGCCGGCCCAGGCCTGCAGGTGCTGCACGCCCTGGGTCTCGGTGATGGCCTTGGACAGGCCGTCCCAGCCGCCGACGCGGTGCAGACCGACGATCGTCAGCGGGATGAGCCCCGCGATGATCACGAAGAACTGCATGACCTCGTTGTAGATCGCGCTCGAGAGCCCGCCGAGGGTGATGTAGACGAGCACGAAGCCGGCGGAGACGATGATCGCCAGCCACTCCGGCCAGCCGAGCATGGCCTCGATGACGATGGCCATCGCGTAGAGGTTGATGCCCGCGATGAGCACGTTCGACACCGCGAACGCGATCGCGTTCACCAGGTGCGGCGCCTTGCCGAAGCGGCGCAGCATGAACTCCGGCACGGAGCGCACCTTCGAGCCGTAGTAGAACGGCATCATCACGAGGCCGAGGAACACCATCGCGGGCACGGCGCCGACGAGGTAGTAGTGCAGGGTGGCCATGCCGATCTGGGCACCGTTGGCCGCCATGCCGAGGATCTCGGTCGCACCGAGGTTCGCGGACACGAACGCCAGGCCCGTGATCCACGCCGGCATCGAGCGCCCGGACAGGAAGAAGTCCATGCTCGTCCGGACCTGCTTGCGGGCGGTGAACCCGATCCCGAGGACGACCGCGAAGTACACGATGATCATCAGGTAGTCGACCCAGCCCAAGTCGAGCCGGATCCCTTCGTTCGCTGCAGCGAGAACCATTCACATCTCCACGTCAGTGTGTTGCAGTCGACAACTCCGCCGACCCGGACGGAGACGTTACACCGATTTGTGACCGTTCACATAGCCAGCGCATGCATCGTCCGAGCCGCGCAGCGCTCCCCCGGTTCGCTACGCTCGGCCCATGACCGACGCGTCGCGCATCCTCGTCCTCAACGGCCCGAACCTCGACATCCTCGGGCGCCGCGACCCGGAGCAGTACGGCACCGTGACGCTCGCCGAGATCGAGGCGATCGTGCACACCGAGGCGGCCGTGCACGGGCTCGAGGCCGACTTCCGCCAGACGAACCGCGAGGGCGAGCTGGTCGAGTGGCTGCACGAGGGCCTGGACGACTTCGCCGCGGTCGTCATCAACCCCGCCGCATACGCGCACACCTCGGTCGCGCTGCACGACGCGGTGGAGGCCCTGTGGGTCCCCGTCGTCGAGGTGCACCTGTCGAACACGTGGAAGCGCGAGCCGTTCCGCCACGTCGACCACGTCGCCACCGCCGCGACGGCGGTCATCGCCGGCGCGGGCGCCGACGGCTACCGCCTGGCGGTCGCGCACGTCGCGTCCCTGCTCGGCTGAGCCGCGGGCGGACCGGACCCACGCCGCCGGTACCGGGGACGCGCCGGCGGTCTCCGTGCAGTGCGGGCGGACTGGAGGCCCGTGGCGGCGTCGCCACGGGCCTCCAGTCCGCCATCTGGTCACGCTGGCTCGCGCCCGTTCCTTCCCATGGCACGCGCGATGCCTGGTGGTTCCGGGCGTACCTGATGAGGAGTTCCGACCCGGTACGCCCGGAAGCACCAGGCTCGCCCGGAAGAGCCGGGCGCGGGCACGCTGATCAGAACTCGGCGGGGCGCCGCACGTCGTTCAGGCCGGCGGTGGCGAAGCCGCCGCGGATGAGCGGCACGGCCCGGCGCACGGCCTGGTCGATGCGGAGCTCCAGGTCGACGCTCGCGATGTCGTAGCCACCCTCGCGCTTGGTGAAGTCCCGCTCGTTCCCGAACACCCCGAGCGGCAGGGTGGTGGACTGGAAGAACCCGAACAGCGGGCGCATCTGGTGCTCGACGAGCAGGGCGTGCCGGTCGCTGCCACCGGTGGCGGTCAGGAGCACCGGGGTGTCGACGAGGTCGTACTGGCCGACCCAGTCGAAGAACAGCTTGAAGGCACCGGAGTAGGCCGCCCGGAAGGCCGGGCTGCCGACGACGAGCACGTCCGCGGCCTCCACCGTCTCGAGGGCCCGGCGCGTGCGGTCGGACATCGTCTCGCGACCCGACGCCGCTCCGAGGTCGGCCAGCAGCGGCCCGATCTCGATCGTCTCGGTCCGGGCGCCGTCGATCTCCTCGGCCAACCGGGCCACCGTCGCCGCGACCAGGGTCGAGGTCCGCGAGGGGTCCGATGGGCTGCCACTGACGCCGACGACCAGTTCTCCGCTCATGCGGTCGATGCTCACACGCTGCCGGGGCGGGCGGCACGTTCGTGACGACATGTGTCGGGTGCCAGTCGGTCGGGGTAGCGTCCGCGCCATGCAGACCTTCCTGCCGTACGCCGACTTCCGGGCATCCGCCGAGGTCCTCGACGACCGGCGGCTCGGCAAGCAGCGAGTCGAGACACTGCAGGTGATGCGAGCGCTGACGCTCCCCGACTACGGCTGGCAGCACCACCCAGTGACGGCGATGTGGCGCGGCTACCGTCCGGCGCTGATGGCGTACCAGGAGGCCACTTGCCGCGTCTGGGCCGAGCGCGGGTACGCCGACACGTGTCTCGAGAAGACCCTGCTCGACCTGGGCCGCGTGCCGGAGGACCTGGCGACGTACGAGCGCGGCGACGTGCCGATCCCGCCGTGGAACGACGACGAGGCCCTGCACGTCTCGCACCGGTCGAAGCTCGTGCAGAAGGCGCCGGAGCACTACCGGGAGCTGTTCCCCGACGTGCCGGACGACCTGGACTACGTCTGGCCGGGGACCCCCGAGCCGGCGACGCACACCGTCTGACGATCAGGCGACCGCCAGGCCGTCAGGCGACCGGGATCCAGCGACCGCCCTCGCGCCGGGTGACGACGTCGGAGCGGATCTCCACCACGTCCCGCAGGCCGCCGACGGCGGCGTCGCGGACGGCCGCGGCGACACGGTCGTCCTCGGCCTCGAAGCGCACGACCGCGCACGGGACGCCACGGAGCAGCCGGACGTCCTCGGCCTCGACCACGGCGTGTTCGCGCACCAGGGCGGCCGCGGCGGGCAGGACGGCGTCCGGTGCCGTGCCGGGCGCGAGGGCGCCGATCGCCAGGGTCACGCGGTACGAGGGCATGCGACGACGCTACCGGGGAACCGGATCCCGCCGTGGGCTGCAGGGGAACCGACGCCGCTCAGGGGTGCGGACGTCGACCCACGGCGGGATCGCGGTGTACGGCGGGACACGACGACAGGGGGAACGTCGCGCCCCGCGCCGGACGTCGATCAGGGGGTCGACATCCGGTCTGGGTCCACCGCGCGGCTCGGTTCAGGGGAACCGCACGGTGGTGGACCTCAAGGGTGTTCGGTGTCCTCTCGGTACCGGTCCGTCTCGGTCGGTGCGGGCATCGACCGGTGGGCGGCGGCTGGCCGGACCATCGGGAGCAGGGCACTCCCGGCGGTCGCGAGCGCTCCGACCACGGCGATGATCCCGAGCGGGGCCGTGCCGAGGTCGTGCTGCGCTGCCAGGGCGAGCGCGACGAGGGTGGCCGGCGCCGGCAGGAGCTGCACCGCTCGGAAGCGGTCGTCCCGTCGTGTCCGGGTCATCATCGCGTTTGCCATGACGACACTCTGACGCAGATCGGTTGTCCGCAGAAGGGGGGACACGTACCCAGAGATGGAGTAGAACGTCTAGTACACCTCAGCCGAGGGCGCGGACGGTCGCCACGGCGTCGGCCACGGCCCCGACGACGACCGGGACGTCGTCGGACGTCAGGGCCGCGTCGAACGTCAGGCGCAGCGCGGTGCGCGCCACGTCCTCGGGGATCCCGAGCGCCGTGAGCACGTGGGAGGCCTCGGTGCTGCCCGCGGCACAGGCGCTGCCCGACGACGACACCACGTCGCGCTGCTCGAGCTCGAGCAGGACGGTCTCGCCGTTGACGCCCGGGAAGCAGAACGACGCGTGCCCGGGCAGCCGGTGCTCCCGCGACCCGGTGACGAACGCGCCGGGAACCGCGGCGAGCACGCCGTCGAGCACCGCGTCGCGCACGGTGGTCGCGGTGCCCTCCCCCGACCGCACCGTCTCAGCCGCCAGCCCGAGGGCGGTCGCCACCGCCACGGCACCGGCCACGTCCTCGGTGCCGGACCGCCGCCCCCGCTCCTGTCCCCCGCCGTGCAGCAGCGGCTCGAGCGGGACGCCGGAGCGCACGGCGAGCACGCCGGTGCCCTTCGGGGCGCCGAGCTTGTGCCCCGACAACGACAGCGCGTCGACGCCCAGGGCCCCGAGACCGATCGGCAGCCAGGGCGCGGACTGCACGGCGTCGGTGTGGAACCGCGCCCCGACCTCGTGCGCCACCGCCGCCAGCGCCGGCACGTCCTGCACGGTGCCGATCTCGTTGTCGGCGTGCGCGATCGAGACGAGCGTGGTGTCCGCGCGGAGGGCCGCTCGCAACACCGCCGGGTCGACGCGGCCGTCCGGCCCGACGGGCAGCACGGTGACGTCGAAGTCGTGGAAGCGGGCGAGGTACGCGCAGCTCTCCAGCACCGCCTCGTGCTCGATGGCGCTCGTGACGACGTGCCGACCGCGGGGCGCGGCGAGGGCGATCCCCTTGATCGCGGTGTTCGCACCCTCGGTGCCGCCGGTGGTGAAGACGACCTCGGCGGGCCGGCACCCGAGCACCCCGGCGACGGCGGCCCGTGCGGCGGTGAGTCCCCGCGCGGCCTCGTCCCCGACGCCGTGCGTCGACGAGGGGTTGCCGAACACCCCCGTCAGGTAGGGCCACATCGCCTCGAGCACCTCGCGGCGGACCGGGGTGGTGGCGGCGCGGTCCAGGTAGAACACGACTAGTCCTGCACGGGCACCGCGACGTGCTCCGTCGGCACCGCGACGTGCTCGGGCACCGCGACGTCGATGTCGAGCCCGAGGTCGAGCGCCCGCGCCGAGTGGGTGAGCGCCCCGACCGAGATGACGTCGACGCCTGTCGCCGCGATCGCCGCGACGGTGTCGAGCGACACGCCTCCCGAAGCCTCGACGAGCGCGCGCCCGGCGACGATCCCGACCCCGGTCACGAGTTCGTCCGGGGTGAAGTTGTCGAGCATGATCGTGTCGACCCCCGCAGCGACGACGGGTTCGATCTGGTCGATGCGGTCCACCTCGACCTCGACGTGCACGGTGTGCCCGAGCCGCTGGCGGGCCTGGGCGATCGCGTCGCCGATGCCGATGCCGCCGGCCAGGAGCACCGCCAGGTGGTTGTCCTTGGCGAGCACGGCGTCGGAGAGCGAGGTGCGGTGGTTGTGTCCGCCACCGCACCGGACGGCGTACCGTTCGAGTGCTCGGAGGCCCGGCGTCGTCTTCCGGGTGTCGACGATCCGCGCAGCGGTGCCCGCGGCGGCCGCGACGTGGGCCGCGGTGGTCGTCGCGATGCCCGACATCCGCTGGACCAGGTTGAGGGCGACCCGTTCGGCCCGCAGCACGGCCCGCGCCGACCCGGTCACGGTCGCGAGGACGTCGCCCGCCGCGAAGTGCGTGCCGTCGGCGACGTGCACCACGGCCTGGATCGACGGGTCGACGGCGTGCATCACGGCGACGAACACCGCACCGCCGCTCAGCACGCCCGGCTCGCGCGCGCCGAGGGTCGCGGTCGCGGTCGCCTCCACGGGGATCAGCGTCTCACTGGTGACGTCGCCCCAGGGCGCGTCCTCCTCGAGGGCGGTCTCGATCACGCGACGGAGCGCGTGCGGCGGGATGGTGCCGGGGTCGGTGGTCATGCGGGTACCTCCTGCGGGACGGCTGCGGAGCCGTCGGCGCGTTCGTCCGTGTGCTCGTCGGGGTGGTCGGCGACCCAGGCGTACGAGGCCGGGGCGGTGGGGTCGGTGTCCGGGTGGTCGGTGCGGGCGTGCGCCCCGCGGGACTCGGTGCGGGCCTCGGCGGCGAGCGCGACGAGTCGGGCCAGGTCGAGGAGCGCACGGTCCTCGTGCTCGCGCACACCGCCGCCGGTCGGCGCCGTCAGCGCGTCGAGGTCGCGGCGGGCGCTGGCCAGCCCGACGGCGTCACGGAGCAGCCCGACCCGGTCCGTCATGACGGACTGGACCGCCTGTCGGACGGCACCGTCGTCGTCGAGGCAGGTCGCGCCTCCAGGCAGGGTCGGAGGGGAGGCCCGGATCGCGTCGGCCGCTCGGGGCACGCTGGTGACGTGGAGGCCGGCGTCCCCGCGCAGGCGGAGCAGGCCGGGTCGCGGTGCAGCGACCGCGTCCGCTGCGCGGACCGCGAAGACGAGTCCCTCGAGCAGGGAGTTCGAGGCGAGCCGGTTGGCGCCGTGGACCCCGGTGCAGGCGGCTTCGCCGACGGCGAGCAGTCCGGGCAGGCTCGTGCGGCCCTCGGCGTCGGTCGCGATGCCGCCCATCGAGTAGTGCGCGGCC
The DNA here is from genome assembly GCF_003234745.1 of Curtobacterium sp. MCLR17_039. Lineage (NCBI taxonomy): Bacteria > Bacillati > Actinomycetota > Actinomycetes > Micrococcales > Microbacteriaceae > Curtobacterium > Curtobacterium sp. MCLR17_039. Next base: position 357,692 of record NZ_QKTF01000001.1, read on the forward strand.
GGTGCGACGGGGACGCCTTCGCGGGTCCAGTCGAACCCGGCGGCGCGGGTGGCCCGGGTGAGTCCGGGGAAGCGCGTGACCAGGAACGCGGCGTCGAGGCCGGTGGCGTCGAGGAGCACGGGTGCGCCGCCCTGGTCGCGCACCGCGGCGGCGATCCCCCGGGCGACGACGTCACGCGGAGCGAGCTCGGCGTCCGGGTGCACGTCGGTCATGAAGCGGTGCCCGGCGGCGTCGCGGAGGACGGCACCTTCACCGCGGACGGCTTCGGACACCAGGCCGCCACCGGGGACGGCCAGCCGCGTCGGGTGGAACTGGACGAACTCCAGGTCGGCGAGGACGGCGCCGGCGCGCCAGGCGGCGGCGACCCCGTCACCGGTCGCGACCAGGGGGTTCGTCGTCTCGCGGTACAGGTGTCCGGCTCCCCCGGACGCGATGACGACGGCGTCCGCGTCGAGCCGGCGGGGTTCCCCGAGCAGGTCGAGGACGTCGACGCCGACGACCACGCCGCCGCGGACGACCAGGTCGGTCAGGCTCGTGCGCTCGAGGATCGTGACGTGTCGGCGGTGCAGTGCCGCGATGAGGGTGCGTTCGATGGCGGCTCCGGTCGCGTCACCGTCGGCGTGCACGACGCGCCACCGCCCGTGCGCGGCCTCACGACCGCGGGCGAGGTCGTCGCCGTACCGGTCGAGGGTCGCCGGGTCCGACGACCGGTCGAAGGGCACCCCGAGGGCGAGCAGGTCGCGGACGCGGGCCGGGCCGTCGGTGCACAGGACCTCGACGGCCCGGGCGTCGGCGCTGCCCGCCGCAGCGACGTGGGTGTCGGCCTGGTGCAGCGCCGCGGAGTCGTCGGCGCCGAGCGCCACCGCGATCCCGCCCTGGGCGTACGCGGTGGCGCTGTCGGCGAGCGCCCCCTTCGTCACCAGGGTGACGTCGTGCAGGGCACTGGCGCGGATCGCTGCGGTCAGGCCGGCGATGCCGGAGCCGACGATGACGACGTGCACGGTGGTCTCCCTCGTTCGGTCGGGTCCGCGTCTCAGCCGCGGGGCTTGGCGGCGAGCATCCGCTCGAGCGCCACCTTGGCGTCGGCCTGCACGTCGGCGGGGACGACGATCTCGTTGAGGACCTCGCCGCGGACGAGCGCCTCGAGCACCCAGGCGAGGTAGCCCGGGTGGATCCGGTACATCGTCGAGCAGGGGCAGACGACCGGGTCGAGGCAGAAGATCGTGTGCTGCGGGTACTCGGCGGCGAGCCGGTTCACCATGTTGATCTCGGTGCCGATCGCGAAGGTGGTCGGCTCGGTCGCCGCGGCGACGGTCTTCCGGATCAGGTCGGTGCTGCCGGCGTGGTCGGCGGCGTCGACGACAGCCATCGGGCACTCCGGGTGCACGATGACCTGCACGCCCGGGTGCTCGCGGCGGGCCTGGTCGATCTGGTCGACGGTGAAGCGGCGGTGCACCGAGCAGAAGCCGTGCCAGAGGATGACCTTCGCCTCGAGCAGCTCCGCGGCGGTGTTGCCCCCACCGGGCAGCCGGGGGTTCCACATCGGCATCAGGTCGGTGCTGATGCCCATCGCCTTCGCGGTGTTGCGGCCGAGGTGCTGATCGGGGAAGAACAGGACGCGCTGCCCGCGCTCGAAGGCCCACTCGAGCACCGTCGCGGCGTTCGACGAGGTGCAGACGATGCCACCGTTCCGACCGCAGAAGGCCTTGAGGTCGGCGGCGGAGTTCATGTAGGTGACCGGGATCACGGGGACGCGACCGTCGGCGTCGGGCTCGGTGCCGTACACCGCCGTCAGCTCCGCCCACGCCGCCTCGACGCTGTCGATGTCCGCCATGTCGGCCATCGAGCAGCCGGCGGCCAGGTTCGGCAGGATGACGCGCTGGTCGTCGCGCGCCAGGATGTCGGCGGTCTCGGCCATGAAGTGCACCCCGCAGAACACGATCGCCTCGGCGTCGGGCTTCGTCAGGGCGGCGCTCGCGAGCTGGAACGAGTCGCCGAGGAAGTCCGCGTGCCGGACGACCTCGTCGCGCTGGTAGAAGTGCCCGAGGACGACGACCCGGTCGCCGAGGGTGGCCTTCGCCCGCTCGATGCGCTCGTGGAGCTCGTCGGTCGGGGCCGTCTTGTACTCGTCGGGCAGGACACCCTGGCGCGGGGCACTCGTCGGGATGACGTCGGACATCGACGACCCCGGGCCGTACCCGGGGCGGGAGTCGAAGTCCCACGTCGGCATCGCGAGGTCGGGCGTGCAGGTGCTGCCTGCGGCCCTGCCGTTGGAGATGAGTTCGATCGTCGTGGCGATGGACACGGGGTTTCCTATCGGTTCCGCTGCTGGTGCTGATCGGCCCCGGTCTGCAGCGGGCCGTTGTCCGCGTAGGCCAGGTCGGGGTTCGAGCGGTACAGCCGGGCCGGACGGTGCCGGCCCCCGCTCGTGGTCTCGTCGGTCGGCAGGACCGCGTCGGTCTTCTCGACCTGCCGACGGAAGTTCGCGGGGTCGAGTGCTCGGCCGAGCACCGCCTCGTACACGCCCCGGAGTTCGGCGAGGGTGAAGCGGTCGCCGAGGAACGCCTGCGCGATCCGCGAGTACGACATCTTGTTGCGCAGCCGCCACAGGGCGTACTCGACGATGCGGTCGTGGTCGAAGGCGAGCGGCGGGTGCTCGTCGGCCAGGAACCACCGGACGTTCCAGTCGTCGGGCACGACGTTCGCCTCGTCCGGGTGAACGAGCGCCCAGTACACGATCGACACCACGCGGCTCGGGGAGCGTCCGACGTCACCGAACGCGTACAGCTGCTCGAGGTACCGCGGCTGGACGTTCGTCGTCTCGCGCAGTCGGGCGGCCGCGGAGTCCTCGAGGCCCTCGTCGTCGCCGACCCAGCCGCCGGGGAGCGCCCAGGAACCCTCGAACGGTTCGGCGACGCGACGGACGAGCGGCATCCACAGCGCCGGGGCCCCGGTGTCGGGGTGCGGGCGCAGTGCGACGATCACGGTGGAGACCGCGACGCGGATGCCTGCTTCGTCCATGGTGGAGATAGTGTCAATCTGACTCGAAGTGTTCGGGTTGAGATGACACTATCACTGCCGACGCGGTGCGCTCGTCACGAGCCGGAAACAGATCGTCACGGGGCCGAAAACTCCCGGGAGGCCGCCGCGGTTAGCGTGGAGGACATGACGACGGTGACGAGGGTGCATGCCGTGGTGTCGGGGACGGTCCAGGGGGTCGGTTTCCGGTACTGGACCGCTCGGAAGGCCGACGGGCTCGACCTCGTCGGCTACGCGAGGAACCTCTGGGACGGCACGGTGGAGGTCGAGGCAGAGGGACCCTCGGTCGCCGTGGACTCGTTGGTCGAGTGCCTGCGCACCGGGCCGCCGTCGGCGACCGTGACCGACGTCACCCTGCGGTCGGTCGTGCCGCACGGGGACGCCGACGGGTTCGCGATCCTGCACTGAGCGGACGTGCGTGGGAGCGCTGCCGGCGCCCGGCTTGCTCGGCACCGATCGTTCACCTGCGGATGTCGGATCGAAGCGGAATAATCGCATCCACTCAGGGAGTTGGCCTGTCTGCGCGTCCTGCGCCACACACTTTCCACCCGTCGTGACCCACCAGGAGCACCCGCATGACCCAGGCCGTCGATTCCGCCCCCCGCACGGGAAGCGTCTCGCAGCCGTCCGCTGCCGAGACCCGACTCGTGATCGGGCTGCTGCTCGTCTCCGCGTTCGTCGTCATCCTCAACGAGACCATCATGGGCGTGGCCCTGCCCCGGCTCATGGACGACCTGGACATCAGCGCCGCGACCGGCCAGTGGCTGACCACCGGCTTCCTGCTCACCATGGCGGTCGTCATCCCGATCACCGGGTTCCTGCTGCAGCGCTTCAACACCCGACCGGTGTTCGTCTGGGCGATGGGCCTGTTCTCGGTCGGCACGCTGATCGCCCTGCTCGCGCCGGGCTTCACCGTCCTGCTCGTCGGCCGCATCGTGCAGGCCAGCGGCACCGCGATCATGATGCCGCTGCTGATGACGACGGTCCTGACCCTCGTCGACCCCGCGCACCGTGGCCGCATCATGGGCAACATCTCGATCGTCATCTCGGTCGCTCCGGCCATCGGCCCGACGATCTCCGGCCTGATCCTCAACGCGTTCTCGTGGCGCTGGCTGTTCGGCTTCGTGCTGCCCATCGCGATCGCGGCGCTCATCCTCGGCATGGTCAAGGTGCAGAACGTCTCGACGCCGCGCAAGGCACCGATCGACGTCGTCTCGGTGGTGCTCTCCGCCTTCGCGTTCGGCGGCATCGTCTACGGCCTGTCCAGCATCGGCGAAGCCGGCACGACCGGTCCGCTCGTCCCGGTGACCGCCCTGGTCGTCGGTGCCGTCGCCCTCGCGGTGTTCATCGTCCGGCAGACGCGCCTGCAGCGCACCGACAGCGCCCTGCTCGACCTGCGCACCTTCCGCACCCGTGGCTTCACGGTGCCGATCGTCGCGATGGGCCTGAGCTTCATGGCGATGTTCGGCACGCTCATCCTGCTGCCGATCTACCTGGAGCGCGTCCTCGGCCTCGAGGTCCTGCAGGTCGGCCTGCTGCTGCTCCCCGGTGGTCTGCTGATGGGCCTGCTCTCCCCCATCGTCGGTCGCATCTACGACCGCCGTGGCCCGCGCGTGCTGCTCATCCCCGGATCGATCATCGTGAGCGCCGTGCTCTGGGCGCTCTCCACCGTCGGCGTCGACACCAGCGTGTGGTTCGTCCTCGGTGCGCACGTGGTGCTGAGCATCGGCCTGGCCCTGACCTTCACGCCGCTGTTCACCGCGGCGCTCGGCGGGCTGCCCCCGAAGCTGTACTCGCACGGCAGCGCGGTGCTCGGCACGGCGCAGCAGCTCGCCGGTGCGGCGGGCACCGCCCTGTTCGTCACGCTGCTGACGATCGGTGCGGCCACCGCCGTCGAGGGCTCCGGTGCCCGTGGGGTCCAGGTGGCCACCGCGTCGGGCGTCGGCACCGCCTTCATGGTCGGCGCGATCATCTCGCTGTTCGGCATCCTGGCGTCGGTGTTCGTCCGCCGGCCCGAGCTGCCCGAAGGCGCGCCGACGCCCCCGCCCGTGCACTGACCGACGAGCCTCGCGCACTGACCGACGAGCAGGGCCGGACGCCGAACCCGTGACGGGACCGGCGCCCGGCCCGCTCCCGTCTCCGGCCCGCGTGGCAGGGTGGGCGCCATGCGGTCGACGACGAGCGAGCTCAACTGGTCCGGCACGGTCACGTACACGGCCGAACGGGTCGTCCGCCCGTCGTCGATCGACGAGGCCGCCCAGGTCGTGGCCGACGCCGACCGGGTGCACGGCCTCGGCACCCGGCACTCGTTCAACGACGTCGCCGACACCGCGGGCACCCTGCTCGACCTGACCGGCATCCCCACCGACCTGGTCGTCGACGCCGAGCACCGCACCGTCACGCTCGGGGCCGGCACCCGGTACGGCGACGTCGCGGCCGACATCGACCGTGCCGGGTTCGCCCTGCACAACACGGGGTCCCTGCCGCACATCTCGGTCGGCGGTGCGGTCGCGACGGGCACCCACGGCTCCGGCACGACACTGGGGTCGCTCGCCACCGCGGTGCGCGCGTTCGAGGTGCTCGGCCCGGACGGCTCCGCCCGGACTCTCGACCGGACGGACCCCTCGTTCGACGGTGCCGTGCTGCACCTCGGACTGCTCGGCATCGTGACCCGGGTGACCCTCGACGTGGAACCTGCCTACCGGATGCGTCAGGACGTCTACGGCGCGATCCCCTGGGACACCTTCACGGCGAACGTCGCCGAGGTGCACGCCGCCGCGTACTCGGTGTGCGCCTACACGGTGTTCGGCGACGCGATCACCGAGGTCCTGGTGAAGTCACGCGTCCCCGACGGCGCCGAGGATGTGCCGGTGCCCGAAGCGCTGGCCGGCGCACGCCGCCTGCCCGGCACCCCCGGCGACGACCGCCGGACCGCGCGCGACGGCTCGGTCGGCCCGTGGTGGGACCGGCTGCCGCACTTCCCGATCGGGTCCGTCCCGAGCCACGGGTCCGAGGTGCAGAGCGAGCACTTCGTCCCGCTCCGGCACGCGGCGGCCGCCCTCGACGCGCTCCGGGGGCTCGCCGACCGGTTCCAGCCGCACCTGCACGTCTGCGAACTCCGGACGATGGCGGCGGACGACCTCTGGCTCAGCCCGACCCAGGGCGAGGACGTGCTCTGCATCGCGTTCACCTGGAAGAAGCACCCGGCCGAGGTCGCCGCGCTCCTGCCCGACCTGGAGTCCCGGCTCGCAGCCTTCGACGGCCGACCGCACTGGGGCAAGATGAGCTCGCTCGACCACGCGGCGATCGCCGGGCTGTACCCACGGCTGGCGGACTTCCGCGACCTCGTCGCCCGGGCCGACCCGGAGCGGACGTTCGCATCCGCGTTCGGCGAGCGGGTGCTCGGGACCTGAGCCGGGCCTCCAGGCCGTGCCCCGGAACCAGGTTCCGGACACGGCACCACGGGATCGCGCGGTGCTGTGTCCGGAACCTGGTTCCAGAGGCGGGAACGCACCCGATGCGTGCCCCGCTAGTCGGTCGTGAACGCGAGCGGCGTGATCGTCCGCGTCTCGCCGTCCCAGTGCCGGACGCCGCCGACGTCGAGCGTCTCCGGCAGCGGCACAGCGCGCAGCGCAGCGACGGCGCGCGGCAGGTCCTCGTCACGCACCCGGCGGGCCAGCGTGACGTGCGGCGACCAGTGCCCGGGCACGGACGTCTCGACTCCGCCGGGGGCGACCGCGTGCACCTCGCCGTGGAAGGTCGTGAGTGCCGCGTCGACGACCACCGCGCGCACGAGGACCGACCGACCGGCACCCGCGGGGAAGAGCAGCAGCCCGCCGAGCCGGATCGAGGTCGGCACCGACGTGCGGAACCCCGCCGGCACGGGCAGCGTGTCCCCGGCGGCCAGGGTGACGTGCGGAGCGTTCGACGGCGACGGGTGCCGGCCGAGGCTCGGCAGGTCCGCGTCGATCAGGGCCTGCCAGGCGGACCGCACGGCGGCGTCCGACTCCGGACCGAGGACGAGTTCGATGCTGCGCACGGTCCGAGTCAACCAACCGGGACCGCGAGGTGCCCCGTGACGGTTCAGCGGGCCGCGCACTGGCGGCGATGTAACACAGCGGAACGGAACTCGCCCCGGGGGTGGACCGCACGTCACACTCGTCTCCACGCCGCGGACCACCGCGGCTCCCCCACACGCACGGCCCACGAGGAGCACCAGCATGTCCGCAGCCCCCGCACTGCCCGAGAAGCCGAAGGGCAAGCGCCCGATCGGCTGGATCGTCGCCGCCGCGATCGTCGTCGTGGCGATCGTCGTCGCCGTCATCGTCGGAGCCGTCCGCTCCGGGAGCAACGACGCCGGTGCCGCCGGAGACGCCGCCCCGAAGACCGTCACGATCGGTGTGTCGGACAAGTCGCTCGGCTACTGGAGCACGTACACGAAGCTCGCGAAGGACAAGCTCAACGTCACCGTCAAGCTGACGAACTTCTCGGACTACTCGCTGCCGAACCCCGCCCTCAAGGACGGCCAGCTGGACATCAACCAGTTCCAGCACATCCAGTACCTGGCGGACTACAACGTCACCTCCGACGACGACCTGCAGCCGATCGGTTCGACCGCCGTGTACCCGCTGCCGCTCTATGCGACGAAGTACGACAAGCCGTCCGAGCTGCCCGCGAACGCGAAGGTCGCGATCCCGAACGACTCGATCAACCAGGCCCGTGCGCTCCTGATCCTGCAGGCGGCGGACCTGATCACGCTCAAGGACGGCGGCTCGGCGTTCTCCACCGCGGACGACATCGAGACGAAGAAGGTCGACGTCCAGCCCCTCGACGCCTCGCAGACCGCGAACGCGCTGCAGCAGGGCTCCGTCGCCGCCGCCGTCGTGAACAACAACTTCGCCACCGCCGCCGGCCTGCCGATCTCGGACGCGATCTACCAGGACGACCCCTCGAGCGCGAGCGCCGCCCCGTACGTGAACGTGTTCGCCGTCCGCGACGAGGACAAGGGCAACAAGACCTACCTCGAGCTAGCGGAGCTGTTCCAGGACGACGCCGTGCAGAAGGCCTTCGCGAAGGACCTGCCCGAGGCCGTCGCCCGCGACGAGAGCGCCTCGAAGCTGCAGGACAAGCTCGCCCAGGTCGAGCAGGACGCGAAGGCGGCCAAGCAGTAGTGCCGGTCCTCGTCGAACTCCGCGGCGTCTCGAAGCACTACCGCCGCGCCGACACCGGCGAGACCGTGGTGGCCGTCGAGGACGTCTCCCTGGACGTGCACCAGGGAGAGGTCCTCGGCGTCATCGGGTACTCCGGTGCCGGCAAGTCCACCCTGGTCCGCCTGGTCAACGCGCTGGAACTGCCGAGTTCCGGCACGGTGACCGTCGCGGGCCGCGAGCTGACGGCGATCCCCGAGCGGGACCGCCGTCTGGCGCGTCGCAACATCGGGATGATCTTCCAGCAGTTCAACCTGTTCCGGTCCCGCACCATCGCCGGCAACGTCGCGTACCCGCTCAAGGTTGCCGGCGTGCCGAAGGCCGAACGGAACCGCCGCGTCGCCGAGCTGCTCGACTTCGTCGGCCTGCTCGAGCGCGCCCACGCCTACCCGGAGCAGCTGTCCGGCGGCCAGAAGCAGCGCGTCGGCATCGCCCGAGCCCTCGCCGCGTCGCCCGACCTGCTGCTCGCCGACGAGGCGACCAGCGCCCTCGACCCGGAGACCACGTCCGAGGTGCTCGCGCTGCTCCGCCGCGTCAACCGGGAGCTCGGCGTCACCATCATCGTCATCACGCACGAGATGGACGCCGTCCGGCAGATCGCCGACCGGGTCGCCGTGATGGAGCAGGGGCGGGTCGTCGAGGTCGGGGACGTCTACGACGTGTTCTCGACCCCGAAGACCGGCGCCGCACAGCGCTTCGTCCGCACCGCGCTGCACGACCGTCCCTCCCCCGAGACGCTCCGGCGCCTGCGGGACCGCCACCCGGGTCGGCTCGTCACGGTGCAGATCACGGACGAGGCCGGGCTGCAGAACCGCATCGACGCCGCGTTCCGTGCCGCCGGGGTCACCGCCGAGCTCGTCTACGGCGGGGTCGGCGAGATCCGGGAGCGCAGGATCGGGTCGCTCACCTACGAGCTGAGCGACGCCAGCGGCGGGCCAGGCCGGCCAGGCGGTCCCGGAGGGTCGGGCGCGCCCGGTGCGTCCGGCGCCATCGACGCCGCGATCGCCGCACTCCGCGCCGACGGCGTCACGACCGACGAGGAGGCCGCCGCGTGAACAACAACTCGTTCCAGAGCGTGATCGACACGTTCGACGTCTTCCTCGCCGCCATCCGCGACACCATCGTGATGTCGCTGATCTCGCTGGTCATCGCCGGGGTCATCGGCCTCGCGCTCGGCCTGCTGCTGTACGCGACCCGGCCGGGCAACGTCCTCGGCAACCGCACCGCGTACACGGTGCTCAACGTGTTCGTGAACCTGATCCGCCCGATCCCGTTCGTGATCTTCCTCGCGGCGATCGCGCCGCTGTCACGGGTCGTCGTGCAGACCACGATCGGTGTCCCCGCGGTGACCTTCGCGATCTCGTTGGCCGCGGCCTTCGCGGTGTCCCGGATCGTCGAGCAGAACCTGCTGTCGGTCGACCCGGGCGTCGTCGAGGCGGCTCGGGCCTCGGGTGCGCACCCCGTGTCGATCCTGCTGACGGTGCTCATCCCCGAGGGTCTCGGCCCCCTGATCCTCGGATACACGTTCATCTACATCGGCATCGTGGACATGACGGCGCAGGGCGCCCTGATCGGTGGCGGCGGACTCGGCGAGTACGCGATCACCTACGGCTCGCAGCGCTACGACTGGTGGGTGGTCTACGTCTCGGTGGCGGCGATCGTCGTCATCGTGCAGCTCGGCCAGTTCATCGGCAACCGCTTGGCGCGCGCGACGCTGCGTCGCTGACGCGGGCTCGCGGGGCGCCGGTGCACCGCTCTGGAGGCCCGGTGCCGGTCCACGAGACCGGCACCGGGCCTCCGGTGCGTCGCCGCTCGGACGGACGCGCCCAGGGTCGTGCGCCGAGCGGTCACGACTCCCCGCTCACCTCCGCCGAAGGTGCACGAACCGTCGCCCGCCGCCCCCGCAACCGACAGTTCCCGACCACTCGACGCCACACCCGCGGCACGTCGAGCGACCTCGGCACGAGCCGCCGCCGCTCGACGACGCGCACGGCACCGACTGCCGAGCAGTCACGACTCCCCGCTCACCTCCGCCGAAGGCGCACGAACCGTCGCCCGACGCCCCCGCAACCGACAGTTCCCGACCACTCGACGCCACACCCGCGGCACGTCGAGCGACCTCGGCACGAGCCGCCGCCGCCCGACGACGCGCACGGCACCGACTGCCGAGCGGTCACGACTCCCCGCTCACCTCCGCCGAAGGCGCACGAACCGTCGTCCGACGCCCCCGCAACCGACAGTTCCCGACCACTCGGCGCCACACCCGCGGCATGTCGAGCGACCTCGGCACGAGCCGCCGACGAACCGCCGGCGCGCCCGGCACCGACCGCCGAGCGGTCACGACTCCCCGCTCACCTCTGCAAAAAGGTGCACGAACCGACGCCCGCCTCCCCCGCAACCAACAGATCTCGACCACTCGACGCCACACCCGCGGCACGTCGAGCGACCTCGGCACGAGCCGCCGACGAACCGACGACGCGCACTGCACCGACTGCCGAGCGGTCACGACTCCCCGCTCACCTCCGCCGAAGGCGCACGAACCGTCGCCCGCCGCCCCCGCAACCGACTGATCCCGACCACTCGGCGCCACGCGCGCGGCACGTCGAGCGACCTCGACACGAGCGGCGAGCGGCAGCGGCAGCGCCGGGTCAGGCCGCGGGAGCCTCGACGGTGGTGACGGCGCCGGTCTCGCCCGGGTGCTCGTAGTGGGCACGCACCAGGATCGGGCGGTGGTCGGAGATGCCGGCCGGCAGGGTCTCGACGCCGGCGATGTGCAGGCCGACGCTCGTCGCGAAGTCGAAGTGGCCCGTGAACTTGCGGTAGCGCAGGTACGTCGGCTGGTCGGACAGCGACAGGGCGAAGCCGTGCTGCTCGATCTTGCGGCGCAGGTTCGTCTGGAACCACGGGTAGTTGAAGTCACCGACCATGACCGCGGGCACGTCCTTCGCCAGCTCGCGCAGGAACTGGTGCGCCGCCTCGATCTGCTTGCGGCGCAGGGAGTTCGTCGCGGTGAGCGGTGAGGCGTGGAACGAGGCGACGACGACCTCGGCGTCGGCCTCGGTGTCACGCAGGTGCATCGCGATGAGCCGCTCGTGCGCGGGTGCGAGGACCCGGTCGTGCAGCGACTTCTGCAGGGAGTGGATGCTGAAGTCCTGCACCTCGAAGCGGTCGTCACGCTTGTAGATCGCGAGCCCGAGTCGGTTGGTGCGGGTCGACGCGGCGAGCGAGAGGCCGCCGATCGACGGTGCGAGGTCGTTGCTGTCGCACTCCTGCACGCACAGGACGTCGGCTTCGGAGGCCTCGGCCAGTGCGGCGAGCTCGCTGTTCGCGGTGTGCTCGCGGAGGTTGTAACTGACGACACGGAGCTGCGTGGGCTGCACGGTCTGCTCTGATGCGATCGTGCTCTGCTGCTCTGGCGCGGCCATGCTGCCTTCCTGTCCGGGTGTTCCGGTCACCCTGCCGCGGTCACCGTACTCGGGTACCGCGGACGGTTGCTGAGACTGTAACGCCTGCCGGGTTTCGTCCGTGTGACCGTGACGGAAACGGACAGCGGCGGGATCAGGCGCGGACACGGCGGACCGGGCGGACGGTGTCGCCCGCTGTGCGACTCATCAGGATGCCCTCAACGCAGGCGACGACGAGCAGGGCGGCGATGACCCAGAACGCGGCCGTGTACGGTCCGTCACCGCCCAAGCCGGAGGCCGCACGGATGACCACGGCGGCGACGGCGACACCGAAGCCCGCGGCGGTCTGCTGCAGCGTCGACGACAGCGTGTTCGCGGGGGTCATGTCGGCCTGCTCGACGTCGGCGAAGGCGATCGTGTTGTACGCCGTGAAGCCCACGGAGCGGGCTGCGCCGCTGACGACGAGCAGCACGGCGAGCAGCCAGAACGGGGTGTCCTCGGTCATGAACGCCATCGCGACCACGGTCAGCGCGGCGACGGCCGACGACACGATGATCACCGGGCGGTAGCCGAACCAGCGGAGGAACGGGGTCGTCATCGGCTTGATGCCGAGGTTGCCGACGAACACCCACAGCACCGCGGACCCGGCGAGCACGGCGCTCCAGCCCCAGGCGTCCTGGAACAGCAGCGGGAGCACGAACGGCACCGCGGACACCGCCAGGCGGAACAGGCTGCCGCCGGCGTGCGACACCCGGAAGGTCTCGAGTCGGAACGCGTCGAGCCCCATGATCGGGTGCGGAGTCCGGCGGAAGTGCCGGACCGCGAGCCAGCAGCACACCGCGCCGAGGACCCCGGAGACGACGACCGCGGTCACCGGCACGACGTCGAGCGCCAGCAAGGACGCCATGACCACGAGCGAGCCGAGCCCGACGCAGGCGAGCAGCGACCCGAACCAGTCGAACGGCACGCGCTGCGCCGCACGCTCCTGCGGCACGAGCACCAGGGCGGCGACGAAGGCCATTACGCCGAGCGGGATGTTGATGAGGAAGATCCAGTGCCACGTCAGCGTCTCGACGAGGACCCCGCCGATGAACGGCGCGATGATCGGTGCGGCGAGGGCCGGCCAGGTCAGGATGGCGATGGCGGTGACGAGTTGTTCGCGCCCGGCGCTCCGGAGCACGACGAGGCGGCCGACGGGCACCATGAGCGCCCCACCGAGGCCCTGCAGGATGCGCCACAGCGTCAGCTCGACCAGCCCGGTGGACAGCGCGCACAGGGCTGACGCGATCGTGAACAGCGCGATGGCCCCGGCGAAGACGGTCCGGGAGCCGATCCGGTCGGTCAGCCAGCCGGACACCGGGATGAACACCGCGAGGGTCACGAGGTACGCGGTGATCGCGACGCCCACCGCGGCCGAGTCGACCCCGAGGTCACGCCCCATGGCCGGGGCAGCGGTCGCCAGGATCGTGCCGTCCAGGAGCTCCATGAAGAAGGTCCCGGCCACCAGCACGGCGACCGCCGTGCTGCCCGTCCGTCGTCTGGGTGTCGTCGCCGTCGTCGTCATCGCCCACCGAGACTATGCCCGCGGACGTCCGCGCCGTCACGGACGGGCCGCCCGCCGGACGCCGCACCGGCCGCCCACCGGGCGCGACGCGGCGCGCACGACGCGGGACGGGCCTCCAGGCGCGGTTCCGGGCGATCCTCATGCTCGGGCCGACTACCCTGGCCGGGTGCCGACCCGACCACCCGAACGCCGAGGAACTCGCGCGTGAGCCGCACCGACAGCGCCGGTGTGGTCGCCGCGGGCACGACCGGCGGTCGACGACGTGTCCTGGACACCGTGGCCTCCCTGCCGGCGTGGGCGGCGGTCCTGCTCGTCTGGACGGGCGGCCGGGTCCTGTCGACCCTGTGGCTCGCGCTCGCGTACCCGCTCATCGGTCGTGCGCTCCCGGGCAACGCGATCTGGGGCAACGAGCACGGGTTCGGCGCCTTCCTGGTGGCGTGGGACGGGCAGTACTACGAGCAGATCTCGCTGCACGGGTACCCCGACGCGCTGCCGCTCGACGCCGCCGGCAACGTCGCGCAGAACGCCTGGGCCTTCCTGCCGGCGTTCCCCTTCACGATCCGGGCGCTGACCGCCTCGACCGGGGTGCCGTTCGAACTCGGTGCCCCGCTCGTCGCGATCGTCGCCGGGCTGCTCGCCACCTACCTGCTGCACCGTCTGGTGCGGGACCGCGCCGGGCACGCCGCGGCGATGTGGGCGGTCTTCTTCTTCAGCTGCGGTCCGCTGTCGTTCCTGCTGCAGGTCGGGTACGCGGAGAGCATGTTCCTCGCACTGTCCTTCGGGGCGCTGCTCGCCCTGGAACGTCGGCGCTACGGGCTCCTGACGGCACTCGGCGTCGCCGCGGCCTTCACCCGCCCGGGCGCCCTGGCGATCCCGCTCGTGCTCGGCGTCGTCGCACTCGTGCGGTGGGTCCGTGCACGGCGCGAGACCGGCCGGGTGTTCGAGGGCTTCCCACTCCGCGAGCAGGTCCGGGTCGTCGCCGCGGGGCTGACCATGGTCCTCGCCGGGCTCGCCTGGCCGGTGATCGCCTCGCACGCCACCGGGACACCGAACGCCTACCTGGAGACCGAGATGTCCTGGTGGGTGAACTTCATCGGCCGGGTGGACTTCGTCCCGCTGACGCCGTGGTTCCTGATCGCGGGCCGCTGGCTCGGCGTGGGCGGGATCCTCATCGTGGTGTTCCTGCTCGTCACCTACCCGATCTGGTTGCTGCGCCGGTCGACGCTGCGGCTCGGGCCCACGACGGTGCTGTACTCGGCCGCGTACGCGCTGTACATCTTCGCGGTGTCGCTGCCGATGGCCTCGACCCCGCGGCTGCTCATGCCGCTCGCGCCGCTGTTCGGGTCACCCGAGCTGGTCGCGAAGCCCTGGATGCGGTGGACCTTCGTGACGGCCGCGTTGGCCGGGCAGCCGGTGCTGGTCGCGGTGCTGTGGCTGCTCGGCCCTCCGTGAGCGGCTGACGCGCAGCCTCAGCAGGCACCCGCCCCGACACGACACGACGCCGCCGTCCCGACAGGACGGCGGCGTCGCGCGTCGTGCGTCATGCGTCGCGTCTCAGGCGTCTCGCCTCAGAGCTCGATCGTGCCGTGGTCGCCGGTGTCCGGCTGACTCTGCTTGCCGAGCGCCGCCTTGAACATCTGCACCAGGCTGCCGACCGGACCGGTGTCCTGGGTCCAGTACTCGACCGAGACCCCCTCGACCGTCAGCAGCCGGATCGACGGGTCCTGGCGGCCCTCCGGGAACCAGGCCTCGGCGAACGGCGACCAGAGCTCGTCGACGACCGAGTCGTCCCGGGTCACGGTCGCGGTCCCGGCGATGGACAGGTACCCGCCCTGCGACTCGATCGAGACGTTGACGTGCGGGTTCCGCGCGATGTCCTCGACCTTCTCGCTGCCGTCCTGCACCAGGAACCGCAGGGTCCCGTGGAACGTCTTGTCCTGCACCGCGAGGGGCCTGGCATGCAGGTTCCCGTCCTCGCTCACCGTGGTGAGCAGTGCCGTGTGGGCGCCGTGGACGATGTCCGAGATGGCGGCGCGCTGGTCCGTCTGTGTGTCGGTCATGGTGCTCCTTTGCGTCATGCGCCCCGCTCCGCTCGACGTGCGACCGTCGGTGCACGGGGCCGTACCGTTCCGACCAGTGTGCCCCTCCGGCGCTGGACGCGTCAGCCCCGCGCGTCGACGTGGTCCGGTCCAGGTCGGCCTGGAGGCCCGGTGCACGTCCGCCACGCCGCCCCCGCCCGGCACGCGTGCCGTCCACGACGTCGGGATCGTGAGCACACGATGTCGCCTCCACACCGGCGAACCGACCGTTCCTGCTCACGAAGTGGGACAGGGGCCGGGCGCGCGGCAGGGAGGCCGGGGTCAGGCGGGTTCGCGGATGGTGGTCTCGACGTCGACGACCTGCGGGATCTTCGGCATCGAGGCGAAGCCGAACGCCACGGGCGGGTCGAGCGGCGCCAGGGCCCCGAGCGGCTCCCCCGCCCAGGTCCCCCGCACGCCGGTGACGTCGTGCGCCCCGGTCACGCCGTAGTACTCGCGGCGACCGTTGCCCGCCGATCCCGCCGTGCCGGACCCCGGCGCGAGCAGCCGTGCCACCGGGTCGATCGCGGCGAGCCAGCGCGGGTCGCGGGCGATCGGCTTCGGGACGATGCGCAGGATCCGGCCGAGCGGCGAGATGCCGCCGACGTCGATCGAGGCCTGCAGTGCCCCGGCGGACAGCTCGAGGCCGCCGGCGGTGCGGCGGGCGCGGACGTCGACGACCGAGACGGTGTCGAAGCGGTAGGTGCCGGAGACGTACGCGGCGACGATCTCGTCGGGTGCGAGCAGCACGCTGGTGCCGTCGGGGAGTTCGAGGAACACGTCCGTGAACGGGCCGAACGGCGAGCGGTCCCACATCCCGACGACGATCCGGACGCCCGAGGTGGTGCCGACGCCCATGATCCGGCCGCGGAACCGGCGTTCGACGACGGAGTCGGAGGCGTGACCAGCAGCGGGACCGGAGGCGTGGTCGGGGCGTGACGACATGCCCTGGACCGTACCCGCGGCCCCCGTGAGCCGATCTCGGCGGCCGCCCCGGGGCCTCCCGGCCGTTGCCCGCGCGCCCTCTGCCCGCCGGAACCTGAACGCAAGACACCGGTGTCCACGCTCCGAACACCCGCGAAGGGTGGTGTGGAGCGCGAACACCGGTGTTTTGCGGACCGGACCGGACCGGACCCGACCGGACCGGACCCGCGTCCGTCAGGCGACGGGGACGGGCTGCGCCAGCAGCTCGCGCACGCGGGGTGCGACCTCGGTGCCGTAGAGCTCGATCGAGCGCATCATGTCGGCGTGCGGCAGACGACCCGTGGCGTACCGCATGTCGAAGCGCGAGGCGCCGAGGATCCGCATGTTGCGCGCGACCTTCCGGGCGACGGTCTCCGGGGAGCCGACGTAGAGCGAACCGCCGGCCGACAGGCTCGCGCGGTACCCGGCGACGTCGAGGGGCGGCCAGCCGCGCTCCCGGCCGAGCTGGTCGGTGACGGCCTTGTGGTACGGCCAGTAGCGCTCGGCGGCCTCTTCGTCGGTGGCGGCCACGAAGCCCGGCGAGTGCATCGCGATGGGCTGCTGCGGCAGGTCGAGCTGCGCGAGGGCCTGGCGGTACAGGCGCGAGAACGGGGCGAACTGGGCGGGCTGCCCGCCGATGATGGCGAGGAACAGCGGCAGGCCGTACGACGCCGCGCGGATGACCGACTGCGGGGAGCCGCCGACACCGATCCACGTCGGGATGGCACCGTGCTCGAGCTTCGGGAAGACGTCCTGGTCGACCAGGCCCGCGCGCTTCGTGCCGGACCAGGTGACGGCGTCGCCGCCGCGCAGGGCCGCCCAGAGCTGGAGCTTCTCCTCGAACAGGACCTCGTAGTCGCTCAGCTCGTAGCCGAACAGGGGGAACGACTCGGTGAAGGAGCCACGACCCAGGATGACCTCGGCGCGGCCGTTCGACAGGGCGTCGACGGTGGCGAAGCGCTCGTACACGCGGACGGGGTCGTCGGAGGACAGCACCGTGACCGCTGAACCCATCCGGATGCGCTCGGTGCTGGCGGCGATCGCGGCGAGGACGACCTCGGGGGCGCTCACGACGAAGTCGGCTCGGTGGTGCTCCCCGACGCCGATGAAGTCGACGCCGACCTGGTCGGCGAGGACGGCCTGGTCGACGACGTCGCGGATGCTCTGCGCGTCGGACTGCAGGCTGCCGTCGGCGCGCTCGGTGACGTCGCCGAAGGTGTCGAGGCCGAGCTGCAGCGGTCCGATCCGGTCGGGTGCGGGCGGCGGGACGTCCGAGGGACGGTCGGTGCCGAATGCGTTGCTCATGGTGTCCTCCTGGTCGCACTTCCATGCGTTTGCATCAACATAGCACGGCGGCGGCGTGCGCGCACGGGGTCAGCGGCCGGACCGGGACTGGGCCCGGGCGGCGCGCGGCCGGGGTCGGCCAGCCCGGACGAGTACGGTCACCCGCATGCCGAACCTCCCCGACCAGACCGGACGCCGCATCGTCGTCACCGGGTCCAACAGCGGCACCGGACAAGAGGCCGCCCTGCGCCTCGCCGGAGCCGGCGCCAGCGTCGTGCTCGCCGTCCGCAGCACCGAGAAGGGCGAGACCGCCGCCGCCGGCATCCGCGCCACCCACCCCGCAGCCGACGTGGAGGTCCGCGAACTCGACCTCGCCGACCTGGCGAGCGTCCGCCGCTTCGCCAGCGGCATCGTCGACGAGGAACGTCCGATCGACGTCCTGGTCAACAACGCCGGCGTGATGGCGCCGCCGGAGCGCTTCGAGACCGTCGACGGCTTCGAGCTGCAGTTCGGTACGAACTTCCTCGGCCCGTTCGCCCTGACGAACCTGCTGCTGCCGTCGCTGCTGCGTGCGCGCACGCCCCTCGCCGACGGCCCCCTGGCCGAGGCACCCCGGGTCGTCACGATGTCGAGCCTCGCCGCGATCCCCGGCCGGATCCGCTTCGCCGACCTGCAGTGGGAGCGCGGCTACAACGGCTGGCGCGCCTACGCGCAGTCGAAGCTCGCCGACCTGCTCCTCGCGCTGCACCTGCACCGCCTGACCGTCGAGGCCGACGTGCCCCTGGTCAGCACCGCCGCCCACCCCGGCTACACCCGGACGAACCTGCAGGCCGCGGGACGCTCGCTCGGTCGGTCGAAGCCGGTGCGGTCGAGCAACCGCGCCCTGCCGTTCACCCAGGCCGTCGAGCAGGGCACCGAGCCGCTGCTGTACGCGGCGGTCGGGCCGAACGCGGTGGGCGGCGCGTACTACGGCCCCTCGGGTCCGTTCGGCATGACCGGTCCGACCACCACCGTGTCGATCCCCGGATCCGCGCGGAGCGCCGACCTCGCCCGCTCACTCTGGGCCGTCGCCGAGGACCTCACCGGGACGCGCCCGCCGCTCTAGCCGCGCTGGCCGCGCCCCTCGCACGGTGCGAGGGGCGCCTCGGCCCGTGCGAGGTTCCGGACGTGGTGCGAGGGGGCGCGGGTCGCACCGAGGACGCAACCTCGCACCACTCGACGTCGTGCGCGCCGGGCGCGGGCGCGGGGCACGGCCGGGAGGCCCGGGGCGGGTCCGGCACGCCGCCGGCGTCAGGCGCGGTGCAGCTCCACCGACCCGTCCAGCCGACCGGGTTCGGTCAGGCGGGCGTGCTGCAGGACGGTGCGGCCCGGCGCGATCGCCGCGGCGACGATGGACAGGGTCGTCATGTGGCCCTCGGCCTCGTGCACGTCGCGGAGGATCGCGTCGGGGTGGTCGCTCGGCAGCGCTGCGGACTCCACCAGCACGCCGAACCAGCCGCCCCAGCCGTCCCCGGCGTCGCCACCGGAGTCCACGGTGCGGAGTTCGTCGAACGGTCCGAGCACCGGCGGGCCGGACGGGGCGTCGACGGCACGGAAGGCCTCGAGCCACCGACCGATGCGTGGCGCTGCGGGGTCGTCGGCCGCACCGTGCGTGACCATGTGGACGCCGGGGCCGAGGTCGGTGGTGCGGACCTGTTCGCCGTCCCAGGTCAGCACCGAGGCGCCCTCGGCCGTGGCGCGCACCAGGTTGAAGGCCCGCGTGGTCGGCAGGGTGCCGTCGTGACCGGGCAGCAGGTCGTCGGCGACGGCGTCCACCGGCACCACGCCGCGGGTCGTCCAGGTGCCGTCGACGCTCGTCACGGGTTCGGCGCGGTTGAGCACCACGGCCAGGCCTGCTCGGTCGGACGCGGCGAGCCACGCACCACCGGCGGAGCGGTCACGGACACCACGGAGGTCCGGGTCGCGGTCCGGCCACCAGGCAGCGGGCGGGTCCCACGGACGCTCGGGCGACTCGTCCCGCAGGGCGAGCACGGTGACGGGCCACGCGGACCCGGGGTCGACGCGGACGACGACGGTGCACATGCCGTCGATCCTCGCACGTGGCCCCGGTAGCGTGAGCCAGGTGAACGCAGCAGCAGAGCGCGCCCTGACCGTCATCGTGGGGATCACCGGGGGCATCGCCGCCTACAAGGCCGTCGGGGTCGTCCGCGACCTGGTCAAGCGCGGCCACGACGTGCACGTCGTCCCGACCGAGGGCGCCCTGCGCTTCGTCGGACTGCCGACGCTCGAGGCCCTCAGCCGCAACCCCGTCACCACGAGCGTGTGGGACGACGTCGCCGAGGTGCGCCACGTCGCGCTCGGTCGCCGGGCGGACCTGGTCGTCATCGCCCCCGCCACCGCGGACTCGCTGGCCCGGATGGCGCACGGCCTGGCGAGCGACCTGCTCGGCACGACGCTGCTCGCGACCGAGGCACCTGTCGTGGTCGCCCCCGCGATGCACCCGCAGATGTGGGAGCACCCCGCGACCCGGTCGAACGTCGCCACGCTGCGTGACCGCGGCGTCCACCTGGTCGGCCCGGTCGTCGGCGCACTCACCGGCGACGATGCGGGCATCGGTCGGATGGCGGAGCCCGAGGACATCGTCGCCGCCGCGCTCGCCGTGCTCGACCAGCACCCCGCACCGGCCGGCCGTCGCGACGCGGACGGCTCGGGGGCCGGCACCGGAGCCCGGGGCGAACAGGGCGACCTGGCCGGCGTCCGCGTCGTCGTCAGCGCGGGCGGCACCCGCGAGCCCTTCGACCCGGTGCGGTTCGTCGGCAACCGCTCGAGCGGCCGCCAGGGGATCGCGATCGCCGCCGATGCCGTCCGTCGCGGCGCGTCCGTGACCCTCGTCGCCGCGAACGTCGAGGGCTCACTGACCGCGGGACTGGACGCGACCGTGGTGCCCGTCGGGTCCGCGCTCGAACTCGCCGAGGCCGTGCACACCGCCGCCGCCGAAGCCGACGTCGTCGTGATGACCGCCGCCGTCGCCGACTACCGTCCCGCCGAGGTGCTCACCGAGAAGCTCAAGAAGGACGCCCAGGGCGAGCGCATGACGCTCGAGCTGGTGCGGAACCCGGACGTGCTCGCCGACCTCGTGGCGGCACGGCGGACCGGGCAGATCATCGTCGGGTTCGCCGCCGAGACCGAACCCGACCGCGACGCGCGGATCGACCTCGGGCGCGCCAAGATCAGCCGGAAGCCCGCGGACCTGCTCGTCGTGAACCACGTCGGCTGGTCGGCCGGCTTCGAGCGCGAGGAGAACGCGATCGAGGTCCTGGTGCCCGGTGGCGAGGTGGTCCGCGAGACCTCCGGCACGAAGGCCGAGGTGGCGACGGCGATCCTCGACCTCGTCGCGACCGCACTGACGTGAACGGGCACTGACGTGGAGAAGCGGCACTGACCTGGTTCCGAGGACCGGCGAGCACGATGGGGCGCATGCGACGACGTGAGCGGATCCGACGTGCCAACCGCACGGCCACCATCCTGGCGGTGGCCCTCGGTGCAGCGGGTGCCATGCACTTCCTGCGCCCGACCCACTTCGACCGGATCGTGCCGGACGCGCTGCCCCCGCGGTTGACCACGCTGGCCTCCGGCGTGGCCGAGCTCGGCATCGCCGCCGGGCTCGCGTTCCCCGCGACCCGCCGCGCCTCGGGGTGGGCCGCCGCGGCGCTGTTCGCGGCGGTGTTCCCGGCCAACGTGAAGATGGCGAACGACCTGCTCGACCACCCCCGCTCGAGCCGGGCGATGCGGCTCGTCTCGGTGCTGCGGCTCCCGCTGCAGGCCCCGTTGGTGCTGTGGGGCGTGCGCGTCGGTCGGCACGCACCGAAGCCGTGACCCAGCCGTCGTGGACCCGCGCGGCGGTGCCGTTGCTGCACCGCCCGGTCACCCAGCACGCCTGGGAGGACATCGTGTTCGCGCACTGGCGGCACGACCCGGCGTCGCTGCAGCGGCTCGTCCCCCGCGGGACCCGTCCGGACGTGGTCGACGGCAGCGCCTGGGTGGGGCTGTCGGCGTACGTGTTCCGGGAGACCCGCGTGCCGCCGTTCCCGTCTGCCGGGCGGCTCGGCACCATGACCGAGGTCACGATCGAGGTGCTCACGGTGGACGACCAGGGGCGGCGCGGGGTGACCTACCGTACGGTCGACACCGCGAACGTGCCCGCCATCGTGGCCGCGCACGCGCTGCTCGGCGTGCCGTACACGTTCGCGCACGCACGTTCCCGTCGCCGCGGTGACGCTGTGGCGCACCGATCCGTCCGGCACCCGACCCGCGCACTGCACCCGGTGCGGTGGGCGCGGTCGCTCCGGCAGGAACGCCCGACCGGCGCGGCGCGGCCGAAGCACGCGGCCTCGGTGCGGGTGACCGCCGGCGAGGTCGTCGACACCCCGCTGGCCGCCGAGCTCACCACCCGCGCCGGCATCCACGCGCGGTACCTGGCGCAGACCCTGTTCTGGCAGCGACAGCACCCGGTGCTCACCACCCGTTCGGCCACGCTCGACCGGCTCGAGGGTGACCTGCCCGACGCCGTGGGCATGCCGGGGTTGTTCGACCGGGCCCCGGACTCCCTGCTCGTGGTCGACGGCACGACCGTCCGGTACGGCTGGGGCGGGGTCGTCCGGTGACGGGCGCACGCTCCGACGCACAGGCCGACGACCCGTTCGACCTCGACCGCTTCGTCCGGGCCCAGCAGGGTGTCCACGACGTCGCGCTCGACGAACTGCGTCGGGGCCGGAAGTCGTCGCACTGGATGTGGTTCGTGTTCCCGCAGCTGGCCGGCCTGGGGCGGAGCGCCACGGCCGTGCGCTACGCGATCACCGGGACGGACGAAGCCCGCGCCTACCTGGCACACTCGGTGCTCGGCCCCCGTCTGCTCGCGGCGACCGACGTCGCACGCCACGCCCCCGCCCACTCCGCCGATGCCCTGCTCGGGGGCATCGACGCGGTGAAGCTCCGGTCGTCGATGACGCTCTTCGCCCGGATCGCGGCCGACGCGGGGCCGTTCGTCGCCGTGCTCGACCGCTGGTACGACGGCGCCGAGGACCCGGCCACGCTCCGCTTGCTCGGAGAGCACTCGGAACAGGAGTGACGCACGCGACGCACACGACGCACGACGCACGTGACCGGCATCTGAACGTCGACACTGACACGCGCTGAGCCGATCGGAACGCCGTTGTCATATCAGGTACGGTGATGCGAGCACGTGCGATGCCGACCGTGCCCGTTCGCCCGGCGCCCCGACGCCACCGCCCCCGAAGGAGAACGCATGCCGGTCCCCCGCAGCGCCCCGACCGAGCACCAGCTGCTCCGTGACACCGTCCGCCACAAGATCCACGACGCGATCATGGACGGCACCCTCCTGCCCGGCGAACGCCTGAACGACGACGAGCTCATCTCCTGGCTCGGTGTCTCCCGCACACCGATCCGCGAGGCCCTCAGCCAGCTGTCCCGCGCCGGCCTGATCGAGATGGCCCCGAACCGGTACACCCGCGTCACCACGCCGGACCCGACCGAGGTCGTCGAGGCGATGCAGACCCTCGGCGTGCTGTTCGGTGGCGTCGTCCGACTCGCGGTCCCGCGCCTGGGGTCGGCGGCCCGGAAGAAGATCCTCGCGCAGCTCGACAAGACGATCACCGAGCTCGAGGCCCACGAGGTCGCCGCGGTCAACCACGACGCCCTCGACGTCTTCGCCCTGTACGTCGCCGAGTGCGGCAACGAGAACCTGCAGCGTGTCTGCCGCGACACGATGGACGGCCTGGCGTTCCGGTTGCGGCTGCCGAACCTCGACGAGCTGGTCGACTGGGACCGGATGACCGAGGACTTCCGGCGCCTCCGGGCGGCGACCGAGTCCGGCGACAACGTCGCGGCCGAGCTCGCGACCGAGGCGATCCACCAGCTGCCGGGCGAGAAGCACTGAGTCCACCTGTACCCGCGTACAGGAACCGCCCGTCTCGCCGACGCGAGGCGGGCGGTCGACGTTCCACGGGCCTCCCGGTCGGTGGCCCGGGCACGCGCGTGACGCTCCCAGTCCCGGGGCCGCGCGGACCGATAGCATCGCTGGCGACCACCTGAACCAGGCACCCGGAGCAGCACATGAACCCCCGCCCGACGGACCGTACCGAGGTCGCCGCACGCCTGGCCGCCGCGGTCGGTCGGATCAACCGCCGGGCCCGCACCGACTCGGCCTCGCTCGGGTACGGCATCGTGTCGGCGCTCGCGTCGATCCAACGGCACGGACCCCTGCGCCCCGGCGACCTGTCGCGGATCGAGGTGGTCACGAAGCCCACGATGACCCGCATCCTGACCGAGCTCGAGCAGCGCGGCTTCATCCAGCGCGAGGCCGACCCGCGCGACGGCCGGGCGTTCATGGTGACGGTCACGCCGGAGGGCATCGAAGCGGTCGAGCGGGCCCGCGCGAACCGCACCGGGATCGTCGCCGAGCTCATCGCCGAGCTCGACGAGTCGGACGTCCAGGCGATCGCCGGCGCCCTGGCCGCGCTCGAGCGTGTCGCCCAGGGCGAGCACGCCCAGGAACCTCACACCTTCTAGGCTCCGCACGACCGTTACCGAACCGTTACCAAGCGGTGGACGGACCGTTCTGCCAGCGTTCCTGGACGCGCTGCCCAGTCTGACCGGTCATGGTGTCGGCTCCGCCTGACCGCGGCCACCCCACGGCTGCTCCCGGCGGACGGACGGGCCCCACACCACCGTCCGGTCCTCACCGGCTCGAGGACTCCTCGTCGTCGCCGACGGTGTCACCGACACCGCCAGCCTCCGGCGTGCCCGTACGACCTCGGTCGCGCGAGCAGGAGTCCCTCCCCCACCGAGCCGCCGACCTGCGGAACCGATGCGACACACCCCTGAGCTCCCCACCACCACCGCCTCGACCCGACGTGAGGCCCTGAACACCCCCACCCGCCGGATGCGCCGGGCCTTGCGGCACCGCGCGACGCTGATCGCCGGCGGCGCGGCGGTCCTCGCCGTCGCCGGTGGCGCCCTGACCGTCGGCACGCAGCCCGCCATCGGTGAGGCCCTCGGCATGCCGACCGGCTCCGCGAGCGCCTCGGCGACCGCGGAGCCCGCCCTGCGTGGCACCGCGCTCGACCGCGCCCAGGCCGCCGCCACGATCACCACGGCGAAGACCGTCATGCAGACCGCGAACGACAAAGTCGACACCTCGGCGCTCGAACAGCGTGTCGACGCCCTGAGCGACTACCCGGACCTGTCCGGCGCTGCGCTGACGAACCGGATCTCGACGACGGTCGCGTCGGCCACCGACGTCGCGCAGGCGAGCGCCACGCAGGACAAGCGGGACGTCGACGCGAAGGCCGCGGCCGCAGCGAAGGCCGCAGCCGAGCGGAAGGCCGCCGCCGAGGCAGCGGAGGCCGCCCGGAAGCTCGCCGCCGGCAACACCGTCGCCGGCGCGAAGGCCACGGCGACCTCGCTCGCGTCGTCGGAGTACGGCTGGGGTGCCGACCAGTTCCAGTGCCTGGACAACCTGTGGACCAAGGAGTCCGGCTGGAACTACCAGGCCGTCAACGCGAACGGCGGCGCGACCGGCATCCCGCAGGCGCTCCCCGGCTCGAAGATGGCCACGATCGCGGCGGACTGGCGCACCAACGCCACCACCCAGATCACCTGGGGCCTGCAGTACATCAGCTCGGCGTACGGCACCCCGTGCGCGGCGTGGGGGCACTCGCAGGCGAACAACTTCTACTGATCGGCGCGGGTCGCGAAGGCGACCGGCAGACGCAACAGGAGGCCCGTGGCGGATCCGCCACGGGCCTCCCGTTGCGTTGTCTGGTCGCGGTCAGCCCACCCGCGACGCGCACGTCGGCGCGGGTGGACATCAGTGCGGCTCGTCAGAGTGACCGGCGGAGGACGACGGACGCCTCGGGGGTGTTCACCTGGAACGCGAAGGTCTCCTCGACGTACATCGTGACGTCGACAGCGTCGTGGCCCAGGTAGCCGAGGGCCAGGTCCTCGCCGACGGTGAACACGAAGTCCCCGCCGCGCTGACTGATCAGCAGCGACTCGTCGATGCCCGGCGCCCGCTCGACCTGACCGCCGGTGATGCCCTCGAGCTGCTCACGCAGGGGTGTGCCGGCGTCGTCGGTCTCGACGATGTCCGCCCAGTCACGCGGGCTGCACGCCAGGGCGTACGGCCCGGCGACCCCGACGTCGCGGAGCGCGGCGACCGCAGCGGTGACCGCGGCCCGGAACGAACCCGGTGAGCCGTCGTGCGACTGTGCGGGCTGGGTCGACGCCTGCCCGGCCCCGGTGATGCCACCCTCCGGCCACCCCCGGAGCGTCGCCCGGTTCTCGTGGGCCGCGAGCCGCAGCACGGCCGCGTCGAGGTCACCCAGGTCGACGTCGGTGGCACCGCGGGACGAGTCCACGAGTTCCTCGAGCGCGACGGTGAAGGTCGCGCGGACCTCGCAGAGCGGCAGGACTCTGCGGCGCCGTGCGGTGATGCCGTCGGCGACCCCGCCGGTCACGGCGTCGGTGCGGCCGAGGTCGACCGAGGACCACTGCCAGCCGCGCGGTCCGTCGAAGTCGACGATGCGCCGCGCGGCGAGCGCCGGGACCAGCCGGTCACGGGCTTCGGCGTCGAGCACCGCCCAGGTGTCGGCACCGAACGGCGCGAGTTCGCGGAGGAGGTGGTTCATGGCGTGTGCCCTTCCGTGCTGCGGAGTGAACCGATGCCGAGACCGGGACCGGTGGCGTCGGGAGCCGTCACCACGGACGGCGACGGTGGTGCCGCGAGCGCGGCGAGGTCCACCAGGCGATCGCGTGCGGGTGCGAAGAACGTCGCTCCGGTGATCGCGCGCGAGAAGTCGAGCAGCCGGTCGTACGTCCCGGGAGGATCGCCGACGAACATCCGTTCCAGCATCCGTTCGAGCACCCAGAGCTCACCGCTGTAGCCGATGAAGTAAGTGCCGTACTCCCCGCTGCCGGGGCGACCGAAGGGCATGTTGTCGCGGAGGACGTCGTGCTCGACCCCGTCGTCGTCGACGATGGTCGCGAGCGACTTGTGCGACGGCCGGACCTCGGTGGCGCTGTCACGCTCCACGTTGTCCGACT
Source organism: Curtobacterium sp. MCLR17_039 (assembly GCF_003234745.1). Lineage (NCBI taxonomy): Bacteria > Bacillati > Actinomycetota > Actinomycetes > Micrococcales > Microbacteriaceae > Curtobacterium > Curtobacterium sp. MCLR17_039. The sequence goes on from NZ_QKTF01000001.1 coordinate 384,354, forward strand.
TCGACCGGCCGATGATCCGCTCCTGCGCGTCCGTCCCGAGGGCGTTCCACGCCGCCAGGTCGTGCAGGTACTTCTGCACGACGACGTAGCTGCCACCGGCCCAGTCCGGGTCGTCCGCACCGACGAGTGCGGAGGCTGCCAGGTCCTGCGCGACCGGGTTCGCCGTGCCGTCCACGAAGCCGAGCAGGTCGCGGGTGTCGAAGTACCGGAAGCCGCTGACCTCGTCAACCACGGTGACGTGGTCCCCGAGCGCGGCGAGCAGCAGGCGTTCGAACTCGAAGCAGACGTCGGTGCGTTCGCCCCGGATGTGGAAGAGCAGGTCTCCCCCGGTGGACGGCGCGGAGTGGACCGGCCCGGTCAGGGCGGGGAAGGGCTGCAGCGCGTCCGGACGGGCGTGCGGCGAGAACCGGTCCCACGCCACCGCCCCGATGCCGACGACGCAGGACAGGTGCGCGTCGAGGGCACGGAACCCGACCGTCTTCAGCAGGCCGTCGAGGTCGCTGAGGAGGTCGCGGACCGCGGCGAGGTCGTCGTCGTCCGGGCCGATGTCGAGGGTCAGGAACACCGCCGAACGGGACAGCGGCGCGTCGACGCTCTGCGCGTCGATGGGGACGCGGCTGCCCGGTGTGCCGACCATCAGGCTGCGATGTGGACGGAGGCCATGGTGTCCGCCTTTCCTCCGCAGCCGTCCTGACGGTGCGGTTCGGTGCCGTGGGGTGTCTCCCGTCGAGCATCGCCACTCGGCGCCTCGTCACGCCTGAGTCGGATGACCCGCTCCGACAGGGGGGATGCCCGGGCGACCAGGGGGTGATGTGGTGACCGCGTCGTCGTCGCTAGCGTCCGGAGCAGCCGCCACGGGCCTCCCGGGCGGCGGACGACCGACGATCCAGGAGCGACGATGACGATCAGCATCTCGGACGCACGACCGGCGCACGGCGCCGCGCCCGACGACGTCGGCGGGCGAACGGCCGGCTCGCCGCCCGGGGTCGCTGACCCCTTCGTGGTGGTCACCGGACCGGACGCGTCCGCCCGGGCGCGGGCGCTCGCGGACGTCGCCGACGCTGCCCGGGCGGACGGCCACACGGTCGTCCGGTGGCGCGCGGTGGGCGGTGACCCCGTCATCGAGGCCGCGTCGCTGGCCCCGTGGCTCGCGCTCGTCCGGGCACACGACGCGGGGGCACCGCGGCCGGACCCGAGCATCGTCCTCGTCGAGGACTTCGACGCGCTCGACGAGGACGCCAGGTCCGTGCTGCACGACCTGCTCGCCGCGCTGGCGCAGGACCTCGGGACGGTCGTGGTGGTCGCCGTGGGCGAGGGCCGGGCCGGATCGGGCGCCCGGCTGCCGTCGGCCGACGTCCCCGTCGCCGTCACGGCCGCCTTCACCGGCGACTTCGGACTCGTCGACGCCGAAGCCGAACGGGCCGTGCGCCGTGGCGCCCGACCCGGTCCGTCGCTGGTGGCGGCGGTCGAGTTCGTCCGGGCGGTCCGGTCCGGTGACGTGCACGCCGGCAGGCGGAGCGTCCTGGCCGCGCTCGGGGAGCCCGACCGGGCGGGCGCCGACGACGTCCTGGTCGCGACGCTGCACGTGCTCTGCTACCTCGGCGGGCACGACTCCTGGTGGGACGAGGCGCTGGCGCTGACCGCGGACCGCGACCTCGACCCGGTGCTGCGGCTCGTCGAGGACTGCGTGGACGGCTCCGGCCGGACCGAGCACGAGCGTGCCGCGCTGTACCGCGAAGTGCTGGGATCCGCTGCCGACACGCAACCGTGGAAGGCCGTGGCACTGCACATCGCGTGGACGCTGCTCGACTCGACGGATCCGCGCCGGGACCACGTGGAGGCAGCGCTCCGAGGGGCGGGCGACGCCGGGCTCCTCGACTACTTCAGCTCGTGCCGTGCCGCCGTGACGCACTACCAGGCGGGGCGGCTCGACGCGGCGGGCGCGGCGTTCGACCACGTGCACCGAGCAGCGGAGCGCTGGCAGGCGGGGACCTTCGTCGCGCTGACGGAGGCGCTGCAGGCCCTGGTCCTGTCGGTGCAGGGCGAGCCGGAGCGGGCGGCGTGGAAGGCCGACCGCGCAGCACGGTGGGCGGCGCAGCACGGCACGCCGCTGGTCGCCCGGGCAGCGGAGCACGCCCGCTCGGCACTCGACGTCGCGACGGGGCGGTTCGAGGAGGCCCACAGCCGCTCGGCGATGCGACCGGGCGGGGCGGGGCGGTGGCTCGAGAGCAGCTACGGACCGATCGAGCTGCTCGATGCGGTGGAGTCGGCTGCGCGGCTCCGCCTTGCCGACCACGGGGCCGCGCTGGTGGCCCGGGCAGAACGGGCGTTCACCGACCAGCCGACCCCGCGCCGCTCCCTGGTGCTGCTCGCCTGCCGAGCGGTCGTCGACGAGACGCCTGGTGCCCGCGCCCTCTTCGAGGACGCGCTGGCCAGCGTCGACGGCGACGTCTCGCCGTTCGAGGTGGCCCGCGTCCGTCTGGCGTACGGCGAGTGGTTGCGTCGTGGGATGCACGCCCTGGAGGCCCGGGGCCAGTTCCGGCTGGCGGCGCGCGCCTTCGAGGTGCTCGGTGCCGGCGACTGGCAGGGCCGCGCAGAACGCGAGCTGCGCGCAGCCGGTGCCGCCCGTCCGCTGCCGACGGCGCTGGAGGCGGTCGACCTGAGCGAACAGGAACGCCGTGTGGCGTCCCTCGCCGCGGCCGGACTGACCAACAAGCAGATCGCCGGGCAGCTGTACCTCTCCCCGCGCACCGTGAGCGGGCACCTGTACCGGCTGTTCCCGAAGCTCGGCGTGACGACACGGGCCGGACTCCGGGATGCACTCCTGCGACTGGGAGGCGACGCGACGGGCAACGCCCGGACGTGACCCTGTCAGGGACACCCTCGCCGGCCGCCCGCCCCGTGGACCCCGGATGCTCCCGCCACCACCCGCGACACCCCGGGCGGACGGCCCGCGAGCGTCACCGGAGCCCGCCGCCGGGGTAACGGCAGGGCCCGTCGCCCGCGCACGGTCCGTTCGTAGACTCCAGCCACCGACGAGGACTGGTGGCCGCCGTGTTGACGGACGAGGAGTTGCTCCCCCGCGGAGACGAGTTCTCCGCGCCGGTGTCCGCCGTGCCCAGCAACGGGCTGCCGATCCGCGGCCGGAGCGTCGAACGGGGCGTCGCCGCCGATGCCCTGGCCGGTCTGTCACGGGGCGCGGGAGACGTGCTCGTCATCCGCGGCGCTGCGGGCGTCGGCAAGTCGCGTCTGCTCGAGGACGTGGTCGACCAGGCGAACGCGGCCGGCCTCCGCGTGGCCGTCGGTCGCACGGACCGCGACGCACGCCTGATCCCGCTCGCACCGATCATGGACGCGCTCGGCGCCGGGCCCCGGCCGATCTCCGACCGCGTCCGGCTCAGCGCGGTGACGCTCGACCCGGAGGCACGGTACTGGCTCCTCCAGCAGCTCCAGGACGACCTGGAGCGGGCCGCGGCGTCGGACGGCGTCGTGGTCGTCGTCGACGACCTGCAGTGGTGCGACGCGACGTCCCTGGCGGTGCTCCGATCGCTGTCGCGCCGACTCGCCGACGTCCCCGTGCTCTGGGTCGTCGCGGTCCGGACCGAGCACCAGGACCCGCCGGTGACGGCGACCGTCGACGAGCTCGCCGCGACGGGACGGATCGTCGACCTCGACCCGCTGGACGAGGAGGCCACCGCCGCCATGATCAGCGACCTGGTCGGCGCGACGCCGGACGGCTCGGTGCTGCGTGTTGCCCGACGGACGGAGCACATCCCGATCCTCGTCGCCGAACTCGTCCGCGGGCTCGTCGACGAAGGCCTGCTGGCGATCGCGGACGGCGTCGCCACGATGCCTGGCGCCGCGCTGCCCGCGAGGTTCGGTGCGTCGATCCGCGAGGGCCTCCGACGCCTGTCGAAGCCCACGCAGCAGCTCGTGCAGGTCGGAGCGACCCTGGGACGCTCGTTCTCGGTGCGGTCGTTGTCGGCGATGCTCGACCAGCCGTCGCAGCGGCTGCTCCCCGGGCTGCAGGAAGCGATCGAGGCGGGGGTGCTCGTCGACGACGGCACGGACCTGTCGTTCCGTCACGACGTCCTCCGCGAGGCGGCGGAGTCGATGATCCCCGCGGCCGTCCGCGACGACCTGCTCAGGCAAGCGGTGGACGAACTCCTGCGGCAGGGTGTCCCACCGGTCTCGATCGCCGCGCGCATCGCCGCGGTGGCGCAGCGCGGGGACGTCCGCGCCGCCGAGGTCCTGCGCACGGTGGCGATCGACCTCGCGAGCACGGACGCCGCCGAGGCCGGGGCGCTCGCCCTCCGCGCCGCCGACCTCGCGCACGGCACCCCGGCGCTGCCCGGCATCGTCGTCGACGTCCTGCCGCTGCTGTGGCACAGCGGCCGGACGGCCGAGGCCCGCGCGCTGCTCCACGACCTGCAGGGCCGCCTCGCTCCGGAGGACGACGCACGCCTGCACCTGACCCTGGCGCGGCTGCAGACCGAGGGCTCGACGCCGGAAGCACTGCGGACGGTCCAGACCGCACTGGCCCTGCCCGGCGTGAGCGCCGGCGTGCGGTCGCGTCTGCTCGCCGTGCGCGCGCTGAACCTCGCGCAGGCGGGACGGCACGCGGACCTCGCCGCCGCACTGCGGGAGGCCCGGGCGACGGTCGACGGCGACGCGGACCCGGTCGCCGTCGCCACCTTCGAGGCCAGTGCCTCCGTGCTCGCCTTCAACGAGGGCCGGTTCGCGGACGCGACGCAGGCGATCACGTCGGCGATGAGCCGGGTCGCAGCCACCGGGGGGTCGTCGAGCACCTGGTTGCCCGAGGGGCTCTGGGTGGCGTTCCTCGCGGGGGCACTCGGCGACACCGACCGTGCCGGACGCATCGCCGAGGCGAACGCCATCGAGACCCGGCGCAACCACCTGGCCCGCCCGACCGCCGCCTGGATGATGCTGCGCACGAGGGTGCTCTTCGACCAGGGCCGGCTGGAGGACGCCAAGACGTCGGCCGAGTCGGTCCTCGACCTGGCCGAGGACCTGGAACTCGGTCGGTTCGCGGCGCTCACTGCCGGGACCGTCCTCTTCCGCACGGCGCTGCTGCAGGGGGACCGCAGCGCGGCCGACCGGACGCGGCACTTCGCCGAGGCCCTGCTCGCCGATCCCCCATCGGCGCGCTCGGGATCGTGGCTGCTGGCGCTCGAAGCGGACGCCCACGGCGATGTCCGAGCCGCCGTCGACCGCAGCGAGGTGGCGTGGCGGAGCCTGGAGGAACCGATCGCGTCGATGTCGAGCCCGGCCGACTTCGCCGACGACGTCCACCTCGCACGCATCGCGATCCGAGGGGGTCAGCTGGACCGACTCGAGCGGATCGAACGGGTGGCGCGGCTCAGGGCCACGGCGAACCCGGACAACGACCTGTGCGGCGGAACCTGGCTGCACGTGCACGGACTCGTCCACGACTCCGTCGAGAGCCTCGGCGCAGCGGTGGAGCGGCTGCGCCGGGTCGACCGCCGGCTCGTGCTCGCCGCAGCGCTCGAGGACCTCGGGTGCGCCCTCCGGCGGCGCTCCGTGCCCGCGGCCGTCGAGGTGTGGCGGGAGGCGACGGAGCTGTTCGACGGTGCCGGTGCCCTGCGCGAGGCCGAACGGTCGCGGGGGCACCTGCGCAGCGTCGGTGTCACCGTCCGAGCGATCCCCGCCGACCCGGGCATCTCGGGCGTCTCGGGGCTCACCGCCCGCGAGGCCCAGGTCGTCGAACGGGTCGCAGCCGGCCTGACGACGCAGCAGATCGCGTCCGACCTGTTCATCTCGACCCACACGGTGACGAGCCACGTCCGGCACGTCTACGCGAAGTGGGGCGTCGCCTCTCGACGGGAGCTCGCGGCGCGGTTCCGGCAGCACCGATCCGGCTGACCACCGCTCGGGTCACACCGGTCCGCCGTCGAACCCGGCGCCGAGCGCACGGACCGCCAGGTGCGGCGCGGTGGAGAACCCGAGCTCGATCCGTCCGGAGAACCCCGCGAACCCGGCGAGCGCTCCGGCGCGGGTGCGGGTGGCGTCGAGGAACGCGAGGTGCAGACCGGCGCCGGCCCCGCCCGGGCCCGGCGTCCGGAAGCCGACGAGACGACCCGCGACCGCGCGGTGCACCGTCGTCCCGGTCGTGCCGTCCTCGGTCCGGACCTCGTCGAAGACGCCGTCGACCGAGACGGCCACCGCGAAGTCGCGCGGCGGCAGGACCGTGGTGATCCGGGCCTCCAGGTCGGCCACGGAGGCGACCGACGCGACCGTCACCGCGAGGTCGGGTGAGAACGTCGAGACGACGGCGAACGCGACCGGGTCGTCCGCGTCCGCGACCGCTGCGGTGCCGTCCGGCAGCATCCGGAAGCACCGGCGCTCGCACACGACCAGGCCGCGGGGTCCGGCGTCGCCGCCGGCGAGCGCGCCGAGTCCCAGGGTGCCGTGCCGACCGAGGGCCGCGACGGTGACCGGGACGTGGACGGCCGGTCGTCCACGTCGAGGATCGTCGACGGCCCGGTGCGCCCATGCGGCGAGGGTCGCCAGGGACGTGGTCCCGTCATCCGTCGTCTCCCGCACCGTGCTCCTCGTCCGTCCTCGGTTCGACCGTAGGAACTCCGCCCGCGCGGTACCAGCGCCGTTTGACTCAAGCGTCCGGGTGGGTGTGCGGCGCACGGTTGGACCATGAGTGCACGCGCGAACACGGTCTCCCCGTCCGTCCCCCCGTCCGGCGCGGGGTGCGTGGAGTGCGACGCGACCGGCTCGTGGTGGGTGCACCTGCGTCGGTGCGCCGCCTGCGGACACGTCGGCTGCTGCGACGACTCCCTGAACCGGCACGCCACCGCGCACTTCGCGGTCACCGGGCACGAGGTCATGCAGTCGTTCGAGCCCGGCGAGGGGTGGTTCTGGGACTTCGTCACGCAGGACTTCGTGGACGGACCCCGCCTCGCCGACCCGCAGGCGCACCCGACGACCCAGTCGGTCCCGGGTCCGGCCGACCGACTCCCCCGCGACTGGACGGAGCAGCTGGCCGAGCGACGCTGACACCGGTCGCGGCCGGTCGCGGCCGGCCGCGGCCGGTCAGGGCAGCCGGCGGTCGGTGTCCAGTGCTTCCGACCGGGCGATCAGCTCGTGCATCGTGGTGTGCGACCGGACCTGGTACGACAGGTGTGCGACGGCCAGCACCACCGCCGATCCGACGCCCCACACGATCGAACCCGGGTCGTCGACGCCGAGCTGGTCGACCAGGATGGCGACCCCGGCGCCGGCGACGATCGAGTTCACCACCGCGATCGCGGACGACATCGTGAACAGGAGCCGGTACCACGACGGGGCCCGGCCGATGTCGAGCAGCTCGTTGGCCGCGTGCCGCCCGCGGGGCATCGGGAAGTACGTGTCGGCCTCGGGCAGCAGGCGGCCGTAGTAGCGACGGATGCGTTGCATCGCGGCGAGTGCCGCGACGTCCTCGAGCGAGGTCTCGACGAGGCGTTCGTAGGTGAACGCGCCGAGCAGGACGATCACCGGGATGATCGCGCCGAGGAACCCGAGCGCGAAGGGCGTGTGCGCGAGGAACCCGAAGGCGACGAGCGAGCTGGAGAGCGTGGTGAGGTACAGCGAGGAGCGGCTGCTCGACTCGCTGACCGTGATGCTCCGCGCGCTCTCGAGGACGAAGTGCTCGGTCATCAGGGCGTTGAAGAAGGCGGTCGGCCGGTCCAGGGAGGTGATCGACTCGGCGGCGGTCGGCAGTGTCGTGTCGGGTTCGTCGGGCATCACGGGGCTCCTCGGTCAGTCGCTCGTCGCCAGGTGGCGGTGGACGAAGGTCACGGCCATGGCGCCCTCGCCGACCGCTGCGGCGACGCGTTTGACGGACCCGGCGCGGACGTCCCCGGCGGCGAAGGACCCGGGCACGTTCGTCTCGAGCCAGAAGGGACGCCGCTCGAGCGGCCAGTGCTCGAGCGAGCCGTCGACGGCGTCGAGGTCCGGGCCGGTGACCAGGTACCCGAGCCGGTCACGGACCATCGGCGTCTGTTCGGCCCAGCTCGTGTCCGGTCGTCCGCCGATGCAGATGAACAACCGCGTGGCCGGCAGCGACACCGTGGCGCCGTCGCCGTCGGTGACCTCGATCGACTCGAGTCGGCTGTCCCCGTGCAGCGCCGAGACCTGGCAGCCCGTCCGGACCGTCACGTTCGGTGCGGCCACGATCCTGGCGCTCAGGTACTCCGACATCGTGGCCGACAGCGACGCGCCCCGCACGAGCATCGTGACGTGCGCCGCGGAGCGGGACAGGTTCATCGCCGCCTGGCCCGCCGAGTTCGCCCCGCCGACCACGAAGACCTGCTCGCCGGCGCAGCCGTCCGCCTCGCTCGTCCCGGCACCGTAGTAGACACCGCAGCCGAGCAGCTCCTGCTCGCGCTGCAACCCCAGCCGACGCCACTCGACACCGGTCGCGCAGATGTTCGCACGGGCGACGACGTGGCCGCCGTCGGCGAGGTCGGCGTGGATGCGGCCGTCGTGGAAGACCCCGCGCACACCCTCGCGCATCACCAGGAGTTCGGCGCCGAACCGGACGGCCTGTTCCCGGGCGCGCTCGGCGAGGTCCGCTCCGGCGATCCCCTCGGGGAACCCCAGGTAGTTCTCGATGAGGCTGCTCGACCCGGCCTGCCCGCCCACGGCGTCCCGCTCGAGCAGGACGACGTCGAGCCCTTCGGAAGCCGCGTACACGGCCGCGGACAGCCCGGCGGGACCGGCACCGTAGATCGACAGGTCGTACTCCTGGCGGCGCGGTGCGTGGATCCACCCGAGCCGGTCGGCGACCTCGCGCAGCGTGGGCGCGACCAGTTCCGTGCCGTCGGGGAACACGACGAGCGGGAGCCGCGACGGATCGACCCGGTCGGCGCCCCCGACCCCGTCGACGTCGACCGGGAACCAGTCGAACTGCACCACGGAGCGCGACAGGAAGTCCCGCAGGGCGTAGGAGTCCGCGTCGAACGGCCGTCCGTACACGCGGACGCGACGTGACGGGAGCACGGCGGCGTCGGTCTCCATGGCTCCTCCGGTCGGTGCGACGACGATCGGTGCGGAACTGCTGCCGCTCCCTCACGAGCACGCTACGGACTGCCGGCGCTCCGCACGTGGTCCTGCGAGGGTCTCCTTCGGCGCCGCGGGCGGCGTCGGGTCGCGTGTGCCGGGGTCAGCTGCGCCCACGGCGGACTGGAGGCCCGTGGCGGCGTCGCCACGGGCCTCCCGTCCGATCTGTGGTCGCGGTCAGCCCACCCGCGCGACGCGCACGTCGACGCGACTGAGCGCCAGGCCGTGCGCCGCCGCGGTCGCCAGGGCGACGTCGTGGACGGCGCGTGCGACCTCGGGGGCCGGGCGGAAGCCGTCGGTGCCGATGACGACACGCAGGGCGCCGTCGTCGATGACGACCCGGAGCGGTCCGGTGCTCGTGGCGATGCTGCGGACCGCCTGCACGGCGCTCGCGACCGTCGGGCGGGAGCGGTACAGGTCGGTGACGCCGGAGACCTCGAGGACGGCGGCCTCGATCGCGGCGAGGGTCTCGTCGGTGGTGCTCATCGGGCCTCCTCGGGGTCGGTACCGGGCTCGGGGTCCGGCAGCAGGTCGCGGACGACGACGTCGACCGCCTCGACGAGCAGGTCGGTCTGCTCGTCCAGGGCGCCGGCCACGGCGGTGCGGACCAGCTCAGCGGTGGCGGGGATCGACGGACCGGACGCGATCGCGATCTCGACGACCACCCGGATCGGGGACGCGAGTTCGGTGACGTCGCCGTCGAGGTGGCAGCGTGCCACCAGGACACCGGGGACCTCGTCACCGGTGCGGCGGATGAGGGAACGGATGGCCCCCTCGGTCATCACGGGGCGCTCGGTCTCGGACAGGGGGCGGAGCGGGACGTCGCGACCGGAGCGGGACTCGATCGAGATGTTCGCCAGGACGCCGCTGATCCAGGACTCGTCGGCCGGGGCCTCGTCGCGGGCGGCCGCCTCGAGCGAGCGGAGCGACGCGTGGCGGACGCGGATGATCGCGGCCAGGGCGTTCTGGCAGGCGGGCGAGTCGTCGATGCTCGGGTCCGCCGGCTGCATGCCGGCGTCGAGGTAGTCGGCGAGTTCGTCGATCGAATGGCCGTCCAGGTCACCGGGTTCGAGGGCGTCGAGTGCTTCGGGGCTGTCGGGCAGGTCCGGCCGGATGCCGTCGTGGTCGGTCATCGCCATCCCTCCATGAGTCGGATCATGTTCTTCCTCGCTCGGGACAGCAGTCCCCGGACCGTCGAGGGTGGCAGGTCGAGTTCGGCGGCGATCTCGTCGTACCGGTACTCGAGCACCTCCTTCATGATCCAGCACCGTCGTTGGGCTTCGGGCAGTTCGGCCAGCGCACGTTCGACCGCGTCCTCGCGCGAGCGCGCCTCGGCGACCCGGTCGGGTGCGTCGTCGGCCGGCGCGGCGACCTCGAGCTCGGTGACGTCGTCGTGGACGCGCCGCGCGCGGATCCGGTCGAGGCACTTCCTGCTCAGGATGCGCATCAACCACGACTTCACGCGTGCGAGGTCCTCGAGGGAGTCGAGGCGGTCCCACGCGGTGATGAAGGTCTCCTGCACGACGTCGTCGAGTTCGTCGGTGGAACCGAGGGTCCGACGGGCGTAGGCGCGGAGCAGCGGGGTGTGGCGACGGATCAGGACCTCGAAGGCCCGGACGTCGCCGTCGGACGACCGGCCGGCGAGGACCGCGTCGTCGAGCTCGGCGAGGGACTGGTGGTGCACGCGTTCCTTCTACTGGTGGTGGATGGTGAACGGCTGGGTGCGTCCGTCCACCGTCGTCGGACGGGTACTGGTGGGACGCATCCCGCACCGCGTTCGTCACACACGGAAGGGGCGCACACCGGACGGTTCCGGTGTGCGCCCCTGGCGTCCTGCGTGTCGGCTCGTCCTCCTGCCGGTCGGCTCGTCCTCCTGCCGGTCGGCTCGTCCTACTGCCGGTCGGCTCGTCCTACTGCCGGTCGGCTCGTCCTACTGCTGGATGAAGGCGAGCAGGTCGGGGTTGATGACGTCCGCGTGGGTCGTCAGCATCCCGTGCGGGTACCCCTCGTAGATCTTGAGCGTGGCGTTGCCGAGCAGCTCGGCCTGCTTGAGCGAGGCCGCCTTGTACGGCACGACCTGGTCGTCATCGCCCTGCGTGACGAGGACCGGGACGGAGATCGCCTTCAGGTCCTCGGTCTGGTCCGTCTCGGAGAACGCCTTGATGCCCTCGTAGTGGGCCAGGGCGCTGCCCGTCATCCCCTGCCGCCACCAGTTCGCGACCACCGGGGCGGAGACCTCCACGCCGGGACGGTTGAACCCGTAGAACGGCCCCTCGGCGACGGCCTGGAAGAACTCGGCGCGGTTCGCAGCGAGTGCGCTCCGGAACCCGTCGAGCACCGAGATCGGCGTGCCCTCCGGGTTCGAGTCGCTCTGCAACATGATCGGGGGCACCGACGACACCAGGACGGCCTTGGCGACCCGGCCCTGCGGCTCGCCGTACTGCGCGACGTACCGCGCGACCTGGCCACCACCGGTCGAGTGCCCGATGTGGACCGCGTTCCGCAGGTCGAGGTGCTGCACGAGCGCATCCGTGTCACTCGCGTAGTGGTCCATGTCGTGACCGGTGCCGATCTGCGACGAACGCCCGTGCCCACGGCGGTCGTGCGCGATCACCCGGTACCCCTTGCCCAGGAAGAACAGCATCTGCGCGTCCCAGTCGTCCGACGACAGGGGCCATCCGTGGTGGAAGACGATCGGCTGCGCATCGCGCGGCCCCCAGTCCTTGTAGAAGATCTCTGCACCATCGCTCGTGGTGACGAACGCCATCGTGAACCTCCGTGAGTTCCTGCTCCACATGTGACGCGGACTGGCCGCTGCCTCCCGATCGGCGGGAGACCGAAGCCCCTTCACCGTAGGGCCGGTGCTCGCTCGACCGCTTGGGTCATTCATCCCGATCCGCCGGGCCGTGCGCGGCCCTGCTTGGTGCGGCGGCGTGTGTGCGCCAGAGTTGGCTCCATGTCGCTCGTCACCGCCGTCTGCCGCGTCGACCGCCTGCTGCCGGACTCCGGCATCATCGGCGTCACCGCCATCGACAAGCGCCCGGTCACCGGGAGCGTCCGGGTCCGGCCGCTCGGCCTGCGCGCCGACGTGCAGGCGAACCGCAAGTACCACGGCGGTGTGGACCAGGCCGTGTACGCCTACGCCGACGAGGACGCCGCGTACTTCGCCGACCTGCTCGAGCGCGAGGTCCCGCCCGGCCTGTTCGGCGAGAACCTCCGCACCAGCGGCATCGACGTGACCGGGGCCGTGACCGGGGAACGCTGGCGGATCGGCGACACCCTCGTACTCGAGGTGACGGTCCCCCGCACGCCCTGCGGCACCTTCGCCCGGCGCATGGGGGTCGACAAGTGGGTGAAGCGGTTCGCCGACGAGGGGCGGCCGGGGGCGTACTTCCGCGTGGTCAAGTCCGGTTCGGTCGCCGCGGGTGACCCCATCGAGGTGACGTACCGGCCGGAACACGGGGTGACCATCGGCGAGATCTTCGGCGACCTGGCACCCGATCGTGCGCGGGCCGTGCTCGAGTCGGGCGAGCGCCTGGCTCCGAAGGTCGTCCAGGACCTGTCGAAGGTCGCCGCGCGAGTCTGATCCCGACGAGCCCGTCGAGCCCGATCAGGCCGGTAGCACGCCGCGCGAGGGGTCGATCGGACGCTTCGCCACGGGCAGCCCGGCGACCACCAGGTCGTAGGCGTTCGCCACGAGGTCCTCGACCAGGGTCTCGTCGATGCCGTCGCCCGGTGCCAACGTGATCCAGTGCCGCTTGTTCATGTGCCACCCCGGCGTGATCTCGTCGTGGTCGCGCACCAGCGCCGCCCCGTGCGGCGGCGCGCACTTGAGGTTCACGATCGGGGTCCCACGCACCTCGGTCACCATCACGAACATCTTGCCGACGACCTTGTAGACCACCGAGCCCTCGCCGAACGGCTGGGTCTCGAGTGCCGCCGGCAGCCCCAGGGCCGTGCGGCTCGCGATCTCGTGCAGCTGCTCGCCGTCCATCTGACCAGGATGCCGCAGGCCGCCGACAGCGCACCCCGTTCGGGGGCGGGTCGTGAGCCTCGATCACGTCGTAGGATCACCACGCCGCGTACCCGACGCGGCGGTCGCTCGCGCGATCACCACCAGTTCCAGGGGGAACCCGTGCGCATCATCCGTACCCTCGGCATCGCCGCCGCCACCGCCGTCCTCGCGACCACGGTCGTCGTCGGCGGGACCTCGACCGCGCAGGCGGCACCGAAGTCCTACGCCAACTGCACCGCGGTGCAGAAGGTGTACTCCGGTGGCATCGCCAAGAAGTCCGTCACGAGCAACAAGGTCGTCTCGGGCGGTAAGACCACCACCCGTGCGCTCAAGGGCACGGTGAAGAAGGACGACGCCCTGTACAAGGCGAACGCCAAGCTCGACCGCGACAAGGACGGCATCGCCTGCGAGAAGAGCTGACGCTCACTCGCGCTCGGCGCGGTCAGAGCGTCGGGACGCCCTCGTGCCCGGACCGGGGACGCGGAGTTCCGGCGACCCCGGTGACGACGGACCCCGCCGGGACGTCCTTCGTCACCACGGTGTTGGCGCCGACGACGGAGTCCGGACCGATCGTGATCGCCCCGATCAGCGACGACCCGGCGCCGAGCACCACGCGGTCCCCCACCACCGGGTGCCGACGGGCGCCCGGGCCGTGGTCGCCCCCGCGTCCGCCCAGGGTGACACCGTGGAACACGAGCACGTCGTCGCCGATGACCGCGGTCTCGCCGATGACGACACCCATGCCGTGGTCGATGAAGAACCGGCGGCCGATGCGCGCGCCGGGGTGGATCTCGATGCCGGTGACCGACCGGGCGACCTGCCCGAGCAGCCGGGCCGCGAACCGGGACCCGGGCAGCCCCTGTGCGTTCCAGAGTCGGTGGGTCACCCGGTACGTCCAGATGGCGTGCAACCCGGAGTAGACGATCGCGTTCTCCAGGTCGCCCCGGGCTGCGGGGTCACCGCGGCGTGCTGCGGACAGGTCCTCCCGGATGGTCCGCAGCACGCCTCGTCGAAGAGGACGACTCACGCAGTGAGCCCCTCGAAGAGCACCGTCGACAGGTAGCGCTCTCCGGTGTCGCACACGATGGCGACGATCCGCTTGCCGGCGTTCTCGGGGCGTGCGGCGATCTCGAGCGCCGCGTGGATGATCGCGCCGGACGAGATGCCCGACAGGATGCCCTCCTGCGTCGCCAGGGCGCGGGCCACCCGGAGCGCGTCGTCGAGCTCGACGTCGAACACCTCGTCGATGACGCTCTGGTCGAGGACCTCGGGCACGAAGTTCGCGCCGATGCCCTGGATCTTGTGTGGACCGGCCTTGCCCTCGGTGAGCAGGGGCGAGTCCTTCGGCTCCACGGCGACGATCTGCACGCCGGGCACGCGCTCCTTGAGCACCTGCCCGACACCGGTGATCGTGCCGCCGGTGCCGACACCGGCGACGAACACGTCGACGTGCTCCTCGGTGTCACGGAGGATCTCCTCCGCCGTGGTCTTCCGGTGGATCTCGGCGTTCGCCGCCGTCTCGAACTGGTGGGCGAGGATCGCGCCGGGGGTCTCCGCGACGATCGACTCGGCCTTGGCGACCGCACCCTTCATGCCCTCGGGCCCGGGGGTCAGGACGATCTCGGCCCCGTACGCACGGATCACCGCACGGCGTTCGACGCTCATCGTCTCGGGCATCGTGATGACGACCCGGTACCCGCGAGCAGCGCCGACAAGTGCCAGGGCGATGCCGGTGTTGCCGGACGAGCCCTCGACGATGGTGCCGCCGGCCTGCAGCGCACCGGAGGCCTCGGCCGCGTCGATGATCGCGACGCCCAGGCGGTCCTTGACGCTGGCTCCCGGGTTGTAGAACTCGAGCTTCGCGAGCACCTCGGCCCCGCCCGCCTTCGGCAGCCGGTTCAGCTTGACGAGCGGGGTGTTGCCGAACGCCTGGGAGATGTTCTCGTAGATGGTGCCGCTCATCCGGTCCGTCCTTCGCAGCTCAGGTCGCGCATCGCTCTTCCTGGAGGCGCGGTGTGCGCCCGATCCTAGCGACCGGACCCCAGGCGGTCCTGTCCGTGACGGCGCGTGCGCTCCGGACGCGAGTCGCGCCTCCGGGCCGGTTCGTGGCTGTTGCCACACGCGCGGTCCGCACGCATGGTGCGGCGCAACGACGAGGAGGTCGTGATGTCCAAGCTCCAGCAACCCGGCGCTGCCCCGCCCGTGGTCGACCGCGCCGCGTTCGACGCGGCCCTGGCGGATCAGGTGCGGGACGAGAAGGAACTCACCCGACACGGCGACCGCGTCTCCGCTGCACGCTGGCGGCTGCCGATGGTCCGTGTTGACGACTACGCATTCGACGGGCCGGACGGGCCCGTCCACCTGACCGAGCTCTTCGGCGACCGCTACCTGCTCCTGGTGCAGAACGTCATGTACAGCGCGGACTGGGACGACGCATGCCCGAGCTGCACGTGGGCGATCGACGACCTCCCCGCGGACATGGGACGCCTCGACGACGAGGGCATCGCGTTCGCGATGGTGTCGGAGGCACCGGTCGAGAAGCTCGAGCAGTGGCGTACACAGCAGGGGTGGCCGCACCGGTGGGTGTCCTCCGGCGCGACGAGCTACCACGGGGATTGGGGGTGGACCGTGCACCACGACGACTGGGACGGCCCGGTGCCGGGGTACTCGTACTACCTGCTGCGCGACGGCGTCCCGTACCTGACCTACGCGACCACCGCTCGTGGCACCGAGGCCATCCAGCCCGTCGCGCACGTCATGGACCGCACGGTGTGCGGCCGCCAGCAGGACTGGGAGGACAGCCCCGAGGGGTGGCCGCAGTACCCGACGTACGGCTGACCCGCCGCTCTCCGGACGAGGTGCCGCTCAGCTCGCACCGAGCAGCGCACGCTGCAGCTGCGCTTCGCTCGGCAGTGCCTCCTGGAGTTCGGGTGGCAGGAGGTCGTACGAGGCGACCCCGACCGGGGCGTTGGAGACCCCGAGCGAGTACCGGACGACCGCGTCGTTCTTGCCGGCCACCAGCAGGAGCCCGACGGTTTCGGCGTGCTGCTCGCGGCGCAACTGCGCGTCCACCAGGGCGACGTAGAAGGACAGCTGCCCGACGTTGTCGGGACGGAACTCGCCGGTCTTGAGCTCGACGACCACGTACCGCAGCTGCTCCACGTGGAAGAAGAGCAGGTCGACGAAGAAGTCGCTGCCGTCGACGTCGAAGTGCACCTGGCGCCCGACGAACGCGAAGCCGACGCCGAACTCGCGCAGCGTCTCCGCGATGCGGTCCACCATCGCGGACTCGATGGCGCGTTCGTCGCGGTCGCCGTCCACCGCCAAGAAGTCCAGGACGTACGGGTCACGGGTGATCTGCTGCGCGAGATCCGCATCGTCGCCATCGACGAGACGGCTGAAGTTGGTTGTCTGCGCCCCGGAGCGCTCGAGCGCGCGCGACCGGAGGTTGACTCCGGCAGGAGCGCTCTGATGTGCCCCCACGGCAATCGGTCCACACGCTGTGGACCAATTGACGCTTCCTTGGGCCACGCCGCCGCGAACTGCCGCATGTACTTGAGGTTCGTCGGTGACAGCCCCGTCATCGACGGGAACTCCGCCCGCAGGTCCTCTGCCAGCTGCCGGAGGACCCCGCTTCCCCACCGTCCGGCCTTCGACCGCTCGAGCAGGACCGAACCGATCGACCAGTACAGGTGGATGAGGTGGGCGTTGGCCGCCAGCTGCACGCGACTGCGCGTCGCCGTGACGCGGTCTCGGATGGCCCGGAAGGTCTCGGCGTACTCGGTCGGCAATGCGGCGTCATCGGTCATCCGCCGATGGTGGATGCTCGGTCGAAGCACTGTCCATCAATCGGTATGCACGGCGGATGTGAGGCGTTCGCCCCACCGCGTCAGCGCACGAACGCCGTCCGGGCGAACCGGTCGTCGGTCGCCTCGAGCACCCGCAGCACGTTGCCGCCGGCCAGCGCACGCAGGTCCGACTCGCCCCAGCCGCGCCGGACGAGCTCCGCCGCGAGCACCGGGTACCGCGACACGTCCCGCAGGTCCGGCGGCAGCACCGGGGTGCCGTCGTAGTCACCGCCGAGGCCCAGGTGCGCGACACCGGCGACGTCACGCGCGTGCTCGACGTGGTCGGCGACGTCCGACACCGTGACCAGGGGTGGCTCGCCGGACATGCCCGACTCCTCCCAGTCCGCCCACGCCCGCGACACGAACTTCGGCACGAAGGTGATCATCACGACGCCGCCGTTGTCGGCCAGCCGTGCGAGGACGTCGTCGGGCACGTTCCGCGGGTGGTCGTCGATCGCGACGGTCGACGAGTGGCTGAACACGACAGGTCGGGTCGCCACGTCGAGGGTGTCCCGCATGGTGGCCGGTGCGGTGTGGGACAGGTCGACGAGCATGCCGATCCGCTCCATCTCGGCGACGATCTGCCGCCCGCGGTCGGTCAGGCCGCCGTGCGCACGCTCCCCGGTCGCGGAGTCGGCCCAGGGGGTGTCGTCGTTGTGGGTGAGCGTCATGTAGCGGACGCCGAGCCGCGCGAAGGTCCGCAGGACCGCGAGGTCGTCGCCGATCGAGTGCCCGCCCTCGGCGCCGAGCAGCGACGCGATCCGGCCGGAGTCGACGGCGGCACGGACCTCGGCGGCGGTGCGGGCGAGCGCGAGGTCGTCGGGGTAGCGCGCGATGATCCGGTGCGCGAGGTCGACCTGCTGCAGTGTCGTCGTCACGGGGTCCGGGTCGTCTGCGGGCACGAACACCGACCAGAACTGCCCGACGACGCCGCCGGCGCGGAGCTTCGGGATGTCGGTGTGCAGCGAGTCGGTCTCGGTGTCGATGCCCTCGACACCGGAGTCGTGGCTGTCACGACGCTCCCACGGCAGGTCGTTGTGGCCGTCGATGACCGGGAACGGGAGCGCGTCGAACGTCATCCCCCGACGCTACCGCCCGCGCCGTCGTGGCTAGGCTCGAACCGTGCAGCCCGTCACCCTCCGCACCGATCGACTGGTGCTCTCGGCCCCCGAGCTCGGCGACGCCGACGACGTGGTGGCCTACGCCAACGACCCGGACGTGATCGCGTACACCCCGGTGCCGGTGCCGTACGGGCATGCTGAGGCACGGTACTGGATCACGGACGTCGTCGCGGCCGGCTGGGCGGCGGACAGCCGGTACGAGTTCGGGATCCGGCGCGCGGACGACCTCCGGCTGCTCGGCACGGTCGGCCTGTTCGCCTTCGCCGACGGGGCCGCCGAGATCGGGTACGCCATGCACCCGGACGGTCGCGGCTCCGGCATCATGACCGAGGCCGCCGAGCGCGTGCTGCACTGGGCCTTCGCCGGAGTGCCCGAGGGACTCGGTCTCCTCCGGGTCCAGTGGCGCGCGATCGCCACGAACACCGCGTCGGCCGCGGTCGCCCAACGGCTCGGTCTGCGGTTCGAAGGACGTACCCGGTCGAGTGTGCTGCACCGCGGCAGCCGGCACGACCAGTTGCTCGCCGCCGCGCTGCACGACGACGATCGGTCCGCCCCGACGGTCTGGCCGGCGTCGTGACCGTCTCGTTCCGGGTCGTGACGGACCTGCCGGTTCCGCCGGAGCGCGCCTTCGCGCTGTCACTCGACATCGGCGCGCACGAGCGATCGATGGCCGCGACCGACGAACGCGCCGTCGCCGGCACGACGGCCGGCACGATCGGCCTGGGCGAGACCGTCACCTGGCGTGCGCGGCACTTCGGGATCGTCTGGCGGATGACGAGCGGGATCACCGACCTGGAGGCGCCGCACCGGTTCGTCGACGAACAGGTGCGTGGGCCGTTCGCCCGGTTCCACCACGAGCACCGCTTCGAGCCGTCGGCCGGCGGCACGCGCATGGTCGACACCATCACGTTCCGCGCGCCGCTCGGCCCGCTGGGCCGCCTGGCCGAGGTGCTCGCGCTGGCCCGGTACATGCCGCGGCTCATCGCCGACCGCAACGCCTCGCTCGCCGCCGAACTGCGTGCCGAGCTGCGCGCCGGATCCGACGGCGATCAGGGCGCAGCGAGCTCCCCCAGCGTGTCGTAGGCGGCGGCGACGGCGTCGACCCGCACCCGACCACCGGGGCCGGAGGCGTCGTAGACGTCGTTCGTGATCGCGGCGACGACGGCGAACAGCGCGGCCATCGAGTCGAACGCCGACGGCGAGTCGACCGGGCAGAGGATCGCGGTGGCCGCGGGGGCGGCGATGACCGCGGCCGTCGGGTCGCCGAGGACGATGACGTCGGCCCCGGAGTCGACGCAGTGCCGGACGATCCGCTCGACCCCGGCGGTGTGCCGACGCACGGTCACCAGGACCACGAGGTCGTGGCGGTCGAGGTCGGCGACCTCTTCCCCGAGCCGCTGACCGGGTGACGGACCGACCCGGACGTCGGACCGCACCTGCGCCAGCTGGGACCGCAGTTGCAGCGCGATCGGGTAGGCGCCGCGCTCACCGAGGACGAGCACGCGGCGGGCACGGACGATCCGACGGGCCAGCCGCGGGCGGTCCGCTCGGCCGAGCGACGCGAAGGCCGCGTCGAGGTTGCGCGCCTCGACCGCGCGCTGGTCGACGTGGGCGGCGTCCTCGGCGACCCACGGCAGGCCCGAGCCCCGTGCGGACATCAGGTTCTGCCGGACCTCGGCGGCGTCCTGGAACCCCAGCGACCGCACGAGTCGCGAGACCGTGGCCTTCGAGGTGCCCGACTCGGCAGCGAGTTCGGCGGAGGTGCCGACGAGCAGGAGTTCGGGGTCGTGGCGGACCATCGCGGCGACGCGTCGTTCGGCGGGCGAGAGCTGTTCCCAGACGGAGTCGATCCGGGCGCGGACGTCGGGGCCGGCGGTGCTCATGCGCGGGCCACCCGGTCGACGGCGACGGCCAGGGCGTCGAGGCCGAGGGCGATGTCCGGCGTCGACACGAACTCGTCCGGATGGTGGCTGATGCCGTCGGGGTTCCGGAGGAACAGCATCGCCACGTCGGTCACGAGCCCGAGCGACATCGCGTCGTGGCCGGCTCGTGAGAACAGCTCCACGGGCGCGGTCTCGCCCGTCGACGTGATCCCGGCGCGGACGGCGTCCATCAGCCGGGGCGAGCAGAACACCGCGGGCGCACGGTGCACCTCGGTCGGGGTGACGCTCACCCCGCGTCGTTCACCGATGAGCGTGAAGGCCTTGGTGAGTTCGTGCCAGACCTCGTCGCGCTCGTCGTCGAACTCGCCGCGCAGGTCGACCGAGAACCGTGCGAGCCCGGGGACGACGTTGACGGCTCCGGGTTCGACGGTCATCGTGCCGACGGTGCCGACCTGGTGCGAGGCCCTGCAGATGCGTTCCACCGCGAGCGCGGCCTCGGCGGCCGCGAGCAGGGCGTCGTGCCGGCGCTCGTAGGGGGTGCCACCGGCGTGCCGGGCCTCTCCCACGGCCTCGACCGAGAACCGGCGGGCACTCGCGATGCTCGTGACGACCCCGAGGGCCTGCCCGGCCTGCTCGAGGTGCGGCCCCTGCTCGATGTGCGCTTCGAGGTAGCCGACCACCGAAGCCGGGTCGATCGCGGCGTCGCCGACGCGCTCCGGGTCGAGGCCGAAGTCGGTGAAGGCCCGCCGGAGCGTGACGCCGTCACCGTCGGCCAGGTCCCACCAGGCGTCGTCCCAGACGCCGGCCACCGCGGACGAACCGAGCAGGGCCTTGCCGAAGCGCGTGCCCTCTTCGTCGGAGAACGCGATGACCTCGAGCGCGACGGGCAGCGGACCGTCGGCGGTGAGCCGGGCGGCGGTGCGGATGGCCATGAGCACCCCGACGACGCCGTCGTACCGGCCGGCGTCCACCACGGTGTCCAGGTGCGAGCCGAGCAGCAGCACGGGCGCGTCGGGCGTCGCGCCCGCGGCCCGGCCGTGCAGGTTGCCGGCGGCGTCCTGCCAGGTGGACAGTCCGGCGTCCTGCATCCAGCCCGCGACGAGGGCGTTCGCCCGGGCGTGCTCCGGTGACAGGTAGACGCGGGTGATGCGGCCCGGTTCGGCGCTGAGGGCGGCGAGCTCGTCGCACCAGCGGGCGACGAGTTCGGCGTCGGCGGTGCCCACGGCGGTGGCGTTCAGGACGGGCACGGCGCTCACGCGAGCACCTCGGCCCCGGCGGGAGCGACCGCGGCGGTGTCGTCGCGGAAGACGTCGAGTGCGGCATCGACACCGCCGCCGTGCGGGACCGCGCGCCCGGCCCGGCGCAGGGTGTGCTCGAGCGCGGCCAGGGTCGTGACCACGGTGTCCTTCCGGGCGTTGTAGCCCATCGTGCCGATGCGCCAGACCCGTCCGTGCAGCGGCCCGAACGAGGTGCCGATCTCGATCCCGTGGTCGTCGAGCATCGCGCCGCGCACCTGGTCGCCGACGACGTCGGAGGGGATCTCGACGGCGACGACGTTGTGCATCTTGTGGGCGACGTCGCCGAAGACCCGGAGTCCGAGGGCCTGCACCCCGGCGAGCATCGCGCGCCCGGCGGTCTCGTGGCGGGCGACGACGGCGTCGCGGCCTTCCTCGAGCAGGATGCGGGCGCACTCGTGGGCCGCGTAGAGCATCGAAGCGGCCTCGGTGTGGTGGTTCAGGCGGCGGGGGCCCCAGTAGTCGAGGATCATCGCGAGGTCGAGGTAGTTCGAGCGGATCGGTTCGTCGGCGACGTCGTCACCGGGTTCGCGGATGCCGGCCTCGACGCTCCGCCGCTCGTCGAGCACGGCCACGGCCCCCGGCGACAGCGTGACGGGTGCGCTGCCGGACGGGCCGCCGAGGCACTTCTGCAGCCCGGCGCTCACGGCGTCGATCCCCCAGGCGTCGACCTCGAGCGGGTTGCCGCCGACCGTCGCGGTGGCGTCGGTGTAGAGCAGGACGCCGTACCGCTCGCAGATCGCACCGAGTTCGTCGAGCGGCTGGTTCATCGTGGTCGAGGTGTCGCCCTGCACGACCGCCAGCACCTTCGGACGGACGCGGGCGATCGCCGACTCGATGGCGGACGGCGTGAATACCTGGCCCCAGTCGGTCTCGATGGTGTGGACCTCGGCACCCGCACGGCCGGCGATCTCGGCGAGCAGGTGCCCGAACCGGCCGAACACCGGCACGAGCACGCGGTCACCCGGGGCGAGCAGCGACACCAGCACCGCTTCGATCCCCGCACGCGAGGTGCCGTCCACGAGCAGCGTCGCGTCGTTGCGGGTGCCGAACACGCGGCGGTAGAGCGCCTGCGTCTCGTTCATCGTCGAGGTCATCCACGGGTCGTACTGGCCGACGAGCGGCGTCGACAGCGCACGGAGCACGCGCGGATCGGCGTCGATCGGACCGGGCCCCATGAGGAGACGGGCGGGTGGGTTCACTGGGAGCATGCTGGTTCCTTCCGTTCCTGATCCGACGATACCGGAACGATCGTTACAGGGGTGTTTCCGCCGCGAGCACGGGCCGTCCGGCCAGCTGCCCCTCGACGCCGGCCACACCTCCGTCCGCCGTGGCGATGCGACGGCCGCGGAGCCAGGTCTCGGTGACGCTGCCGCGCACGCGGAGCCCGTCGAACGCGGACACCGGGTTGCGGTGCTCGAGCCCGGTGACGTCGACGACGGACTCGGCGGACGGGTCGAACACGGCGAAGTGCGCCAGGGCACCGGGAGCGATCACCCCGCGGTCGCGCAGCCCGACCAGGGCGGCCGGACCGGTCGTGAACAGCGGCAGCAGCGCCTCGAGCGGGATCCCGCGACGCTGGGCCTCGGTCCACACCGCCCGGAACCCGACCTGCAGGCCGGCGACCCCACCCCAGGCCAGGCCCCAGTCGTCGGTCTTCAGGTCGGCGGTGGAGGGCGAGTGGTCCGACACGACGAGGTCGATCGTGCCGTCGAGCACGCCCGCCCACAGCGCGTCGCGGTTGGCGTCGTCGCGGATCGGTGGGCAGCACTTGTAGGCGGTCGCGCCGTCCGGGATCGTGCCCGCCTCGAACGACAGGTAGTGCGGACAGGTCTCGACCGTGATCCGGACGCCGTCGTCCTTCGCGGCACGGAGCATCGGCAGCGCACCCGCGTCGGACAGGTGCAGCACGTGCACCCGCGCACCGGTCGCCCGCGCGCCGTCGACGACCTGCGCGATCGCGGACCGTTCGGCGGCGACGGGCCGGGTGGCCAGGAAGTCGGCGTACCGGCCACCGAGCGCCCGGTGCGGCACGAGGTGCTCCGGGTCTTCGGCGTGCACGATCAGCATGGCGTCGATCCGGGCGACCTCGGCGATCGCGGCGCGGAGCTGCCCGGGGTCGAGGTGCGGGAACTCGTCGACACCGCTCGGTGCCGTGAAGCACTTGAACCCGAAGACGCCGGCGTCGTGCAGGGCGTCGAGCGACCCGAGACTCGCGGGGACGGCGCCACCCCAGAACCCGACGTCGACCGCCACCCGGCCCTCGGCGCTCGCACGCTTGACGGCGAGAGCCTCGACCGTGGTCGTCGCGGGGATCGAGTTGAGCGGCATGTCCACGATCGTGGTGACCCCGCCCATCGCAGCGGCACGGGTCGCGGACGCGAAGCCCTCCCACTCGGTGCGGCCGGGCTCGTTGACGTGCACGTGGGTGTCGACGAGTCCGGGGAGCAGCACCTGCCCGTCCGGCACGGTGTGGTCCTGCACGGCGTCGACGACCGCGTCGACGGGGAGGACGCCGGTGATGCGGCCGTCGTGGACGACGACCGCGGCCGGGCGGAACGTGCCGTCGACCCAGGCTCGCCGCGCGCGGACGACCAGGTCTGCCGTGTCGCCCGCCGCAAGGCCCGTCATGCGCCCGCCCCGGCCGTCGCGACCGCCGCCGGGTGGCGTTCGAAGCCCGCCAGCAGCCCCGACATCGCCTTCACCGGCGGCAGGGCGTACTCGCCGCGCTTGCCCGTGGACAACCCGAGCCGGACGAGCGACTCCGCCAGGACCGTGGCCGCCGCGACGCCGTCGACGACCGGTGCCCCGATGGCCAGCGAGACCTCGGCGCAGAAGTCGGCCATGCCCGCGCACCCGAGCACGACGGCGTCGGCTCCCCCGTCGATGACTGCTCGGCACTCCTCGATCACGAGCGCACGGGCACCGGACTCGGGGTCGTCGAGCTCGAGCACCGGGACCTCGCACGCCCGGATCTCCGAGACGAGCGGGGCGAAGCCGTAGCGCTGGGCGAGCTCGTGGGCGCGGCCGGTCGTCCGCGCCAGGGTGGTGACGACGCCGAACCGGCGGCCGAGCATCGCGGCGGCGTGGAACCCGGCCTCGGCGATCCCGATCACCGGCACCGTCGCGAGCTCCCGCGCGGCGTCGAGCCCCGGGTCCCCGAAGCAGGCGACGACGAAGGCGTCCACCCCGTCCTGCTCCCCGCGGGCGATCTGCTCGAGCAACCCGGGCACGGCCAGGGCCTCTTCGTAGTGGCTCTCGATCGAGGCCGGCCCCATCGTGGGCTCGACCGGTTCGATCAGCGTGCCGGGAGCGGCGACGGCACGGGCGGCGACGCCGATCGACCGCGTCATCGACGCGGTGGTGTTGGGGTTGACGACGCGGATGCGCATCGGGGTCCTTCCGGTGGAGCGAGTGGAGCCGTGGAACGGGTGACGCCGGGTGGTGACCATCGTGGCGGGGGCGGGGCGGGCCTCCCGGCCGTGTCTCGGATCTGTGGACGACCGAGCGCCGCGACCCGCCCTGTGGAGGACGGGCCGCGACGCCGGCGGTCAGGCGCGACCGACGGCCGCGCCGTCGTCGACCGTCGGGTCGTCCGCGTCGAGCACGGGCATGCTCGGCCGGGCACGCTCGAGCGCCCAGAAGACGACGAGGCCCAGGCCGCACCCGATGAACCAGCTGTAGCTCGCCAGCCACGGCAGCACGCCGAGTGCCGGGGGCAGGACCGCGCTCGCGACCGAGACCGCGCCGGTGACCACGAGGGTCCAGATGGCGTTCGGGTTGAACCCGCCGCGGTACCAGTACCGGGCGGTGCGGCTCGTGGAGTACATGTCGTCGATCGCGATGCGCTGCTTGCCGACGATGTAGTAGCCCGCGATGAGGATGCCGAACAGCGGGCCGATCAGCGCACCGAGCACCCCGAGCGTGTACAGGATCGCCTGGTCGTTGCCGTACCAGTTCCACGGGGTGAGGAGCACCGAGCCGACCGCGGCGATCATGCCACCGGCCCGCCACGAGATCTTCCGGGGTGCCACGTTCGAGAAGTCGAACGCGGGGCTGATGAAGTTCGCCACGATGTTGATGCCGACGGTCGCGGTGACGAACGTCAGGCCGCCGAGCAGGATCGCGAAGGGGGCACCGATGGCCTGCACGGTCTCGATCGGGTCGGTGATGAGCTTGCCGAACACCGGCACCGTCGCACTGGCGCAGAGCACCGTCAGGACCGAGAAGAACAGGAAGTTGATCGGCAGCCCCCAGAAGTTGCCGCGCTTGACCGCACGGAACGACCGGCCGTAGCGCGAGAAGTCCCCGAAGTTCAGCATCGGGCCCGAGAAGTAGCTGACCACCAAGGCGACCGCCGACAGCATCACCGGGATCGACGCCCCGAAGGACAGCGGCTCGCCGACCGACAGGGTGAACGAGATGTTGCCGATGCCCGCCTGGCTGACCAGGTAGACCGCGAGCGCGATCATCACCACGTAGACCGCCGGTCCGGCCCAGTCGATGAACCGCTTGATGGCCTCCATGCCCATCCAGAACAGCGCGCCCTGCGCCACCCAGAGGATCGCGTACGAGATCCAGCCCAGGGCCGACAGCCCGAGGAACGAGTGGTCGAGCAGCCCCGCGGACGCCGGGATGAACTTGAGGAAGATGATGTTCAGCGACTGGGCGGCGAGGAAGGTCTGCACGCCGTACCAGGCCATCGCGATGAGGCCGCGGATGATGGCGGGGACGTTCGCGCCGAGCACCCCGAACACCGCGCGGTTGATCACCGGGTACGGCACACCGGTGCGCTGCGACGGCTTGGCGACCAGGTTGGCGAAGACCTGCACGATGAGGATGCCGACCACCAGGGCGATGAGCACCTGCCAGCTCGCGATGCCGAGGGCGAAGAGCGACCCGGCGGTGACGTAGCCGCCGACCGAGTGCACGTCGGACATCCAGAACGCGAAGAAGTTGTAGCTCGTCCAGCGCTGCTCGCGCAGCGGGGCGAGGTCCTCGTTCGTGAGCGCCGGGTCGTACCCGGGCTTGACGACACCGGCACCCGCTGGGGCGGGAGCGGCGGTCGTGGTGGGGGCGTGGGGCGCGGCGACTGGTGTCGCGATGTCGGTAGCCATGGCGTCCTCCGAGGGAGTGGGAAGCGGGGCGGTGCGTGCTTGAGCACGAAGCTACGGAGCGACTTCGCCCCCGCCGTTTCCCTCGTGTAACGGTCGTGTGTCCCGCACCCCGTCCTGGAACGACCGTTCCGGAACCGGGCAGGAGACCCGCGCTGCGGCTTGCCGCATCGATGCGTACCGACCCCGCACGGACGCCGCACGGACCCGAGGGGCGGTGACCGCCGGTGGTACGAATCGACCATGAGCAGGGGAATCAGGATCGACCACGTGGGCGTCACGGTGCCGGACATCGACGCAGCCACGCAGTTCTTCGAGGCGGCGTTCGACGCCGTCGTCCTGTACGACATGCGACGTCGTGACGAGACGCCGAACAGCAGTTCCGAGGCGCACGGCTACCTCGGCATCCCGAGCACCATGGCGCAGGGGGCCATGCGGATGCTCGCGCTGCCGGAGGGGCCGGGGCTCGAGCTGTTCGAGTACCTGGGGCCCGAGCAGCGGAACGCCGCACACCCGTCCGACCTGGGGTGGCAGCACCTGGCGATGTACGCCGACGACCTGGACGAGACGCTCGCCCGGGTCGAGGCGGCCGGCGGTACCCGGAACTCCGACCCGCGCGACCTGCGTGGTGACGAGGCGGGGGCCGGCAACCGTTTCGTGTACACCCGCACGCCGTGGGGGTCGACGCTGGAGCTCGTCAGCTACCCGACGCCGCAGCCGTACCTGGTGTACGCGCCGCGGCCGAAGTGGGCACCGTGGCCGATGCCGGACGACGTCTACCCGGTGCCGGCACCCGCCGTGCACTGACGACCGCCCACGACACCGACGGACCGACCACCACACCGACCGACCGACCACCCAGCCAACCGGCCACCACACCGACCGACGGACCGCGCCTCAGTGCCGGGGCACCTGCCCCGTCCGCCGCACGGCCCGTTCGAGCAGTTCGACGTCGATCCCGACGTGCTGCCGGGCGATCACGCCCGCCTCGGGTGCCCGCCCCGAACACACCGCGTCCACCAGCGACTCGTGCTCGTGGAGCGCGCGGGTCTCCATCTCCGCCATGCCCTCGGCCGTGCCCCACAGGTGCGCCGGAGCGGCGATGGAGATCTGCGCCTCCAACCCGGCGAGCGCCGTCCGCAGGGCGTCGTTCCGCGCGGCGTCGATGATCGTCCGGTGCAGCACGGCGTCGGCCTGCTGCTTCTCGAGACCCGAGGTGGCGTCGCGGAACACCTCGAGCCGTGCACGGATCAGGGCGGCGTCCTCCGGGGTCACCCGTTCCGCGGCGGCCGTCGCGAGCGCCCCGTGCAGCAGCGCGATGGCGTCGGCGGTGTCCTGGATCGCCTCCCACCGGGCAAGCAGCACCCGCCCGACGGCGTCCGATGAGTTGTCCGGCCACTCGGTGCGGACGAACGTGCCACCTCCCCGGCCTCGACGGGTCTCGAGCAGCCCCCGTTCGACGAGCCGGGCGATCGCGCCCCGCACGGTGACCCGGGCGACGCCGAGCAGGCCGGCCAGTTCGCGTTCCGGCGGCAGGTTCGCGCCGGGCAGGTACTCGCCCACGGCGACGGCGGTCACGAGGCGGTCCTCGACCTCGTCGACGCGCGTCTCGGTCGCACGATCGGACACACGGACCCCCTTCGCGGTGTTACGACCACGTTAAGGCAGCAGAAAAGGTATTGCGTGGGACCTTTTTCCGCTCCATGCTGACCCCCATGTCCAGCATCACCGAATCCACGATGCCGTTCCGCGACGGCGAGACCTGGTACCGGGTCACCACGCCCGACACCCCGGTCGCCGGCGCGCTGCCCCTCGTCGTCCTGCACGGCGGGCCCGGCATGGCCCACGACTACCTCCGGAACCTCGCGGCCCTGGCCGACGAGACCGGCCGGACCGTCGTCCACCACGACCAGTTCGGCTGCGGCCGGAGCAGCCACCGCCCGGACGCCCCGGTCGACACCTGGCAGCCGCAACTGTTCGTCGACGAGTACGCCGCCCTGGTCGAGCACCTCGGGCTCGGCGACCACCACGTCCTCGGGCAGTCGTGGGGCGGCATGCTCGGCGCCGAGATCGCGGTGCGGCAGCCCGCGGGCCTCCGCTCGCTGGCGATCTGCAACTCCCCCGCGTCGATGCAGCTCTGGGTCGACGGCGCCGCCGAGCTCCGCGCGCAGCTGCCCGCCGACGTGCAGGACGCCCTGACCCGGCACGAGACGGCCGGCACCGTCGACGACCCCGAGTACCTGGCGGCGACGCAGGTCTTCTACGAGCGGCACGTCTGCCGCGTGGTCCCGAGCCATCCGGACTTCGTCGACTCCGAGGAGCAGATGGAGCGCGAGCCGACGGTCTACCACACGATGAACGGCCCGAACGAGTTCCACGTCATCGGCACGATGCGCGACTGGACCATCGTCGACCGGCTCGACCGCGTCGCCGTGCCGACGCTCGTCGTCGCCGGCGAGCACGACGAGGCCACCCCCGCCACGTGGGCCCCGTTCGTCGAGCGGATCGCCGACGTCCGGCAGCACGTCTTCCCCGGCGCGAGCCACTGCTCGCACCTGGAGCAGCCGGCGGAGTTCCGCCGGGTCGTCGCGACCTTCCTGGCCGCGCACGACGACGCCTGACCCGGCCACCACCTTCTCGGGAGGCGCGGGACGGGCCCGCCCCGCGCCTCCATAGAAGGAAGTCCCCACCCACAACGGCCGCACCCGCCTTCCCGACAACACCACCCGCTCCCCTTCCCCCAGCAC